>JAIPDZ010000063.1 GCA_021737425.1 Deltaproteobacteria bacterium
CCATGGAAACAATCCTGATCGTGGATGATGAAAAAAACTATCTCGTGGTGCTTGAAGCCCTGCTCACCGGAGAGGGCTACGAGATCATCACGGCCCAAACCGGCATGGCCGCCCTGGACACGGTCCGGGAAGCGGACGTTGACCTGGTGATCACCGACATGAAAATGCCCGGGATGAACGGCATGGCCCTGTTGGAGGAATGCAAACAGATCAAGCCGGATCTCCCGGTCATCATGATGACCGCCTTTGGGACCATAGAGATGGCGGTAGAGGCCATGAAGAAGCATGCCTACGATTACATTCAAAAGCCGTTTGAAAATGAGCAACTGAAGCTGACCGTCCAAAAGGCCCTGGAGAATTATCGGCTGATCAAGGAAAACCGGCTGCTGACCCAGGCCCTTTCAGATCGGTTTACCTATGGGAATATGGTGGGCAAAAGCAAACCCATGCTGAGGGTCTACGACCTCATCGACAAGGTGGCCGCCTCTACGGCCTCCCTCCTCATCACGGGACCGTCGGGCACCGGCAAGGAACTCATCGCCAAGGCCGTACACTACCAGAGTCCCAGACGGAACCGGCCTTTTATATCCATCAATTGCGGTGCACTGACCGAGACCCTTCTGGAAAGCGAGCTTTTCGGGCACGAAAAGGGGGCCTTTACCGGTGCGGTGGCCATGAAAAAGGGCCGGTTCGAACTGGCGGATCAGGGGACCCTGTTTTTGGATGAGGTGGGGGAGATGCCCCCCCCGCTCCAGGTGAAGCTCTTACGAGTCCTCCAGGAGATGGAGTTTGAAAGGGTAGGCGGCACCCGATCCATTCAGGTCGATGTAAGGGTCATCTCTGCCTCCAACAGAAACATCAAAGACGATGTGGCCGCCGGAACCTTTCGAGAAGATCTATACTACCGGTTGAATGTGATCAATATCGAGGTCCCGTCTTTGCGGGAGAGACCCGACGATATACCGTTGTTGGTAAAGCACTTTATTGAAAAATACAAGACAGACCCGGACGACCAGACCATCCGGTTGGCCCCGGAGGCCTGGAAGGCCCTGTATGCGTATGCATGGCCGGGCAATGTCAGAGAGTTGGAAAACGCTATTGAAAGGGCGGTGGTCCTCCATTCGGGCGGATTGATCACCGTAGACGATCTGCCGGAAGAATTGAGAAGCGGGGGAGGCCGAGTTGAAGTGGAACCCTTTATTCCATCCAATGTACCGCTGCCCAGGGCCCTGGAACAGATAGAAGAGAAGATGATCCGACGGGCCTTGATGCGATGCAATAATGTCCAGGCCCATGCCGCAGAGGAGTTGGGCATCACCAAAAGCCTGATTCAGCACAAAATGAAAAAGTACAATATCAAGATATAAGGGGTAAAATATAATGTACCGATGTTTATATAACAATTTCAGGATCTTACACTTAGGCATCCGTTAACGGCAGGCCATCCGGTACAATATCTTGTACTTCTCTGACACCATTCAACATCCCGGCTGAAACACACACATGGAAAAATGCCTGAAAAAACAGTATATTAAAAAAAAATGGAACCGGCCGGCAAGTTTTGGCAGGCATCTTGCAGGAATAAGCCATCAAAGTGGAACACCACTCATTACTCTTTCCTCCTAAAAAACCAACCCCCTGCTTCGGGGGTTGGTTTTTTTTTTGGCATCAATAGCCCAGCCGCCTCAGGGCCCTGGTGTCCTTGGACCAGTTCTTTTCCACCTTTACTCTCAGGTTTAGATAGACCTTCGCACCCAAAATAGACTCCAATTCCAGACGGGCCGAGCGACCGATGGCCTTTATGGTCCCTCCCTTGCGGCCGATAAATATCCCCTTCTGGGATTCGGTTTCCACATGGATACAGGCGGTAATAGAGATCAGGCCCTTATCCGGGAATTCTGACAGGCCTGTAACGGTCACCGCAGCAGAATAGGGAAGCTCCTTGCGCATGTGCAGATAGATCTGCTCCCGAATTATCTCTGCGATCAAGTGGTGCTCTGTCTGGTCCGTGTGCATGTCCGGCGGAAAGAGTTGAGGCCCGGGGGCGAGCCTGTGTTTTAGTTCCTCCAGCAGGACGTCCACCCCGTCTCCTTTCAGGGCGGAGATGGGAACGATGGCATCAAAAGGGTATTTCTTCTGATAAGCGTCCATAAGGGGGAGGAGTCTCTCCCTGGGGGCCCTGTCCATTTTATTGATGACCAAAAGGCACGGCTTTCTCAACCCCCTGAGGTCCCTCAAAACGGTCCTGATTTCAGGGTCGTCTCCACGGGCGATTTCGATCATCACCACCAGAATATCCACCTCATGAAAGGCGGCCAAGGCCGATTGCACCATACTCTCGTGAAGGGCGGTCTTGGTGCGGTGAATGCCCGGGGTATCCATGAATATCATCTGACAGTGTTCCCCATTGAACACCCCTGCGACCCGGGTTCGCGTGGTCTGGGGCTTGGGGGATACGATGGCCACTTTTGTCCCCAAGATCCGATTCAACAGCGTGGACTTCCCCACATTGGGAGGGCCCACCAGCCCAATGAACCCGGAACGAAACCTCATAGGACCTCCACCCTGACCCTCCCTTCGGGGACCTGCTCATCGGGTATGATGTTCACCACCTTGGAGCCGGTTCTATGCTCGATGGTAAGAATCCCCTGATTTCGATGTCCCCTGAGGAGGGGGATCTCCCGCCGGGGAGCGAACAGCCTGATGCGGCCCTGCACAGTAGCGGGCAGGTCCGATGCCACCTTCCTGTGATGGATGGCCGAACGGACCAGAAACCCGAACGCCGGGTGCCAGGGACCGGCCACGATTTGCCCTTTTTCAGCCAACGAAGGGGACCCGTGCAACCCGATCCGGATCACCGGGATCTGGTTTGTCTCCAAGCGGACGGTGGCCTCCACACAGCGATCTACGGCCTCATCCAACGTCAGGGGATGATACCGTCCCTGTGCATACATGCGGGCCAGCTGTGTCCCCCTGATGACCACGGTCGGATAAAGCCTTACCATGTCCGGTTCCAGCCGCAAGACCGATTGCACGGTATCTGTAAACACGTCTTTTGAATCCCCGGGAAGACCGGGCATAAGCTGAACCCCCACCCCAAAACCTGCCGTCTTCAGGGTCTGGACCGCCTCCACGCTGTCCCGGGCGGTGTGCCCCCGCTTGGAATAGGCGAGGACCTCATCATTCATACTCTGAACCCCCAGCTCAACCGTCCGGACCCCATGGGTCTTTAGTATGGTAAGACGATCTTCATCCAACGCATCCGGCCGGGTCGAAACCCGGATAGACTGGATCAGACCCTGATCCATAAAGGGCTCCACCGCCTTCAAAAGCCTTACCATTTGCCTTTTTTGAAGCCCGGTGAAGGTCCCGCCATAAAAGGCCACTTCCGGTTTCCGCTTCACATCAAACCGTGCTGAAGCAGTGGCCTGCTTCAAGACCGAGGCGACATGGTCCGGGCCGATACGCTCCTCTTTTTGGGCGGTGATGGTTCGCTGCTCACAGAAAACACATCGATGAGGGCATCCTTCATGAGGGATAAAGACGGGTATAATGAGGGGTTTCAAGCTTCTTTCAGGGATAAAAAGGCCTGCTTTGCCGCCCTTTGTTCGGCCTCTTTTTTGCTGCTTCCCTCTCCTTGTGCAATCTCCTGCCCTCTCAGGCATAGGGACACCTTGAAGCTTTTATCGTGGGCCGGGCCTGATTCCTCCAGCAACCGATATTGGGGCAAGGTCTTCCAGACCTGTTGGGTGAACTCCTGAAGAAGGCTCTTAAAATCATGGATCAGTTCCCGGGCGCCCACCCGCGCCAGCATGGGGGAAAAGAGTCGCTCGATAATGCCGAGGGTCCTGTCAAACCCGGCGTCGACATAGATGGCCCCGATGACAGCCTCCATGGTATCGGACAGGATGGACGGCTTTTCCCTGCCGCCACCCTGATCCTCACCCCGGCCCAAGAGGAGGTATTCACCCAACTCCAACTTCAGTGCGACCTCATATAACCCGGGCTCATCCACCATCATGGCCCTGAACTTGGACAGCTCCCCTTCAGGGGCGTCTGAGAAGGTCTCCATCAGCAGGGTGCTGACCGCCAGATCCAGGACCGCATCTCCCAAAAACTCCAGCCGCTCATTGTCTTTGAGTCCGGATTCGGGATGCTCGTTTACATACGAGGCATGGCAGAAGGCCTGAATCAGGAGAGTGGGATCCCTGAACCGATATCCCAGTCGCTTTTCCAGGCGGCCCCCTGTCCAATTTGGGGGAACCGACGCCGCGCTCTCGCCTTTCCCCTGCAATCCGCCCTGACGGCCATCCCTCCCTCCCCTCAGCGCTTGTTCACCAGGGCCGGAGAATCCGTTTACCTTCCTTGAGTTCACCCCTTACCTGCTCCATATGCCTCAGTGAGGCGATTTTTTTAATTTGTCTCCCGCTTCCAATCCATGACATTTTACGTCAATCCTTCCGGCATGTAAAGGGATCGGGGTGACTGCCGCCATGCGGCTTGGCTTGACACCCGGATCTAAATGAGGCAAAACCGGATCAGGATAGGTTTGATGATTTGCATTTGCGCTCAGGGATTGCAGGAGACCCCATCCGTATCATGCACACAGGGATTATCACGCTCACAACCGATTTCGGGCTCACAGACCCATACGTGGGGGCCATGAAGGGGGTCATCCTCTCCATAAATCCCCAGGTCCGGATCATAGACATTAGCCATCAGGTGGGGCCCGGGGATATCCAAGCGGCCGCACGGTTGCTTACAGAAACCTATTCTTTTTTCCCCACCGGCAGCATCCACTTGGGCGTGGTGGATCCGGGTGTGGGCAGTTCAAGACGGGCCATTGGGGTGTACGCGAAAGGGCATCTGTTCGTAGGCCCGGACAACGGCCTCTTCTGGCCCATCCTTTCCCAGGACCCGGATGCCCGAATCATTCATCTCACCAAGTCCGTTTATTTCCGCCCCCACGTCAGTCACACCTTTCACGGCCGGGATCTCTTTGCTCCGGTGGCCGCCCATCTTTCCGCAGGGGTGGATCTCCACCGGATGGGGACGGTGATCACCGATCCGGTCGCATTCAAAATACACACCGTACAACAGGGGACGCACACCCTGACCGGCCGGGTCACCGCCATTGACCGGTTCGGGAACCTCATCACCAATATCGAGGAAAACGTCCTGAACCGGTTCTTAGGGGCGCATCAGCCCCTCATTCAATTGGGGGGACGGGTCATCAACACCCTGCACCATCACTATGCGGATGTGCCGCCGGGCGAGCCCCTGGCCCTGTTCAGCAGTTCGGGTCACCTGGAAATCGCCGTCAATCAGGGTCGTGCCGCCGAATGCCTGGGGATAGAAGAGGAAGAGATCCACCAACTCGAGGTGGAGATTGAACGGATCTGAAAGGGGCCCTGTCCGGATCAAAAGGAAACTGATCCGACCCTTCAGACAGGATCCCGGACCCGATCCAATCCTCTCAGGTATTCATCCCACTCCACCGGGAGCAGATACCGTTTTTTGTTATTGCATTCCTTACAGGCCGCCACCAGATTCCCTTTTTTGCTCTTCCCGCCGCGGCTCAGGGGCACCAAATGGTCCATGGTCAGGTTTTCGCGCCCCACCCTTCGGCGGCAGTAATGGCAAACGCCTGGCTCGATTTTATTGTGCCACCAGTGGGTGTGGCGAAGTCTGCGGGCCTTTGCCCTTTCCCGCCCGATCTCCTCCGCACCGATATCTTCCATATAAAAAGCCATTTTATGCCGCCCTATTGACCCCGGACCCCGGCGGTCACCATATCATTCATCCCTTCTTCCCATGTGTCCCAACATCTCATCACGGACCTGCTCCATGATCCGAGGCACGTCCCGTTTGGTCCGTCCCGACACCCGGACCGGACTTTCGATGTGCATTTCCACCCATCCTTTTTGAATTCTGAGACTCCCCTTGGACGCGATGCGAGCACTCCCCCGAATCACCACCGGCACGATGTCACACCCTGCCTTGACGGCCAGGCTGAATCCCCCCTTTTTGAAGGGCTGAAGCCTTCCATCCCTGCTTCGGGTGCCTTCCGGAAAGATGAGTACCGAAGCCCCCTGTTTGATCTGCTGGGCCGCCTGGTTCATACTCTGGACCGCCTTCCTGGGGTCATCGCGCTCTATGGCGATATATTTTGCGCCCTTCATGGCAGGACCCAGGAGGGGAATCCGCATGAGTTCCCGCTTCAGGATGAACTTGAAATCCACAGGCAGATGGGCCAGGAGGATAAAGATATCAAAAAAGCTCTGGTGGTTGACCATATAGATGCGGGGGACAGCCGGGTTCAAACCGGATTTCCCCTTCACCTTCACTTTGATGCCGCAGACCCGTAGAATCCCCTGGGCCCAAGGGACGGCACAATACCGGTGGACTATGGTCCCTGTGGCGTCGAACAGGGACAAAGCCAGGCCCCACAAACAGAAAAAGATGGAATATGCGCCAATAAAGGCATTTAAGGTCACATAACGGATCAAGAGTTCACCTCCTCATATTCCGTGTCCAGGGAAAGATCCTCCATACCCGCCGGCGGGGCATAGGGCAACTCCACGGTGAGGACAATATCTTCACCCTCCTGATAGACCATAGCCGTTCCACCGTGTCTGTGTATGATAATCTTGGAAAGCGGTAATTCAAGGATGGTGGACTCGGCCTTGCCGGTAATATGGGGGTAAAAAAACTGATCCACATCCTCTTGGGAAAGTCCGTCCCCCTTGTGCCGAACAATGAGGACCAGGTGTTCCGCATCCGCCCGCGTGGAAACAAAAAGTCTCTCTCCATGAGGGATGGATACCACGGCGTGCTTCAACAGGTTGTCGAACGCCTTATGGAGGAGACCGCCATCCGCATGCAGACTCCCTGCAGCAGGAGAGAGGGATTCTTCCAGGATGATATCCTTGGCCAGGATCTGCTTCTTCAGGGGCTCCAGGGCCCCTTGAACCAGTTCATTGAAGTTCACCCGGGATATGGAGAGGGTAAAGGGCTCGATGGAGGACAAAATGATCTTGAGGATCTTTTCCATCCTGGCCACTTCTTCCACGATAATGCTCAGCAGCTTACGATGCTGGGCATCTTCCCTAAGAGAGTCCCTGAGCCGCCGGGCAAACCCCCCTGCAGTGGCCAGCGGATTTCGCATTTCATGGGCAAACCGTGACGATATCTCCCCCAGGACCCGCATCTCTTCGGTCCTGAGGGCCTTTTCCTGAAGCCTTTTGAGCTCCGTAATATCCACCATGATGCCCTCGATCCACTTAAACTCACCGGCATCATCCAAAACAGGGATGGCATGGTCAATGAAAGTCAACCGATGACCCCATTTGTCTTTGACCCCCCGCTCCGCCCGGAATCCCTGCTTTTCCTTTACCAGCCTCTCCAATACCTGTTCACTTTTCTTGGGCTCATAGCCCCAGATCTGCTCCTGCCAGAACCGCTTATTGCCCACCACCTCGTCCGGAGAGAACCCCAGTTTGGATGTAAAGTAGGGATTGACAAATTCGGTGGTACCGTCCCCCAACAGCCTGTATACCACCAGGGGCAGGTTATCCACCAGGGTCCGGTATTTTTCCTCGGACAGCACCAGATCCGCGGTTCTCTCCTGCACTCGCTTTTCCAGGGTTTTCGCATAGTCCTCTATCTGCTTTTCCCTCAGTTGAAGCGCCCCGAGCATGGTGTTGAGTGCGTGGGCCAGAACGCCGATCTCATCCTCCGGACCCGGGGTGATACGACGCTCTCGTTTTCCCTCGGCGATCTCCCGGGCATTGGAAACCATCTCTTTGATGGGCCGAATAAAGGCCCCCGCCACAAACCAGACAAAGATAAATGAAATACAAATCCCGATAATTCCCACCAGTACCATCAGATCCCGGGTCTTGGCCAATCGCTTCACAATGGACGAACGGTCCATATCGATTTCCACCACGGCCACGTTCTCGCCCTGATAGTCCTTGACCGGTCCCATGAATACGGATCGATGCGAATCTGTTGGCGGGGCAATCTCAATAACCGCTTGCTCCAGGGAACGTTCAAAGGCATTTTGGCGAAAGCAGAAGGGCCTCTCCTTTTCCATGGTGGTGGCCAGTATGGGGCAAAAATCGCCCCCCCTGTGCTCGAATACCGTAAAATCAGGCCCCCAAGTGGCCTTGAGCGCCTGTAGAAACGACTTGCCAAAGGGGAACCCGATCTCGATACTCCCTACCAGGGTCTCTTGTGCGAATATGGGCACGATGCCCCGTATGCCCAATCCTGTTAACCCCCATTCCAGGCCTTGGATGCCTTGTCTGCCTTTTAAGACATCCATAACCCCCCGGCGATAAGAGATCATCTCCCCCGACCGCTGAGGAGCATGGACCCGCAAAAAAGACTTCCCCGGAGGGATATGAAAATGAAACTGTCGGATCCCGAATTCCTTTTTCAACTGCCTGTACAGGGGAAGGATATAGGCCATGAGGGCTTCGCGATCACGCTCGGCCAAGAGTTCTTGAATTTTGGGGTTTTCGGCCAGGATGGTGGCCATGGACAGGGCCTGTTTCCCCTTCTGGGTCACCTTGTCAATAAAGAGATGATAAAACCAGCGCAGTTCATTTTTTTCCTCTTTTTTGATCAATTCCTGCTGGGAGCTCAACCCCATATAGACCAGGGAGGTGGTCCCCAGGAAGGAAAATAGGAGAAAGGGGATCAGAAGCTTCCATTTGAGGCTGATACTCTGGATCTTATGAAGCATGTTCAACATACGGTGGGCGTCTCCATGTCCGTGCGCACTGTGGGTTCACCTTCCCCCGGCTCAAAGCAGCGGCATCTTTTCCATGTCTCTCAATATGCGCCGTTCTCTTCTCAGGACCTGTGCATTCGGTTTAGTGGGTGACCATCGGTGGGGACTGGGGAGGATGGCTGCGAGGCGTGCGGCCTGAACGCGGCTGATCCGGGTGGCCGGCACGTCAAAGTACCTTATGGAGGCCGCCTCCACACCCATGATCCCGCTTCCCCAATCCACCGTATTGAGGTAGACCTCCAGAATCCGTTTCTTACCCCAGAATATCTCCATGAGGATGGTATAATAGGCCTCCAGGGTCTTTCTCCCCAGATTCCTGGCAGGCCAGAGGAAGACCGTCCTGGCCGCCTGCATGGTAATGGTACTCGCCCCCCGTATGCTGTCCTTCAGAAACACGTCCTTGAGGGCTTCATTTATCTCAGTAAAATCAAATCCCATATGGCGCAAAAAGCGTTGATCCTCACCCGCCAGGACCGCTCTTCTCATATAAGGTGAAATCTCGTTTAAAGACCGCCAGTACATACGCGGCGGCTCGGGTTTGTGGGCCACCATGCTTTGCACCCACCCCCATGCGGTCATCATGGTACAGGGCGGATTGATCCCCCTGAGCAACACCACCTGAAGTACACTGAGGACCAGGAAAAAAAGGATGAGTTTCAGCAACCAGTTGAAGACCCGGCCCAAAACCCCCCTGTCTCCCTTTTTTGCCAAACCGGTTCACTCCTCTGCTTTTACGGCTTCCCAGGCCCGGTCCATCTCCCCCGGGGTGGCCTCTTTTAAGGGCACACCGGAGTCTTTCAGGCGTTCTTCCATCTTTTTAAAGCGTGTGAGGAATTTCTGGTTTGTGTTGCGCAAAAGGGCCTCTGCATTATGACCCCGGTGCCGGGCCAGGTTCACAATGGTGAACAGAAGATCCCCCAACTCCTCGGACGCGGATTCACCCTGCCCGCTCCCCATGGCCTGTTCCAGTTCTTTCATCTCTTCCACGACCTTGTGCCAGACCGCCTTTTCAGACGCCCAGTCAAAACCGATCTTGGCGGCCCGTTCGCTCAGCCTGTGGGCCCGTAAGAGGGCCGGTAACCCGGCGGGGACATGATCCAAAAGAGACACGGATCCTTCCGTTTCGCCCTGTTCCGCCCGCTTTATATCGCTCCAGTTAGCGGCCACTTCTTCGGCGTCTTTTACCACCCTGTCTCCAAAGACATGGGGATGTCTGCGAATCATCTTTTGGGTGATCCCCTGGGTGACGTTTAGAAAATCGAATTCACCTCTCTCCGAGGCCAGGTGGGACAGAAATAGGATCTGAAAAAGCAGATCCCCCAGTTCCGAGCATACCTCCTGGGCGGACGATTGTTCAATGGCCTCCACCACCTCGTAGGCCTCCTCCAGCAGGTACAGCTTAATGGTGGCATCGGTCTGTTTGGCATCCCAGGGACAACCGTTGGGCCCCCGAAGCCGGGCCACCAGCCTTATTAGTGAGTCCACCGCATCTGTTAGTTTATCCGTGTTCATCATCAGGCCTGACCCACTTGTTTTCGAGAAAAATGGGTTCATCCGGTTTTTGCGTACTTTCCATTCTTCAGACGCATCTTTCTTTTTTTCGTCATTCCGGCGGAGGCCGGAATCCAGTATATTCCATCACTTGAAAAACCTCTGGACCCCGTTTTTCAACGGGGTGACGACTTTTTAAGAGACCATCAAAGTTGAGTGTAGAAAAAACTTCCCTGTCCGGCCCATCTCTCAAGAACTGTTGTTTCCACCGGCGGTGGGCATCAGGGGATATCCAACGGACCAAGGCGTTATAGGAACCGATCACCACGGGCGCCATTCGGGATTGGGCGATAAGGGGCGTCCTGGACGGCACAAAGAAAATCAAAAAGAGTATGGCAAAATAGAGGATGCCCCCCCCTTTTAAGACGGCTGTAGCCCCTCCCAGGATCCTGTCCACACCGCCCAGCAGGGCCTTTGCGAACAACCGGTGAAAGACCCGGCTCATTAGATTACAGGCCACCACTATCACCAGAAAAATGAGGGCAAAACTGATCACGGGAAGAAATTTTCCCTGGGGGAGATAAGCGCTCAACAGACCGGCCACTAAAGATTGATACAATATGGCCAGCCAGAGACCCAAAACCACCCCCACCAAAGATCCCATCTCCCGAAAAAACCCCCTGAAGATGCCGCGTACCAGGAAGAAGGCCAGGGTGACGATCATAATGATGTCAAGGAGGTTCATATATGCATTCTTATCAGGACTCTCGATCTCCAGTCAAGGTGGAGCGCCATCCGGGCTTACCATCATTTGAGGGTTAAGGGGTTGAAGCGGGTGTGATGGTCATATACATCCACCCCTTCCCGTCGTTTTAAAAACCGGACTGCCCAATAGGTAAAGGGGGTGGCAGCCGCCTCATAGGCGCATTTGAGCAGCCATTGGGTGAGGACGATCAAGGCCAGGGTCTTCACCGGGATGGTTCCTGCAAAGGCCACGGCAATGAACACCAGGGAATCAAGCCCCTGGCCGATCAGGGTCGAAGACACGGTACGGGTCCACAGCCAACGACCCGCAGTAAGGATTTTCAGTCTTGCCATGACATAGGCGTTGAAAAACTCGCCGATCAGGTAAGCCAAAAAAGAGGCGGTTAAGAGCCTGGGCGTATACCCCAGGATCCGTTCATAAGCGGCCTGTCCATCCCAGAAAGGGGCGGGCGGCAGGATCTGACCCAACCAGATGGCGCCCACGGCCACCAAATTACACATAAACCCCAGCCAAATGACCCGCCTGGCCCGGGAATACCCGTATACCTCCGTGAGAACGTCCCCGGTGATATAACTGACAGGGAATATCATCACCGCCGCAGGGACGATCACTCCCGCCACCATGACCAATTTGACCGCCGTGATGTTGGCGATAATCAGCGTGGTGATAAACAGGCCTACAATCCCCACAAAGTAGGGAGAATATGCCCGATTCATCCGGTTGTTACCCATTTTCCCATCCCATAGAGCCCGAGGCCACGGTTTTTATCCCCCAAACCACCCCGGCCATCCGCCCGGGCCATCACCCGGGCCGGTGCTCGTCCCGAAGGAGGTCGTTCACCGTCTTCACCGGGTTGAATGTGATCTTTGGGACCTCCACAAACAGGGTAATCCAGCGGGCCATGGACCCATTCCAAAGTCCCGGGTGCTCCAGGGCCTTTAGGTCCTGACCGTCCTTGGATTTGCGGGATATAAACACCGCATCCGGGTCTGTATATCGGCCCAGATCGAAAGGGGTTCCCTGCCAGTCCCTGACCCCGCACACCAGGTCCACGGGGTTAAAGTGGGTGGAGGCCTGCAGGATCTCCTGCTGATGGGGATCATCGGGATCAATTTGAGCGGTTTCCACAATTTGGCGGGAGATCTCCCCGTCCGCATCCATCACCCAGAACGGCCCCCCGCCTGGTTCGCCTACGTTTTTCACCATACCGCACACCCGTATGGGACGGTTCAGCCGCTCCAGGGCGTAGGACCGTTTGGCCGAGGGAGAGGCCTCCTTTACGGCCTCGGGGACCGGATAGGAGAGTCGGTTCTCTATATAATCCGTCACCTCTGACAAAAATGAAACGGTTTCTTCCCCCGACGCCAGCCGTCTTAGGTAACCAAAGATTTCGTCCTGCACCTCTAAGAGAAGCCCGCCCAGGATCCGTTTCCACCGGAAGGTCTCTTCTTTGAGCCGGTCAGGGACCACATTATCGATGTTTTTGATGAAGAGGATATCCGCCTGGAGGGCATTTAGGTTCTGTAAAAGGGCCCCGTGTCCCCCCGGCCGAAACAACAGCCGGCCGTCCGGTTGACGAAGGGGACGGTTGTCCAATGTCACCGCAATGGTGTCCGTAGAGAGGGCCTGGGTAGAAAAATCGGTATCATACAAAATCCCGTAACGCCTTTGGTACCCGGGCCTTACTTCTGTAAAGAGCGATCGAAAATCAGCCTCGTGTTCATGGGAAACCGTAAAATGGAGCCGACAGGTGTTTGTCTGATCCTGAACATAAAAGACCGCTTCCACCAGATGCTCTTCAAAAGCGGTCCGGCTCCCCTGTGGATACTCATGAAACCGGAGCAGGCCTTTGGGTCGGCGGGCATAATTCAACCCGTCCTCTGTGAGCAGAAAATGGATGATCTCCCTGAATCGACCTTGTTCTATCAATGTTTCGGGTGTAAACCCCTTTTGTGTCAGCACCTCCTGTAGATCCTGAAAAAAGGCAAATCGTTTAATTCCCTCCATAAATTTTAGAAGCTTCTCGGCATCCTCATCCCCCGCGGCCGCTGCCTTAGAGACCCTCTCCCGGGTTATCTCCTCTTCTTTGTTCAGGTACTTGAGCAGGGACTTGAACATTCGTGAGGCGGCGCCCGAGGCCGGGACAAATTTGATGCATTGATGTTCGGGGCCTTTTTGGGCATAAAACTCCCCCAATCGCCCCATGGCTTTTGCCTCCAGCACGGTGATGCCGTTATCCGGGGTACAGGGCGACACCAGTCTGAGGTAGGGTGTACGGGCCTTAAATAATGCCAGCTGCCGTTGCACTTCTTCGAGCGTGAGCCCGTGGGCTTCTATCTGCTGAAGGTCGTCTGGGGTAAACGGGGACTGTGCCATGTGCACCTCCTTACGATGTTCTCTTGCACTTCCTATGTTCCGGACCCATACCGATGGAGTCAACAAAAAAATGCGCCCTTGGCCTTGTCCTGGAATCTGTCAAAGCTTATGCCCAAAAAAAGCGGAATTGTGAAGCGGAAAGTGTGGTGCGGCAGGTGTGGGTCCCGGGTGAAGTAGAGGGCCTGGGTGAGATTTTTATGGAAATTCAAAAAATTGTAGCTATAATAACCATTGTGGGTCTTACATTTGACCGGATCAAAATCAACTTAGGGCCATAAGCCTCCTCCGCCCTGCTTAATACGGAATAAGGGCGCCGGGGGTTTTGTGCGTGGCAAAATGCCACCGAAAAGATATGTCCTGAATGGAGGTCACCTTACATTGAATCCTTTTTATAAAAATCTCGCCCTGTGGCTGGTGATCAGCCTGATGATGGTCATGCTGTTTCAGATCTTCAAGCAGCCGGAGCGGGGAAGCGTGGGCGTCAGCTACAGTGATTTTCTGAACATGGTGGAAAAGGGGAATGTCAATCAGGTTACCATTAAAGGGGAAAATATCTCCGGCATGTCCGCCCAGGGACCCTTTAAAACCTATGCCCCCAAGGATCCCGAACTCATCAAACTGCTTAGGGAAAAAGGCGTTCAGATATCTGCAAAGCCTGCAGAAGACTCTTCCTGGTTCCAGGTGTTCCTCTCCTGGGTCCCCATGCTATTGCTCATCGGTGTCTGGATCTTCTTCATGCGTCAGATGCAGGCCGGCGGAGGGAAAGCCCTCTCCTTCGGAAAGAGCCGAGCCAGGCTCATGAGCGAATCCCAGGAAAAGGTCACCTTTAAAGATGTGGCCGGGATCGACGAGGCCAAGGATGAACTGGGGGAGGTGGTGGAATTCCTGAGCGATCCCAAAAAATTCACCCGGCTGGGGGGAAGGATCCCCAAAGGCGTGTTGCTGGTGGGTTCTCCGGGTACGGGGAAGACCCTTCTCGCCAGGGCCATTGCCGGAGAGGCGGGCGTGCCCTTTTTCAGCATCAGTGGTTCGGATTTTGTGGAGATGTTTGTGGGCGTGGGGGCCTCCAGGGTCAGGGATCTCTTTAATCAGGGAAAGAAAAACGCCCCTTGTATCATCTTCATCGATGAAATCGATGCAGTGGGTCGACATCGGGGCGCCGGCTTGGGCGGCGGTCATGACGAGCGGGAGCAGACCCTCAACCAGCTCCTGGTGGAAATGGACGGGTTTGAGTCCAATGAGGGAGTCATCCTCATCTCAGCCACCAACCGGCCGGACGTGTTGGACCCGGCCCTTCTGAGACCCGGCCGTTTTGATCGACAGGTGGTGGTTCCTGTGCCGGACCTGAAAGGAAGAGAGGGGATCCTGAAAGTCCATCTCCAAAAGAAGCTGGTGGCGGAAGATCTAAACGTCTCCATCCTGGCCCGGGGCACTCCGGGATTCACCGGTGCGGATATTGAAAACATGGTCAATGAAGCGGCCCTCATGGCAGCCCGAAGGGGCAAGGACCGGGTGGAGATGGAGGATTTTGAAGACGCCAAGGACAAGGTCCTCATGGGCACCGAACGCAAGAGCATGATCATCAGTGACGAGGAGAAGCGGATCACGGCCTATCACGAGGCGGGCCACGCCCTGGTGGCCAAAATCCTTCCGGATACGGACCCCATCCATAAGGTCACCATTATCCCCAGGGGAAGGGCCCTGGGACTCACCCAGCAACTCCCCATCGATGAAAAGCACACCTATCCCAAAGAGTATCTCTACAACAATATCGCCATTCTGATGGGTGGGAGAGTGGCTGAGGATATTGTCCTTAAAACACAGACCACGGGTGCGGGGAATGATATAGAGAGGGCCTCTGCCCTGGCCCGGAAGATGGTGTGTGATTATGGGATGAGTGAGGAACTGGGGCCGCTCAGCTTCGGGAAAAAGGACGAACAGATCTTCCTGGGTCGGGAACTGTCCCAACACCGGGACTATGCGGAATTGACGGCCCAGAAAATCGATGAAGAGGTGAAGAACATCATCACCGGATCGTATGAAAAGGCCCGCCACATCCTGGAGGACAACCTGGATATCCTCCATAAGATGGCCGGCGCCCTCCTGGAAAAGGAGACCCTCAACACCCAGGACATCGACCGGATTATCGCAGAGAACGGGGGGTCGGCCGGCAAGTCCACTGAAGGCACCCAGGACCCAGCCCCGAAACAAAATCAGCCGGAGGAAAAGCCGGCCCAGGAAGAAACGGATGAGAGCGGAGGTGAAGAGCGCACTAAATAAAATGGATTTTACCCTGAAGTGGAAAAATCACTGTCTCCACTTGGGCCTTAGAACCCATATTATGGGGGTCCTCAACGTCACCCCGGATTCCTTTTCCGACGGCGGTGCTCATTTTGCTGCGGAAGAGGCCATTGAACACGGGCTCACAATGGCCCAAGACGGGGCGGACATCATCGATATCGGCGGGGAGTCCACCCGGCCCTATGCCCGGAAGGTGGCTGCGGAGGAAGAGGCCCGACGGGTTATTCCGGTCATCAGCGCCCTCTTTAAAAAAATTTCCATCCCCATCAGCATCGACACCCGTAAGAGCAGTGTGGCCCGCCAGGCACTGGATGCAGGGGCCGCCATCATAAACGATGTGAGCGCGCTCCGCTCGGATCCGCATATGCCGAGGGTGGTGGCTGAGGCAGGGGTCCCGGTGATCCTCATGCACATGAAAGGCCGACCCGAAAATATGCAGGACCATCCCCACTATCATGATCTGATCCCCGAGATTCTCCATTTTTTGAAAGGGGCCCTGGATCGGGCCGAGGCCTCCGGGATTCGAAGGGATCTGACCCTGGTGGACCCGGGAATCGGGTTTGGCAAGACCTTTGATCATAATCTCATGATCTTGCGAGAACTGGTTCAGTTCCAGGCCCTGGGACGGCCCCTGCTTGTGGGCAGTTCCAACAAGGCGTTTATCGGCCAAATCCTGAAAAAAGAGCCCCATGAACGGGGTACAGGGTCCATGGCAGCGGCCGCTGTCAGCGCCATGAACGGGGCCCATATTTTGAGGGTACACCGGGTCAAAGAGGCGGTGGAAACCGTTAGAATCGTGGATGCCATCAAGGCCGGCAAGGTTTTGGATTGACCGTCTATGGGAGACAATCGGGTGCGGATGACAGGCCGTGGGAGAGCGTTTTGCCAGGTATAAACAGGACGGGTATCAACTGCCATGCTGTTTTGTATTGACATCGGGAATACGAATATCGTCTTGGGGGTTACGGATGGGAATCGAATTATTCACCACTGGCGCATCCGGACGGAAAAGGAGATTACGGCCGATGAACTGGGCATCCTGGTGGGGAACTTCTTCCAATGGGTTGACCTCGGTTTCGAAGATATCACCGACACCATTGTCTCCTGTGTGGTTCCCCCTTTGCTGAACACCATTGAGACCTTTTCCAAAAAATATTTCCGTGTCGATCCCCTGATTGTAGGGCCCGGTTTAAAGACCGGGATGCCCATCCGGTATGACAACCCCAAGGAAGTGGGAGCGGACCGCATTGTCAATGCGGTTGCCGCCTATGAAACCCATAAACATCCCCTGGTGGTGGTGGACTTCGGAACCGCCACCACTTTCGACTACATATCCGGGCGCGGAGAATATATGGGTGGGGCCATATCTCCCGGTGTGATCATCTCGTGTGAGGCCCTCTTTCAGGAGGCCTCCAAGCTGCCGCGGGTGGAGATATTCACCCGGCCCCAGAGCATTATTGCAAAAGATACCATCAGCAGCATGAACGCCGGGATCATATACGGGTATGCCGGGCTGGTGGACGGCATTGTCAATCGAATGAAACGAGAGTCAGGGGAAGAGGCCACCGTGGTGGCCACCGGGGGACTGGCGCCCATTATCTCTGAAGTCTCTGAAACCATCGACCAGGTGGAGGAATTTCTGACCCTTCAGGGCTTGATCATCCTCTTCAATAAGAATCGATAAGAAGAGGAGGTGGGTACGAATCAGCAAAACCGCATAAGGCCCCTGTCCCCCCCTTTTTCAAGGGGGGACAGGATGAAGAAAGGGGCGCTCATTAAACCCCCGGCGCTTCGCCGTGGGGATGGGGTGGGGATTGTCTCGCCGGCCGGCCCGGTAAGGGAAGCACAACTCCATGACGGCATCAAGCACCTGGAATCATCGGGGTTCGAGGTCCATATGGCTCCCCATGTGTATGCAAAAGGGGAGTATCTGGCCGGGGAGGACCCCCTCCGGCTTGCCGACCTTCACGCCATGTTTTTGAGTCCGGAGATAAAGGCCATCTTCTGCAGCCGGGGGGGGTATGGCAGCCTCAGGCTTCTGGACCGCCTGGATTACCATCTCGTCCGTAAGCACCCCAAAATCCTGGTAGGGTTCAGTGATATTACCGCCCTGTTGATGGCCTTATATCACCAAGGCGGGCTGGTGACCTTCCACGGGCCCATGGTCGTAAATCTCGCTTCCATCCGGAGCTCCTCTTGGACCCATCTTTGCGGTGTTCTTTGTGAGAATCATCCCGTGACCCTCCGGTACAAAGAGGGAACAGTCCTGTCAGAGGGGAGGGGGGTGGGCCCCCTTCTGGGCGGGAACATGAGCCTGATCTGTCATCTCTTGGGCACCCCGTTTTTTCCATCGCTTAAGGGCGCCATCCTGTGTTTGGAAGACCGGGGTGAACCCTCCTATCGTTTAGACAGGATGTGGACCCATCTGGCCCAGGCCGGCCAGTTGCAGGACCTCGCCGGTGTGGTGGTAGGTCAATATGTGGATTGTGGGGATATGTCCGCCTTCCATGGACAGCTTGAACACAGATTTGCCGGGATAGGGATCCCGGTAGTGACCGGATTTCCCATGGGCCATGGGTCTGATAATCTGGCCTTCCCCTTGGGTATCCAGGCTGAACTAAATACGGAACAAATGACGCTCAGGACCTTGGAACCGCACCTCTTGTGAGACCCACCAGCCCCCATAGAATTACATTCCTGGTCAGACGCCTCCCAGCACTGAAATGAGAACACTGAACACAAAAGAAATCACCGACCTCAAAAAATGGCTCCTTGAGGGCTCAGACGAAATACGGGTTACGGGTCTTACCGGCTCAGCCCGTGCCTATTTCCTCGCCCAGGTATTGGCCGATGTTCATAGACCCTGTCTAATCATCCTTCCGGATACCAAGGAGGCCGATGCCTTTTACAAAACACTTCAATTTTTCCTGCCCGATCCCCCCATGGAAGAGGCTTCTTCCGGGGTGCGGCTGCATCAATTCTTTCCCTATGACATCACTCCCTTATCCGGGCTGAGCCCCCATCGGGAACTCATCAACCGACGCATCAGCGCCCTGTATGGGCTGCTCACCCGCAAGGAATCGGTGGTGGTCACCTCTGTGGAGGCCCTCTGCTTCAGGATTCTGCCCAAAGACGCCCTGGTCGGCGCCCTGGAATACTTTGAAACCGGAGAGGAGGTGGATAGGACAGAGCTCCTTCGAAAACTAAACAGGGCCGGATACCAACGGACATCCTTGGTGGAGGAGCGGGGGGACTACGCCGTACGGGGAGGCGTGGTCGATCTGTTCCCCCCCTTATATCCGCTGCCGCTCCGCATGGAATTTTGGGGGGATCATCTGGAATCCATCCGCCAGTTTGATCCGGAAAACCAGCGGTCCCAGGGGCGTCTGGATTCCTTCGTTCTCCTCCCTGCAGTGGAGATCCTCATGACCCCAGAGAACCTGGAACGGGCCAGGTCCATGGGACGTCTACCCAAACAGGCCCAACCTGGGGAATTCAACGGCTTTCCGGGGCAGGAAGCCTGGCTGAATCATTTCTACTCCCATTTGGGTACACTACTGGCGTATCTTCCCCAAAACGGTCTCATCACCGCCTTTGACCCCCATCGATGGAACGCCCAAGTGGAGAAAATCGAACGGAAGTTCGCCAAGGACCAGGCGAAATTTCGGCAAGAATCCGCAGAAAAAGGGAGGCCTTTCCCTCACGTGGAAGACCTTTTCATCCCCATGGAGGAAATCACGGAGGGCCTCCACCGCAGCCAGCGCATCTTTTTCAGTGAGCTACGTTTGGAACCCGGAGAGGATCCGGACCGGGTGATCCCCCTGAAGGGGCGGTTCCAACTGGACACCGAGGCAGCGGTTTCACTGGCCCACCAAGGGAGGATTTCCATGGCCCCTCTTGCAGAAAGAATTGAGTCCTGGAAGGATTCCCGGTCCAAGGTGGTGATCACTTGCAGTTCCCGGCAGCAGGCCAACCGCCTGCAGGAGATCCTGGAAAATTACCAGGTGGCCACCGACGGCATGGTGGATCAGTGGGAAGAACTCCCGGACGGTGCGGGCCTCTACCTGTGTCTGGGCCGGCTCTCCAAGGGATTTGCCTGGCCCGAGCAGGGACTGTACGTGATGAGTGAGGATGAAATCTTCGGACCCAAACGGGGGACAAAACCCAAACGGGCCAAAGGAAGCGGTGGGCTGACCTGGTCCGGTTTCAGTCTCCTAAAGGCCGGCGATTTTGTGGTGCACGAGGAGCATGGCATTGGGCGATACGGTGGTCTCACCACCATG
>JAIPDZ010000064.1 GCA_021737425.1 Deltaproteobacteria bacterium
CTCGTCAAATCCCTGAGCCTTATAAAATTCCCGACCCGAAGCACTCTTGGCGACTCTCCGGTATAGTCGCCATAGAGGGACACATCAATCCCGGGCAGGATTACCTCTCCGGGAAGCCCCCAGTCATACCGCTTTGTCTCAGCAATAAAAACGCAATAGACCCCTGAAACCAACTCTTGTACTGCTTTCCGATAACCCGGAATTTTCTCGGGCTGTCCACTGGCCTGGCCCTCGGTGGAAAGCTTGGTGTGAAACACAATTATCTTTGGCAATAAGAAGTCTTTTGTAAACACCAGATCCCCAACATTGTGCGCCAGGACCAGGTCATAACAGCCTCTGTGCAGCCGCTCCAGGGCCTGCTCTTTACTTATGGGCGTAACATTGGCTGGCACGGGCCGCATGGCCTTATGCCAAGGTTCGGGATTTATCAGTTCCTTTTTGTTGGCCGGCGCCACATCAAAAGTGTGATCCAGTTGCACTAGAAGTGAAAGGTAGGGCGTGTGCCAGTTAAACGATAATATGTTCATGGCTGATTTCCCTTCAAAAAGCTCAGCAACCCATGTTTTAGCATCCACATGATCTGGTAGTGGACTCTTCCACTCTGCACTCCCAATTGTCCCATAATTTCTGAAATGGTTCTGAATTCAACGGTGTAGGCAATGATTGCCCGGATGTTTGTCCGGTCCACAACCTGATCCATTCCAGAGAAAAGCGGATAGTCCTGATTGGCATCAAATAGTTGTTTGGCAAAATTCGTGCGCCTTACCTTAGTATCCGGGCCGATGTGTTCCGTAAAATAATGAGAAAATGCGCCAAAGTAATCGGGGAACAGGGGTTGCGTTCCTCTAACTATTGCCCGCGGCGAAAAATCATGTTTCAAGCGGAGCCAAAAAGCCTCCAGTCTATTGATAATTTCTGGATATGCATACTTTTCCTCAAATCGTCTTCGAGCAGACGCCCCCATTCGGGCACATCGTTCAGGATGCGAAAAGAACTCGAGCATGGAACGCGCCAGGGCCTCAATATCCACACATACGGATTGGGCCATGGCTCGATGAAGGGAGGCCTCATCCGACAAAGGCCCGAACGCCATGGTGGAAAACAGGTCCAGATCGCTCCACCACGTGGGAATCATTAGCGCCACGTCCGGGGAGGCGATCTCCCGGTAGCCACTGAAATCTGATACAATCAAGGGCAATCCGGCCGCCATGGCTTCCACCAGGGTCAACCCAAAGGTTTCCTGGAGGTTGTCACTGGGCGATATAAAGAAGTCAGCGGATTTAAACAATGCGGCCTTGTCCGTGTCAGAAAGATCCGTCTTGATGATGACCGCTTCCTCCAGACCCAGGGCCTTGGCCCACAACCGCACCATGGACACATATTCTGGGTGATGGGCTGCACCTGCCAGGATCAATTGCCAGGGCGCTCCTTTTCTATAAATCATGCTGAAGGCCTGCAAAAGGGGGAAAAGATCCATTTTATCGTACTCAGAGAATCGGCCAAAACAAAGACCGATCCTGTGGTGTTGAGGCAACCCCGTCTGACTGCGCGCCATCCCTCGGTTTATCCCCTCGAACTCCCTTGCATCAAATCCGAATGGAATCACTTCCATTTGAACAGAGGGTACAACAAGATTTCTCGTCTGATAAATCTGCTCAAACCACTTTCTAAGGACCTGCCTACCCGCATCAGAGGAGCAGATAATGGCATCCTGGGATGAAACGCCCCCCAAGGCCATTTCCTGGAGGTGCACCATCATGGACGGATAACTGATGGAATGGATAAAAGAGGTAACCGGAAATGATCCCATCTGATTTCTAAAATGGCAGGTGGCGTTGAAATGGACGATATGATCTGTTTGGTGAAATACGGTATAATCATGGGTGCTGACCGCCTCCGGCAGTTGAGACCGACAAAAGAGCTTGACCCTTGACCCCATTTCGATCTCTTTGAAAAGCGCTTCATGGGCCTTTTCAAAGGCCTTTTGGTGAGAATGGTTCGTCAGAAAAAAGTGATATTCATCAAAATGTCCGTATCTCAAAAGGGCGTCAAAAAATTGGTAGTTGGCAAACCCCTTTCCCATCAGCTTCTGTGCACTTTGTGGCGGCAGGTAATCGTCAAAGCTCGCCCAGATCCGTTTTTTCATATACCCTCATCAACTAATGCAAAATAGCCAACTGAAAATGTCTCACACGAAGTCACGAAGCCACAAAGAGAGACCATTTTTTTTAGGTTGTTATGTCCCGATGTTTGCGTTGCTTTGTGACGTTGTGTTTCCGTGTGAGTCATAGGTTTTCCTTTCTTATGATGCTGAGCCACGTCCGTCTTATTCCCTTATGACAACAGGCTGATGATCTCCTCAGCTCGATCCCTGTAGGTATGTTCCTGCAAGACCCGTTCCTGGGCCCTTTTTGCAAAGTCCTGACGATCGGATTCGTGTTCCAGAAAATAGTCTATGGCCGCGGTCATATTTTCCCATTCGGTCAGCGTGACCATCTCGGCTTCCAGGTCGAAATGAAGCGGCATCAGTTGGCGCATGTCGGTCAATTGAAAGGCCCCCATCCCCGCAAGCTCAAAGGTTCTGGGATTCACAAAGTCCCCGTTCCCAAAGGAGTGGGGATTCTGGGAGGAATGAAGGTTTATGTTAATGAGGGAGCGTTGATAGATATCCCGTGCCTCCCACTCGGATATCCAGCGGTCGCCGATAACCACTGCGCCGTTACCGTATTTTTTCCAAGCGTCCCCGTATATCTCAAAATCCGACCGTTGAAGCCGGCTGAAAAAATGGACCCTGTTGGCGTAGGGCGCCCCCACAAAAGAGACATTTATGGCCGGATGGGTCGAGGCCCGTTGAATATCCAGATTTTCATCAAAGGCCATGGGCAAATAATGAAAATTTCGGCATCCTATTTCCTTCAGTTTATCCCAGAATGCATCCTTTTGAATGGTGAAATAGTAATGAAAAAAGGGGGCATATGATTTCCAGTAATCAAAGACCCGATAATCCTCCACAAACCAAAAGCAAAGGAGAATACCGGCCTTCCTCAACTTGATCAGAATCTCCGGATTGACCATGGGAGACTGGGCAATCCCCAGGATGGCATCCGGCCTGAAGTCCAGCACCTTTTGCATCAGCCGAATATTGCACTTGAGCAGAAACTGGGCTGACGCATCATCATTTCCGCTCTTCACCACCTTTACAAACGCATCACGGAAGTCAGAGTAGTCCAGAAACGCCACCTCCTGTTTGATCTCTTTGAAGGCGGCATACATGGCGCGACCCACCGGGAGGGACCCCCCTTCCACCGCTCCCACAATCAGTATCCGCATGCCTCTATTGCGCCTCCATCTCTTTTGCGCCCCCTAAGCGGACCGCTTCATGGAGTGCCTGCGCCATGGAGTTCACGGCATCCTCCCAGCACCCGGACCTGGACTGGCGGAAGAGCCGCATGGTGGGGTACCAGGGAGAATCCGTCCTGTCCATCAGCCAGCGCCAGTCCGGGGATCTCAAGAGAAGGACCCACACCGGCTTTCCCATGGCCCCGGCCAAGTGGGCCACGGACGTATCAATGGAGATGATCAGTTCCAGGTGTTCGATCACGGCCGCCGTATCAGCAAAATCCTCAACGTCTTCCCCTATGTTGGGAAAGGCCCTGGCCCGGGGCAGGGCCAGAACCTCTTTGGCCGGAGATCCCTTCTGAAGCCCGATAAAGTCCACACCCGGGACTTGGAGCAACGGGATCAGTTCTTTGAGCCCACAGGATCGCCGGCGGTCCGTGGACTTCCCGGCCCATACCAGACCCACCCGCAACCCCCTCTTCTTCGGAAGTCTTTTTTCCCAGTCCCGGACCCTTCGGGCGTCGGCAAAAACATAGGGAACCTGAGAGGGAATGGTCTCCAATCGGGTTTCAAATATTCCCGGCAGACTCAAAAGGGGGACATACGAATCACAGCCCGAGGCCTCATCTGTAGGTGCAGGACCTTCAATGACGCGATCAACCCCCTCAAGGTGCCGAAACAGATCCATGAGGGGGCCCACCGTCTCAAAGATCACCTCGCCGCCCCTCTGTTTCACCATGGGAAGGTAGCGGACAAACTGAAGGCTGTCTCCGAATCCCTGCTCACTGTGCACCAAGAGCCGCTTACCGGAGAAGGGCTCGCCCTTCCACCGGGGCATCTTCAGCCGGTGCGGATACACGGCTTGCCAATTCTCTCGCTGAAATCGACATTCATACATCGGCCACCCTTCATCAAAATTGCCCTGCAGCAGATGCAGGGTGGCCACGTCAAACCGGGTCTCGGGGTTGTCCGGATTTAGATGCAGGGACCGTTGGTAGCATGACATGGCCTCGTCCAGCATCCCCTCATCCCTGAAGGTCTTTCCCAGGTTGTCATGGGCATCCCTGTAATCGGGCCTGATGCGGATGGCCTGTTCATAGGGCGCAATCGCCTCTTCATACCTCCCCTGTACGTGAAACAGGTTTCCCATGTTATAGTGGGCGTCGGCACAGTCAGGTTCCAGGCGGGCGGCCTGTTCATAGCAGGACAAGGCATTGGTCCATTTTCCCTGTTCCTTGTACACCCTTCCCAGATTCAGGTAGGCATCTGTATAATCCGGTTTCAGTGAGATAGCCTTCTGATAGCATTCAGCGGCGCCTTCCACGTCTCCCTGCGCCATGAGTGCGTTTCCCAGATTACACCGCGCTTGCGGAAAGCAGGGGGTCAAGGCCAGGGCCTTTTGATAACAGGCAACGGCCTCATGATACCCCTTTAAAGAGAAAAGGGCGTTTCCCAGGTTGAAGTGGGCCTCGGCTGCATCCGGGTCCAGCCCGATGGCCTGTTGATAGCATAAAACCGCCTCCTCCAAACGATCCCCGGCCATCAACGCGTTGCCCAAATTGCTGTAAAAGGCCTGCTGTTCCGGATCCATGGCTATGGCGGTACGGATCATATGAATGGCGGCCTCAGGGTGGCCGGATTGGTATTCAATGACCCCTGAGAGATGGAGCGCATCTGGTTGGTTGGGTTCCACGTTTAGAACGGCCGCATAAAGCGCCTTTGCCTTTTCCAGTTCCCCTGCCTGGTGATATCCAAGCGCAGTCTTCATTTGCTCTTCAATAGGGCTCATAGGACTTTTCTTCCATGATCCGCGCACCGAGAAGTTCATTGATTCCTCTCTTTACAGCGGATCGCCGGTCGTTTGTTTGATACACAGATCTGGCTAAATCAACGAACTTATCATCGAAAACCCTGCGACGTTCACATGACCGGATACCATCCTCTATGTCCCACAGTTTTTCATTGAGGGCCTTCAGTTCATGGTACAGGTGGGACAGTCTCGAAGATGGGGGGAGGTGGTTCGACCAGACCTCTTTGAGAACATCCAGCTCAAGCTGGATATGGTTCAGTTTATGTTCGTCCCGGATCCGTTCTCTTTTGATCTCCAGGATGCTGATCTTGTCCAAAAGCTCTCCAGGAGAAACTTCTGCGTAGAGTCTCATGTCTATGCGCTCCCCATATCCCGTTGGGTGACGATGACGTCTCGCAGCGCACAACAGACGCGCGTAAACACACCGGACCAGTCATGGTGGGATTCCTGACGAAAGAGTCTCATACTCGGATACCAGGGACAGGTCTCTCCTGAAAGTCCCCAGCGCCAGTCGGGTATTCGAGGGAGAAGCAGCCACACCGGGACACCCAGGGCCCCGGCCAGGTGGGGAATCGCCGTATCCGTGGTGACGATCAAATCCAGGTTGGCCATGACCGCGGCAGTGTCCACAAAGGCATCGGGTCCCTTATCCAATTCAGGCCCCAGGTCCACCACACGCACGTCATGGGGAAGGTGTGCCATCTGATCGTGTCCGTGCCCCTTCTGAAGGCTCACCAGGGTCACGCCCTCCAACTTTCCCAGATCGCTGAAGTACTTCAAGGACGCTGACCGGTGCCGATCATTCCGGTACGCGGGATTGCCCTGCCAGGAAATACCGATTTTGAATCCCTGGATGCGGCTCAGTCTGCCGGCCCACAATTCCACCAGGTCGGGCTCGGCCCGAAGATAGGGGATATCCGAAGGAATGGTCTTTCGGGTGGTCTTAAACACGCCCGGAAGGCTCAAGAGGGGAATCTCATATATATCCTGGGTCTCAGGGCATCCACCCGGCGGCAACATATGGAGATCTTCAGCCCCCCGCATGCCCTTCACGAGTCTTAACAGACGCTTGTCTACCTCCAAGGCCACATCCCCCCCCCGGGCCTTGACCATGGGCAAAAACCGGACAAATTGAAGAGCATCTCCCAATCCCTGCTCATGGTGAACAAGGACCGTTCTGTCTGTGAAGGGGGAACCATTCCATCTGGGCCGGTCTGGTCTCGGGGAGTGTCTACGCTTCCAGTCATCCACCCGAAGCCGCCACTCATAGCCCTTCCATCCCGCTTCATAATTTCCTGCCAATAGACAGACCAGTCCCCGGTTCAGATTGGCTGCCGGGTGGGCGTTGTCGATAGCAAGTGCCTGATCAAATGCCCCCATGGCCGCTTCCAGCCTCCCCAGGAACTGATAGGCAAGCCCCATATGCACCAGGGCCTGGACATGCCCCGGATTCAGATCCAGGGCTGTCTGGTAGCTCGCTATGGCCGCCTCGAACTGGTCCTGCTCTTTGAGTCCGTTTCCCATGATGAAGTGGGCGTCCGCGCTACGGGGGTCAAGATCGAGGAGTCGTTTTCCGCACAAAATGGCCGCATCAGGTCGGCCCAACTCCAGAAGGGCCTCGCTCAGTCTGGGGTATACCTCCCTGTAATCGGGCTTGAGAGAGACCGCCCTCTCAAACCACAGCGCCGCTTTCATAAACTGCGTTTCTTTTAAAAAGGCCTTTCCCAGATTATAACAGGACTCCGCCAAATCCGGCCTCAATGAAATGGCCTGCTCATAGCAGGTCATGGCGTTTTTGAAATCCCCCTGTCCCTCGTAAGCAGCCCCCAGGTTGTTGAAGAAATGTGGCTGGTTCGGATCCGCCTCAACCGCCTTGGAGATGCAATCGATTGCTGCTGAATACTCCCCTGCCCGGTGGTGTATCAGTCCCTTGAAGTGCAATGCTTCTGCATGGGCCGGCTGCCCTGCCAAAATGTTGTCGCAGGTCTCTTTCGCCTGCTCCCTATCACCTTCCTGGTAATATTGAATGGCCTTTTCCATAAGGGCCTCAGGTGTGGGTTTATGGTCCCCTGATTTCAGACGCGTCGTGGCCCCGAGTTCGTCAGCCACCCGCCCGATGACCTCTTCCCAGTCCCTGGGCTGCTTCTGGCGGAAGAGCCTTGCCGTGGGATACCATGGGGAATCCTCTCTTTCCATAAGCCAGCGCCAGTCCGGGACCATGGGGAGAAGGATCCAAACCGGTTTCCCCATGGCGCCGGCCAGATGGGCCACGGCCGTATCCACTGAGATGACCAGATCGAGATGGGTGATGATTCCCGCAGTAACAGAGAAATCCTCCAGGTCCTCTCCCAGGTGGGTGATTCCCAGTCTTTGCAGTTGTCCAACAGACGGTTCATCCACATTTTTCTGCAGTGCATACAGGGCGACCCCGGGGATTTGACTCAAGGGTTCCAGGAGATCCAGGGGACAGGAGCGGTTGCGATCATCTTTGTGCCCCGGATTTCCTGCCCAGACCAAACCTACTTTCAGATCGGCCGTATCCAGCCGGTCCTGCCAGCGTGCGGCAACTTCAGGATCGGCCTGAAGATAGGGGATTCGGGATGGAATGGTCTTTAACGTGGTTTTGAATATTCCGGGCAAGGATAAGAGGGGAACGTAACAGTCAAATGCCACCCTTAGATCCTGATCAAGGGGGCATGAAATGACTTCATCCACACCGGGGAGATTGCGGCACAGGTTCAGCAACGATTCATGCACCTCCAAAACGACCCTCCCCCCCCTTGCCTTGACCATGGGCAGGTATCGGACAAACTGGATGGTATCCCCCAATCCCTGTTCGTGGTGAATAAATAACGTCTCTCCATTAAAAGGCGAACCGTCCCAGAACGGCTGGTCAAAACGTCTCGGATAGGTAGTGGTCAGATCATCCCGTTCAAAACGCACTTCATATTCTTCCCATCCCTTTATTAGGTCTCCCCGCAACAAGAGGGCCAAAGACCGATTCCATCGGATCTCCACATGGTCCGGTCTCAATTCCAAGGCTTGATCGAACATTTCCAGGGCTTTGTCGATCTGGCCTGAATCGCGATAGGCCAGGGCCCCGTTATTGAGGGCCCCGAAATGATCCGGCGCCATCTTCAGGACATGTCCATAACAGGAGATGGCATCATTCAGCGCACCTGATTCCTTGAGGGCGTTGGCCATGTTATAGTGGGCCTCCACCATATCCGGCTTGAGATCAATGGCCTTCTGATAGCAGGAGACGGCTTCCTGGAATCTGTGGGCCTCTTTGTACACATTTCCCAGGTTATAGTGGAGTTCGGCAGCATCCGGTTTGAATTGAAGGGCCTTCTCATAGCATGCAATGGCCTCATCATATTTCCCCAGATCCTTCAGGGTCAGCCCGGCCTTGTGGCTTGCCTCAGCATGGTCCGGCTTTATGCTGAGGCTCTTTCGGTAACAGGAGATGGCCTTAGGGAGGTCTTTTAACGCATTAAAGGCATTCCCCATGTTATAGTAGGCATCAAACAGGTCAGGGTTCAATCGGATGGCCCTTGAATAAGAAAAAATGGCGTCTTTTAACGCGCCCTGGTCCTTCCGCAGATTCCCCATATGGTAATGGAGTTCCCAAGAACCGGGTTTCAGCCGCAGGCCTTCCTGATAATAGGACCGAGCCGCTTCTGACCGGCCCAGGTTTTTGAGCAGATCCCCGAGGCTGAGCAAAAGGGCGTCGGGCCTGGTTTGACATTGGGACGCCTCAGGCAGGAGATGGATAATCTTATCGGCATTATCGGTCTGGTGATAGATAATGCACATCAGGTGCAGGGCCTCCCAATTTCCCGGGGAACGGCGCAGCACTTGCTCACAAACTCCCAGGGCTTGTTCAAGTTGACCACACTGATGACAACGGATGGCCTCATGGATGGTTTGCTTGAAGTCAACTATCTGGTCATATGAACCAGATGGTTTTACGATCTGAACCGATGGCACCTTGCAGACCCTGTAAGCGGGCCCAGCCTCGGTTAGATCCCTGACTGCCGCCATGAGGCAGTTCAGGGCATGATCCCACTGCCCGGGCTCCTCCTGTCTGAAAAGCCGCATGGTGGGATACCAGGGACTGTCCTCCCGATCCAGAAGCCAGCGCCAGTCCGCTGCAAAGGGGAGAAGGCCGAATGTTCGTTTCCCCATGGCTCCGGCGAGATGAAGCACGGCCGTGTCCACGGAAACCACCAAATCCAGATTCTCTATGGCCGCTGCAGTATCTGAAAAATCATGAAATGCATCCCCCAGGTTGACGATCGTCAGATCCTGAGGTAACCCCTCCACCTGAGATGCGGCCTCGCCTTTCTGAAGTCCGTAGAGCCTGACCCCTTCGATTCCTGCCAGCCGGGCCAGCCGCCGGAGCGGGCAGGCCCTTTCCGGGTCTGTTCCCTTACCCTCCCATACCAGTCCCACCTTAAAGGGGGCTCTTGGGAATTGCCTTCGCCAGTATTCCACCTTTTTAGGATCCGGGTGGATGTAGGGGATCACTCCCTTGGAGGGGATGGTCCTTAGGGTAGTGTTGAACATTCCCGGAAGACTCAGCAGGGGGACATGGAGATCCACGTCCTTCTCAATCCTGTCGTGGAAAGGCCTTTCAATGAGGCTATCAATACCCGAAACAGAGCGGAACAGATCATACAAAGAGTGCTGGATCTCTAACATAACCGTCCCCCCCAAATCCTTGACCCTCCTCATATACCGGACAAACTGAAGGGCGTCCCCAAAGCCCTGCTCGCTGTAGACCAAGAGTCTCTTCCCATAAAACGGTGAACCATCCCATCTTGGGATCCCGTTCATCCCTCTAAGATTGGTGGCCCACTCCTTTTTTCTAAAACGCCACTCATACTCTTTCCACCCTTCCTCAAAGGCCCCGGTCAAAAGAAGGAGAAAGGAGAGGTTCCAGTGGGCCTCCACATAATCGGGATCGATCCGGATGGCTTGTCTGAAATGTTGAATTGCAGGGGCAACCTTCCCCAATCCCTTCAGGGCCACCCCCAGGTTATTCCATGCCCTGGCGTAATCGGGCTTTGCGTGGATGGCCTGGCGGAACATCTCCATGGCACCCGCAAGATCCCCTTTTTCGCCCAGGGCCACGCCCATGTGGGTATATTCTACTGCGCACTTCGGGATGGCGGCAGGCTGATGGCTGTGGGTCGGTTTGAAGTTGCTGGAGATCATGGGGTACCTGGCCCCCTGGATAGGCGTGATCGGACCTCCGAGCACACCCGACCTATGACACCGGCCCAGTGGCCGGGTCTCTCCTGCCTGAAAAGCCGCATGGTGGGGTACCATGGGCTGTCTTCCCTCTGCCGGAGCCACCTGAAATCTGAAACCGATTGAAGAAGGAGCCACGTGGGCTTGCCCATGGCGCCTGACAGATGGGCCACCGAGGTGTCTATGGAGATCATCAGGTCCAGGTTGGCGATGGCTGCCGCAGTATCTGAAAAATCCTCAAAGGCCTCTCCCAGGTTGATGATATGACCGTGGTGAGAACAAAGCTCCCTTACCTGCCCTGCGGCCTCGCCCTTCTGCAGCCCGTATAGCGATATCCCCGGTATTCGAGAGAGAGGCAGAAAATGCATCAGGTGACAGGAACGGCCTCGTGAGGATATGAGCTCAGTAGGGGAAGTGGGGCTGCAGGCCCAAACCAGACCCACCTTCATCCCTTTTCCATTGATCCGTTCCCTCCATGCGTCCACTTTCTGCTGATCCGGCCGGATGTAAGGCACCCTGGCAGGAATGGTCGCCAGGGTGGTGCCGAATATCCATGGCAGGCTCATCATGGGGATATAAAAATCAAAATCGACGGACGGCATGGTGTCGGACGGCCACGCCTCGATTTCATCAAGGCCTTCAATTCCACGAAACAGCTTAAGCAAGCGTTTGTCTGTCTTTAATAGGACGGTACCGCCCCGGGCCTTTACCATGGGGAGATAGCGAACAAATTGCAGATTGTCCCCCAGTCCCTGCTCTTCCAAGACCAAAAGGCGTTTCCCAACAAAAGACGTCCCGTCCCACCTGGGGATCCCCAATTGTTCGGGAAAACTGGGCCGATGCGAGTTCCTCTTGAATCGATATTCATAGCCGCGCCATCCCTCGGCATAATTGCCTAACGCCAGGTGAGCCAGGGACAGATTCCAGTGGGTCTCCACATGATCGGGCCGAAGGCGGAGAGAATTCTGAAAACACCTGACGGCCTCGCTTACTGCCCCTGTATCATAAAAGGTGCTTCCCAGGTTATTGTATGCCTGGGCATTTTTGGGATCTATCTCAAGCTCCTTTTTAAAACAAAAAAGGGCCTTGTCCAATTTCCCCTGTTCCCTGAAAATGGTTCCCAGTCTGTTATAGGCCGAAGACAATTTCGGCCTTAACAACAGTGCCTTTTGAAAGCAGAAAACCGCATCGTTTACATCTTCTCTGTCTTTGAATGAAACCCCCATATTGAAGTATGCGTGGAACAGCTCGGGGTTGCTCTCCAAAGCCTTTTGAAAACAGTGAATGGATGCTTCCAGATCGCCCTTTTCCTGAAAAACAAGGCCCATGTTATTGTAGGCCTCGGCAAAGACAGGCGCAAGCGACACCGCCCGTTGATAGCAGGAGATGGCATCGTCCAATCGGTTTTCGCCTCTTAGGGCATTCCCCATATGGAAGTATGAAGCAGGCGATGCCGCCACTGTCTTTAGTCTTGTCGTATGGCCATCAACAGCCGTAGGACCGGCCTCCTTAGAGGTCCCGGCCTTGGCGGTATGGATTGTCTCTAATTCCAGCTTGTGCGTCATCTATCTACGTGCACGCCTTGACCTTGTGAAGGTCCATTTTGTTCTCTATAATGGGGAGACTGACGGCCGTATCCACAAATCTCACCCGCTTTCCTGCCCGCACCGGGCCTTCCACATGGCTTGGTAGGACGATTCAATCGTCTCTGCAAATGAGACGGCATCACACAGGGGTGACCCGCTGAGGCGATCCCGCATTTGGGTCCTCAATGTATTTAACCAGGTCAAATCGAATGCCAGTTCAGTGGCCTTTTTTACATAATCCGCCTCAGTGGCACAAATCAGTTCGTGCAGCCCCATACGCGTCAGGATGCTTGCCCCCACCCGGGCCGAATGGCGATCTCCCTTTAGCGTCACCACCGGCGCCCCCATCCATAATGCCTCACAGGTGGTGGTGGTGCCGTTATATGGAAATGGGTCCAGCCCGATATCCACTCTATTGTAAAGGGATAAATGCCCCTGTGTGGTTGGGGAATACGCCTCGAATTGGATACGCTCCGGAGAAACCCCCCATCTGTTGAACAACTCCGCATATCGGCTTCTGACTCCCTTATCGGCCAGGGGCCTGCTTTTGAGCAGGAGCCGGGAAGAGGGAACCGCTTTGAGGATTTTGGACCATACCCTGACCACCTCCTCGTTCACCTTGGGCAGATAGTTAAACGACCCGAAGCAAACCCCACTCCGATCCAGTGCCGGCAGAGAGGAGACCGATCCTGCACCCTCCGGCGCCTCATAACACAAAAAACCGTGAGCAAGCCTGATCAGCTTCTCGGTATGAAATCGATCCGCCTCTCCTTTGGGATCCACCAAATCATCTGTCAGGCGATAATCCATGACCGGCATGCCCGTGGTATCGGGATACCCCAGCCACGTCACCTGCACCGGTGCAGGCCTTCTGGCAAACACCAGGAGCCGGTTGTGGGCGGTATGTCCCGCCAGGTCCACCAGGATATCGATCCGGTCTTTGTATATCCTCCGGGCCACATCTTCATCACTCCACCCCTCAATGGACCGCCAGTGATCGGGTAAACCCTTGATGCGGGATGTCATGGCGTCCGGCCGTTTCACATCCGCATAACAGAAGGTTTCCACCGCATCCGGATGATGTTTTTCCAGCAGCGGCTTGAAAAAGTAACTCACCGAATGCTCGCGAAAGTCAGGGGAGACATACCCTACCTTAAGGCGTTGACGGGCCTTCAGACCGTTGTGGGAACTTTTTTCCGGAAAATGAACGGTGCCGTGCATTTGCCACCATGCTTGAGATTCGGTAAAGATCCTTTCCTGGCTCACCTCGGGATCATAATGCAGGGCAAACAGGAGATTGCTGTGAGCCTCGGCAAAATCGGGCCTTATTTCCAACGCCCTTTTATAGCACCGGATCGCTTCCGGAATCCTTCCCTGATCCTTGAGGGTTCTCCCCATATTGTTATAGGCATCTGCATTTCCAGGTTGGCGTCTGATGGCCTCCTGCTGGCAGGAAAAGGCTTCCTCCAATCTGCCCACATTCTGCAGCGCAGCGCCCATATTGTTATAAGCGGCCGGGTTATCCGCATTAAGCGCAATCGACTTTTTATACCACTCAAGGGCTTCATTGCATCTGCCCATATACTGCAATGCATTGCCCATATTGCAGTGGGCTTCAGCGTTTTTAGGATCCAGGGCCACTCCTTTTTTGTAGGACCGCATGGCCGCTGTGATGGCCCCTTTCTGCAAATGCACGTTCCCCAAATTATTGTGGGCCTGAGACAGGTCCGGATTCAATTTCAGGACCCTTTTATAACAGGAAACCGCCCTGTCCAAATCACCGGCATGCTGGAATGCATTGCCCAAATTGTTATAGCCCTCAATATAATCAGGTCGCAAGGAGACCGCTCGTTTGAGGTATTTCAGTGCTCCGGCAATATCTCCCAACTCCTGATAGGCGACACCCATGTTGTTGCAGGCATCGGCATGATGGGGGTCCAGTGCAAGTGCCTTTTGATAACACGCCACTGCAGGTTTCAGGTGTCCTTTCAGTTGAAGCGACAACCCCTTTTCATAGTAGCCATGGGCCTCATCTCCACCGACCTCTGTGCCGGTCAGTCCCTGCTCTGTTGGGGCCGTCCTTTCTTCAGGTTGAACGGATCCATCATCCATATCCCCATAACCCGGTGATCCCGTCAGTTCTGCATCACAAGGCCTCAAACACCACTGTCTCCACATATTTCTAAAGGCCGTTTCCATTGAAGCCGCGAACCGCTTGGCATCACACAGTACAGAGCCCTTCAGCCGCTCCCGCATGGTGGATCTGAGTTGTTCTAATCTCTCAAGATCCGTACTCAGGACCACTGCTCTTTGCACATATTCCGCTTCAGTGGATGCGATCAGTTCCTTAAGCCCGGCCTGTGTCAGGATACTTGCGCCCACACGCGATACGTGACGGTCTCCCCTCAGTGTCACCACCGGCACCCCCATCCACAATGCCTCACAGGTAGTGGTGGTCCCGTTATAGGGAAACGGGTCCAGTCCAATATCCACCCGGCTGTACAAGGCAAAATGGTCCTTTCGTTTGGGGACATAGGCCACGAGTTCAATGCGATCCGATGAGATGCCGTATCGAGAAAACGTTTTCAAATACCGGTCTCTGACAGTACCGTCTGTCAAGGCCTTCCCCTTGAGCATCAGGGATGATCCCGGTATTTCCCTGAGCACCCGGGACCATACCTCAATGACCTTTTCGTTCACCTTGGCCGGATTGTTGAATGAGCCGAAGCATACCCGGCCTCGTTTCAGAGCCGGCAAAGACGATACCTCACCCACATTTTCAGGCGGTGTATAGCATAAAAAGCCGTGCGGCAACCTAACCAATTTCTCGGTTTGGGTCCTGTCAGCAATCCCCCGAGGATCTGCCACGTCGTCTGTCAGCCGGTAATCCATAACCGGCATACCCGTGGTATTGGGGTACCCCAGCCAGGTGACCTGAATCGGGGCGGGCCTTTTCGCAAACACCAAGAGACGGTTATTCTCTGTGTGGCCTGCGAGATCCACCAGGATGTCGATACCATCATGAAGGATGGTCCGGGCCACATCCTCGTGGCTCAGACCGACGATGGAGCGCCATTGACCGGCCAGTCCTTGAAGCCTTCGGGTCATGTCATCCGGTTGGGTTACATCCGCATAACAGATCGCCTCCACGGCGCTTTTATCATGCCCCTGAAGCAGCGACAAAAAGAAATGGCTTACCGAGTGCTCGCGCAAATCAGGAGAAACATACCCCACCCTCAGACGTTTCTCCGGATCAGCGCTCTGCGTATGGACGCGGACTCCTGAACAGGGCTTACCGTGCCGATCCCACCACAATTGCGATTCCCGGAAGATGTCCTCACATGCCGTCCCTGGGATGTAGTGCATGGCAAACAGGATGTTACTATGGGCCTCTGCATAATCGGGTCTTATGCGTAAGGCCCTTTGGTAACACCGTATGGCTTCATGGACCTGTCCCTGATCTTTAAAGGCATTTCCCAGATTGTTGTGGGCCTCTGCACTGTCCGGCTGTATGGTGAGTGCCTTCTGAAAGCAGTGCATGGCCTCACCCACCTCTCCTCTGAGGTGTAGCACAGTACCCAGGTTATTGATGGCATCCCCATAATCCGGCTTCAGGTGCACTGCCGTCTCATAGGACCTTATCGCCTCATTCAATCGTCCAGACGCTTTTAAAGCGGTCCCCATGTTGCAATGGGCCTCGGCCAGATCCGGATCTAACTCAACCGATCGCTGGTAGCAGGTGATGGCCGCCCGGGGTCTCCCCTTTCGTAAGAGGGCGTTTCCCATGTTGAAATAGGCCGCCACTGAATCCGGGATTAGACGAACGGTTCTCTCATAACAGCCAATGGCCTGTTCCAACCGGCCCTGGACTTGGAGGGCATTTCCCAGTCTGTAAATGGCCTCAGCATAATCGGGACACAATCGTACGGCGTTCTGATAACACATAATGGCCCTATCCCATCGGCCTTGTTGGCCAAATTGGTTCCCTTTCCTGCACTCGCTTTCAGCCCTATGGGACTCCTCCCACAGCTCTTCCGGCTTTTGACGATAAATTAGGGATTCGGGCTCAACCCGAGCTTTCATGGGGTTTCGCTTTTTCAAGACCGTGCTCATTGCCCAATTTTATGTGCCTTTACACATTAACACAGGGACTTAGACATGCCCCATGCCATGGGCACAGGGTAACTAAAACCGTATCCTCCATCTTTTTTGCAAAAATCATACCGTGAAATTCGCCTCTGCAATTCCCCAGTATGTAAAACCCCCCGCCCATCGTCATTCCGGCCACCGACCCGGAATCCAGCATCATTTCCATTCACAGGCGAAGCTGCATGCCGGCCCCCACCGGAATGACGCCAGGGTGTGCCGATTGAGGCACTTAGGGCTCACTCAAAAATAGATTCACAGAATTGACGCTCAGATTTGGGTCAGATTTGGTCGTCGCGATTGAGTGAAGCCACAGAAATAGTGAACTATTTCGAGGACTTCACGATCGAGCGGCGGCCGGAGATGGTCCCAAGCTGCGATGGCAAAATGGGACGTTATTTTTGAGTGAGCCCTTAGCTCCTGAGTTGATGGCATGGACCTGAGATCGTATTCATGTCTTACAATTCCGAACATGAATGAAGGCCACGAGGGGGCCTGAAATCTAATGTGACATGTGACGCCATGGCCCATACAGACTCCCCATTTAGAGTCAATTTTATGACGGATTCGGATTTGAGTAGAGGTCCTGTCGGGCATGCGCTTGCGAACAGACACGTTCTCCGTCCCGCCGCTCAACCGGGATTACGGGATAGAGTCTTAGATTGAAACTTCTATACAAAAAGCGAAGATGTTTTATTGAGGGTAGCGCTTTTGAATCATTAGCGATAAAGGTGTCAGGTTTCGGGTGTCAGGGTTTGTTGTTTGCTGAAACCTGAAACCTGAACACTGGACACTGATTTGGTTGCGGCCGTAGGTCTGCATTGGGGCGATAGGCTCTCCAAAGCGTACGGGGCAAATTTTACCGAGAAGGAAAAAGACGGTCGCCGACATGGGTCTTGCCCGGGGATCAGCCGATGGTTCGCACTATTTTCCTTCCTGCTCGTTCTTGAACGGCATCATCCCCATAACCGCCTATTTTTATAATTCTTTTTCCCTGTCAACGCCCTGAGTCCGGTGCACGGAAACATGAGCGGCGCCAATGGCCGGTATTGGCACGAAAATTGTATTGATCACCACAGAGAGGGATATCACCGCCCTACGGGAAGATCGTCTTCCCCTTTTTCCCCGCAGCGGTGCGAAATATTATGAAGAATGTTTTGAAAATAAGGCCCCATACGGCACTGATCCTTTGCGCCCTCTTGGCCGTTTTATTCTGGTCAGGTTGTGCACACCGGAATCAGTTATCAATTCCGGAGGCCGCGCTTCCGGACGATGTTTTTTCAACCCCGGGCACAAATCCCTGCATGGGGGCGCGAGTAGGGGTATTTGCATTTTCAAGCCCGGTTTATGCTGCGGACAAGGGGAATAGGGCCACCCGAATCCTGTGTAACGCCCTTGAAGCGACCGGCGTGTTCAAACAAGTGGTATTTGAACCGGGTATCCGGGACATGACCCTGCGCAATTTGATCAACGTGGCCCGGATTAAGCGCTACGATCTCATCATCACCGGAAAGCTCACTCAGTATTATGAGGGGAGCTATGTTGAAGCCGCCGCCGTCACTCAAACCATTCGCGTCATCCGCGTCAGGGGGGGAAAGCCGGGGCTGCTCTGGCATGCCAGCGCTTCGGAAAGGATATCCCCCGACCGTTCCACTGACTATATCCTTTTTCAGACCGATGGCGAACCCGCGCCGCCGGCCAGCACACTCATGAAGAAAAATGCGGATAAATTCGTCAAAATGATGCTGACGCTTCCTCCGTTTCCGTAATACGGTTTCAAATCGGAGACCTTTATTTCCAATTTAATTGCAGGATGTTATGTCACTCAATACCCAAAAACAGGCATGTTCAAGAAGGTCCCATAGGCGCCTTCTCATTTCAGTCCAAAAAGGGTCTCCAACTGCGGCCGTCGCCCTGTTATGGTGGCTTACGGGCCTGCTGGTCCCGGCAATGCTCTTCACCGGTTGTTCGCCCGCTGTCGGCCACCATAGGACATCCGGGGGGAAAAATATTTCTGCCTCATCCATGAACACATACGAAAACGCACCGTATTCCGCGGTTCTTGAATCGAGTTATGCGGCTGCGGACCGGCTGGCAGAGGTATTGCACCGTCGTCAATTCCCCTTGAAAACGCCTATTATGGCGGCCAGTTTTGTCAATATCGACGACCTGAGTGAATCCTCGACATTTGGACGAATTAGTTCCGCGCAACTCTCCACCCGACTGGCCCAGCACGGATTCAACCTCATTGAAATCAAACTCCGGCAGGAATCCGTGTTTATCAAGAAGGGCAAAGGGGAATTCATGCTTTCCAGAGAGTTGAAGGATCTAAGCGATTCCCGGGAAATCCGTGCCGTGCTTGTGGGCACCTATGCCGTATCCGAGTATTTCATTTTCGTATCCGTCCGCATTGTTCGCACCGAAGACAGTTCTGTCCTGGCCGGGTATGATTATGAAGTGCCCAATGATGCGGTCACAAAATCTATTTTAAGATGACGGCATCCACCTGACATCACCGAATGGAGGAAGGACATATGTATGGTAAGATCAAAGGCCTATCCATCGCCTTTTTATTGGTATGGCTCATTGCCGGGTGTAACCACCCTTCACCGGCGTCCCCTCAATCGCTGGTCTCCGAGGCCCCGGTTCCCAAACTGCCCCCCCTCAGCACCCAGGAAAAGATTCAGGCCGTGGCGCACTGGCGACTCATCGCCCAGCATACTGCCAACCTGGTAAAGCGGGATTTGGCCGCCAATCCCTCTTTGCGGTTCAGCACCCTATATGTGGCGCCCGCAGGCGCGACCCCGTTCGAGAAGGTATTCTACAACCTTCTCATCACCGAACTCTTTGAAGAGGGGATGGCCGTCTCCAACGATCCCAGGAACGCTCTGATACTCGGATTCGACATCGAACTGGTAAATCACCCCCGCCGGGTCATCGGGGTGGACCCCGCCGTTTACCATGCACTGGGGCCGGGGTTAATCGTAAGGCCCGGACTCCTTGAACCGGGAGCCCCGAGGAACCTCCTCAAGGATTACCAGGTGAGCCGGGGAACCCGCCTGGGAGGGAACGGGGAGGACTGGGAATTCACCCTCCCAAATAACGAAATCGTTATCACCACCTCGCTCACACAGGAAGACCACTATGTCATGCGAAATTCATCCGTCTATTATATTGACGATCCTGAATGGTGGCAATACGCCCGAAAAGAGGCGTTGACGCATCCGTCAATGACCAATTATTCCATCACCGATCAATAGGAGGGTGTCATGATTTGCCGCGCAACCGCTTACTTGTTTCTCCCCCTTACGCTGCTCATCCTGCTCATGATGGGATTTTGGGGCGTGGAAGGGGTTTTCGCCTCCCCATCCGGCCGTTTTAACGCCGATCTCAGAAAGGCGACCTATGCCGCC
>JAIPDZ010000065.1 GCA_021737425.1 Deltaproteobacteria bacterium
GCGTCAAACTGCGGAGTTCCTTGTGCGGCGTACTATCGTACGCCTCCTCGTAACTCCTTGTTTTCCTTGACCTTGCGAAAAATTGCGCATTTCTGGATTGAAAACCCGATAGTGTCCAAAATTATTCACGGATGGACACAAGTTAAATGGCAAGTCTGTATCTGAAAAAGGGGGATTGAAGAGCCTTGCAGTTCGCTGCAATACGAGGAATGCGCTCGCTGAGCATTTTCAGATACAGGTCTATATTTGTGCTCAATCTACCACAGACCCGGCATGTCTGCAACTAAAACGGCTCGTATTCTCAAAGGAGCCAAATCTATATTGGGGTAAAAAAAGAGAAACTCAGGCGAGGCCGTATTTCTCGATTTTTTTGTACAGGGTTCTCCGGTTGATCCCCAGCTTTCGGGCCGTTTCGCTCTTGTTGCCTTGTGTGGCCTGTAAGGTTTCCGAGATAACCTGTTTTTCCATTTCCTCGAGGGAGAGTCCGGCAGGGTATGCGCCCGGAATTTTTTCAGCCTCCGTATCCATCGCATCGGTGTGGCTGAGGCTCAGGGGCAGTTCTTTTTCGCTGACATACTCACCGGGAACCAGTATAACCGCCCGTTCCACTGCATTTTCAAGCTCCCGGACATTCCCGGGCCAGGGATGTTTCAGCAACCGGTCCATGGCCGCGGGAGTGAAACCCTTCACCCGTTTGCCGTTTTTTTCCGCATACACATCCAGGAAGTGCTTGGCCAGCAACGGAATATCGTCGATGCGCTCCCGGAGAGGCGGCACATGGAGGGGAACCACATTGAGCCGGTAGTAGAGGTCTTCACGGAATCTGCCTTCGGCCACCTCCGTTTCCAGATCCCGGTTGGTGGCCGCAACGATCCGTACGTCCACCCGCACCGTGGAATCGCTCCCCACCCGCTGCAGTTCCCGGTCCTGGATCACCCGCAACAACTTGGCCTGCATGGCCGGGGACATCTCGCCGATCTCATCCAGGAAGATGGTCCCTTTATCCGCCTGCACCAGCCGTCCTTCCCGACGTCGGTCCGCACCGGTGAAGGCCCCTTTTTCATGGCCGAAAAGCTCGGATTCCAAAAGGGTCTCGGCCAGCGCGGCACAATTCACGATCACGAGGGGCCCCTTGCTCCTGTGGCTGTTGGCGTGAATGGCCCGGGCGATCAATTCCTTGCCCGTGCCGCTCTCTCCGGTGATCAATACCGTGGCCTCGGAAGGGGCCACCAGCGCAACCATATCCACCAGTTCCTTCATGGCGGGGCTCTTACCGATAATATTTTTGAGGATCACATTGGATTGCAGTTTTTCCTTTAGCGTTTCATTTTCTTCTTTCAGCCGTCTATGCTCCAGGGCCCTCTCCAGGGTGATCTTCAAATCGTCAAAATCCAGGGGCTTGGTCAAATAATCATAGGCGCCCGCCTTCATGGCCTCTACAGCAGATTCCACCGAGGAATAGGCGGTCATAATCAGGATGGGAATGGCCGGATTGTATTCATGAATGCGCGTAAGGGCCTCGATGCCGCCCATCACAACCATACGCACATCCATGAGGATCACGTCATAAGGTCTTTTCATGGCCCTGTCTACGGCCTCGGTTCCGTCTTCGGCCTCATGCACCGCATACCCCCAGCTTTTCACAATGGTCTTCAGGGTGGCCAGATGACCCGGATCATCATCTACGATGAGGACGGCGGCCTTGTTTTTCGACACGCTACGCTCCTTTCTGAAGGATTTCTTCCGCCGCGGGAAGGATCAAGGTAAACAGGGTCCCCTGTTCCGGGGTGCTGCGCACTTTGATGTCACCCTTATGGGATTCCATAATCTTGTGGACCACGGCGAGCCCCAGCCCGGTCCCGGAGGACTTGGTGGTGAAGTAGGGCTCAAAGATCTTTTCCACATCTTCCGGGTCGATGCCGTGGCCCGTATCCTCCACCTCTATGGCCAGCTCTTTTTGCCCATGAAGCAGACTTCGGACCGACAGCACGCCCCCGGAATCCATGGCCTGAATGCTGTTCAGATAGAGGTTGATGAGGCACTGACTGAGCCGATCCGGATCCACCAGACCAAGGGGAAGACCCGGTTGGGGAGAGAGCCTTACCTGGATTCCCCTGGCCCGGGCATCCTGTTCAATGAGCCGAACCGAATGGGCCAGGACCTCATTGATGTCGGCGGGCCTCGGTTTCAGACGGGAAGGCCGGGCAAAATCCAGGAGTTCACTGATGACCCGGTTGAGCCGCTCTACTTCCCGGACCATGATGTCGGCCGCCTCCCGGTCTTCGTCCTGTTGACCGTACTTGTTTTTGAAAAAGGAGGCCAGCCCCTTGATGGAACTCAAGGGGTTTCGAATCTCATGGGCCACACCCGCGGCCAAGCCGCCCACCGCAGCCATCTTTTCCTTCCGGCGGATCTCTTCCTGAAGACGCCGCACCTCCCCGAGATCCCGTACCATAAAAAGATTTCCCACAAAACTTCCCGCTTCATTCACGATGACGGTTGCGCTTACGCTCACGGGTACGGGCGCCCTTCCCTGGACACGCCATTCGGTTTCTTCCTCCAAAACCACGTCCCCTTTTTCCAAACGCCGGATCAAGGGATGCAAGGAGGACGGAAACACCTGGACCGGCGTGGTCCCCAGTACCCGGTCACGGCTCAACCCGGTAATTTTTTCAGCAGCCTCGTTCAAAAAGGTGATCCGATTCCGGGAATCGGTGGCCATGAGCCCCACCGGAAGGTTGCTGACCACTTCGTCGGCAAAGGCGCTGGTGTCCTGAAGCTCCCGCCGGGCGGCCTGATACCGTTGCGTCAGGAACATGGACAGAAATCCGCCCAGCCCGAGAAGCACGAGTACGGCCGACAGGATGAGGGTGTTGCGGACATCCTCTTCCCGGGCCGCCTCAAAAGGGGCCACATCCAGTCCCACAAATATCACAGGCGTATCTTGGGCCCGAGGGGACGGGAAACACCAGGACCGGCGGCGGTTATTCACCATACCGGGCGGACACATCGGCCCCCGGCCGGGGGTCTCCCGGCCCAGCGCACCCTGATCCCGCAAGGGACGAAAGTTGCGGTACACCATAAAGGAGCGTTTCCGGGCCGGGTGGTCCACAATCCGCCATTGGGCCCGGTCGCCCGGATCCAGTTTTTGCATGGACTGCGGGTCCAGAAATTGCCCTCCCACCTGATCCGGATCGTTGTGGGCCAGGATTTTTCCTTGTCTGTCCGCAACCACGAGATAACGGATCCCGGGCTGCAAGGCCACTTGTTCCAATAGATTTTGGACTTCGGCGCCGCCCCACATCATCCCCATCATTCCGGTTCTGGCGCCTGCTTCAAAAGACTTGATCAGGGCCCCGCCCTTTTCACTCAGGATGGTGGACATGTAATGGACCTCCCGATGGATATTGCGCACGGCCAGGGTTATCACCACCCCCAGTAGAATGACGGTTGCACCGACGATCATCCACGGGGGGGCATAGGTCTTAAAGAACGGTTTTTTGGGTGAGATTCCAGGCATTTCTTGCAACTCCCCGGGGATTTTCAGGCGTATACCGCCTGATGGCCCTCCGAATTACGCCAACTGTGCCTATTTTACTCATGTGGCACACAATATCTGGGACAAACTGGTTAAAAAATATACACTTTATACGGGTGAATCAAGCATAATTTTTTTAAAAATGAAGCAGGTATAAGATAAAGCACGTGAAAACAATGGGTTATACCACCCATATTTTTTTTGGCACACCCCTTGCTCTATTGAAACGCAAACAGCAATGCTCTTCAATAAAGGGCATAAACCGTCAATCTACAGAAGACAAAGAAAGGAGAAAACCATGAAAAAGCTGACAATGGCAACAATTGCCCTGGTCTCTTTCGGTCTGCTGGCCACCCAGGTCCTGGCTTGGGGCGGTGGATACTGCGGAAGCCGGGGACGGGACACCGGATGGTACGGTACGGACAGGGCTGAACGTCCTGTCAACAAGGATGCCTACCGGACTTTTTTAAATGAGACCACTCAGATCCGGCAGCAGCTTGCTGCAAAGAAAGGGGAGTACCGGGCCGTAATGCGACAGGCCGATCCGGATCCGCAAAGGGCCTCCGCTCTCTCCGCTGAAATCGCTTCTCTCCATGAGCAGTTGCGTACCGAGGCGGACAAATACGGCCTGGATGGTGCAGGGGCCTATGGTGGACCGGGAAGCCGTTACGGCTACTGTCCCCGAGGCGACGTGGACCCCGGGAATTCCTACTGCGGTGGTTGGAGCAAGCGGGGCGCAGGGTATAGACCCTGGTAACCCTCATCCAAATGCCGGGGGGACCAACGCCTCTCCCCGGCATTTTTCTCAAAGGAGGTGAACAACATGGGCGGCAACTGTTCCTACTTTCCCTTCTTTTCCGGAATGGGAGGCGGATTCTTTCCGGGAGGGATTTGGTCCCTCCTCATATGGGCACTGGTGCTGGCCGGGCTGGTCTATTTGGGGATCCGCCTGTTCAGACCTTGGGATACACAAAAGTCGTCTCACAGCAGAGATACGCGCGATTCCATAGAGATCGCCAAGGCCCGGTATGCCCGGGGAGAGATCAATGAAGAGGAGTACCACAGGATGCTCGAAGTCTTGCAGCGCTCATAAGGCGGGAATCCCCGGCCCATGGGACCGTTCGGGCTTAAGATGGGCCGCCTCATCGCTGCCCCCGTTTAATACCGGAACACGGCTGCGACAGGGCTGCCCCCGGGCATCTCTTCGGCGCCCAGGGCATATACGGTTCCGCCTCTGATAATGGTCTCAACAGAGGCCAAATCCACCAGGCCCTGGTCCCCGGGTTCTTTTGAATCATGAAGGATCACCTGATCGTTTTCAGGGTCAAACGTCCCCCACAAAATCTGTTTCGGATCCACCAACAGGTGCTTTACACGCCCCTCAAAGGACGCCGGCAAAATCTTTCTCAGATCTTTGGAAGTGCGTTCCGTGTGTTTGAATTCCTCAAATTCCCGGACCGCCGCCTCACGAAACTTCTGAAAGTAGGGTTCCACCACCTCCCAGGCCTGTTCCTGTAAGTCCTTGGGGCTCTTTTCATCCGGATTCCCGGTAACGGGGGTATCCAAAAGATGGGGATAGGAATTGACTTTTTGATATATGGCAAACAGATAGTCCACACAGGCCGCCACCAGGGGGATGTCCTCATTCCTCAGCAACGCCTCCCACAGGCTGCGGTCAACTGTCCGAAGAAACCGTTCCACCTGATCCTTTTTATCATCTTTTCCTACCCCCTGGCCGTGAAAAGCGGCCGGACGGTTCCCCCGGCCCTGCGATGTACCGGTATGAAACTGCAACTGACTCTCCGTCTCCTCATACTGAAGTGCCGTGGACAGATCCGAAGGCACGGAAGGCAGATCCATCACTTGGGATGAATAAGGGGTACACCGCAGAAGCTGGACCCTGTTCTGGCTGAGGGCCAGGACATAGAAGCGGGCCCCAGCGTGAAACAGCGGCAGGATCGGTTTCAAGTGGAAGCGGCTTCCCACTGTTACCAGCTCCTCCAAACGGAGGTCCACTCGATATCTGCGAAAAAAATCGCCCGACAGATAAACGGCCAGGCCATTACTCTGGTGCGACCAGAACCAGGTTTCCTCAAGAAGCGCCTTGGCCGGGTCGAGAATATCGCTCGCATCCTTATGGGGCATCATCCGGTTCAATTCGTTTTCCGCCTCGCGGACGGCGTTTCCGAATCTTATCTGGTTTTGACGGGTTTCCGGCCCCTTTCGTACCATGGGAATGTACATGGAAATACACGGGGCCGATTGCTTCTCAAGTAAGTTCTCGATATCATGCTTCGTGATCAAATCCATTTCATAACTCCTCTATCCCTTTTTTGCAGTGGATAATCGCATCCATATTTTGTCTTGCCCAGTCATCCACCCGGCGTTCCTGTTCCACATATTGAATCAGGCGATCTGAGATACGCCCCTCCTTGTTCAGAATCGCTACGGCCTTCTTGGCCGCCTCTTTGGGTCGAAGGGCATTCACATGCACAACCCCGTCTTCCTCTCCGAATCCCCGTTCTTTGAGTATCCGTGAGGCCCCGCTCTGGCTTAAAACCAGAAGGCCCCTTTTCTCCGGGGCCTTGTACTTCTGAGAAAGGATATATTCAAAGGCCACCAGATTCAGGCCGTCCTCGAGAGGGGTTACCATCATCAGATCCATCTCCCGCATAAACCGGTAATTCTCGGGCGCAGCGATTCCCTGGTCCATGTGGATAACGTATTCGCCCCCCAGCACATCATTGGTCCCCTTGACCTTGTCCGCCAGGACCCTTTGGAGTTTCTGATAGTCGGGATTGCCGGATCGACTGGGCGCGGTTACCTGATAAAAGCATAACTTTCCATTTTGAGCACCCAACTCCGTTTGCATCTGTTTGAAAATATTGAGGCGCTGGAGAAGGCCTTTGGTGTAATCACACCTTTCCAGTCCGCCTACAATCCATTTTCCCTGATCTCGATCCCGCTGAATCCGTTCATAGAGATCCTCCCCGTTATAGTCAAATGTCAACGGTTTTTCCGGTGAGACCTGGGCCAGAATGTTGTCCACATCCAGCCCTATGGGGATGGCGCCCACAGTGGTGACATCATAGGGGCGTCTGATTTCATAATGTTGACCGTTTACCCTGATCTGAACCGGAAACCATTCCTGAAGGGCTTCCAGGTAGTTGTCGCAGTATTCCTTGGTATGGAAGCCGATGAAGTCATTGGAAAGCATTCCCCAGGTCAGTTTTTGCAACACCGTCTCCATGGTTTCCCCGTACAGGTCATTTACATGGCTTTGGAGCCGGCTTCGCTTGTCTTCCCGTATGAGTTTCTGTATTTCGTGGATATTAAAGAAAGGCGTATGCATGAAATGACCCACATGAAGACGGTTTTGAGATTGTTTATGGGCGCCGGCCTCCCTGAGAAGCGGCCTGTAAACCTCTGCGATGCGCATCAAATGATAGTCCTGGTTCCAAATAATGGTGTCCTGTTCTCTTTGTTTTTGGCTTTGCTTTAAGATCTCATCCACCACAGTGTTGGCAAAGGTGACCCCGCTGCTGGTGTATTGGACAAAATCACTTTTTTCGAATTCCGGGCGGGGAAAAATCCGGGAGGTTTTGTAAAAGAGTTCCGGGCGGGTCAAATGGAGTAACGGCCATAAAAACCCATTGGCGAATTTGCTGTAATAACTCTGCATATGATGGGTATCAAAGAACACAAACCGCATATAAAACTCATACTCCTGAAACCGAAAATGCATGCGATTGTCCGGGTCGATTTTGATAAACGGAAACAGGTCCGGCGTGTGCCCACTGGCCTCCATTTGCTGAAACAGCGTGCGGTAATGACCCCGGGTCACCTCAATGTCCTGATCTCCCATGGAGGCCCCGACCCAGGTGGTGGTCCATTGATCGCCCTTAAGGAGCCCCCGCATGGCCTTGACCAACCCCCCCTGTCCGAATGAAGGGTTGGGAGGGGTCCCGCCATTTCGAATGGCTTCCTGTGCCGCTTGCAGAAACGATTTTGAAAAGCTAAATGGAATTCTGTTGGAGACAATATACAAATGCGTGTTCATTGCAGGCTCTCTCTCGGTTAGGGATTTACCTTGTCGCCTCTTTTTCTATCTGCCCGAACGGGGATGTATTTGTAAAAAGTACGTTTTCGCGCTGGCGCACCAGGGCCGCAGAGAAAACAAATATGGCGTTGCATAAAAAGGGATACGTCTTCGTATGAAACGGTACGCTTTATTTTGCTGTTAAGGGACGGATAAATAAATAGGGTCCATGCTGTATTCCCTGTTTGATTCTACGGTAGCTCTTACAAATTAAGCTGCGGTATCTTCTCATCCTCAGGTCTTCTGTTTGTTTTGCCCGAAATTACAGGGTAGACCCCATTGTGGATTTTGTTTCCTCAGATTTAGAGTCTTAGATTACAACTTCTATGCAAAAAGCGAAGATGTTTTGTTGAAGTTAAACCATTTGATTCATTGGCAATAAGGTGTCAGGTTTCCCCGCAGATAGCGATAGCGGGATCTTCGACTGGTGTCAGCAAACCCAAATTCTGAAACCTGAACACTGACACCTGAACACTTTTGGTTCCGGCTTGTCCGGATTAGGATATTCATAACAACCTCGACCTGCGGCATAAGAAGAAGGCGGGTGAGGTTCCATGCAGCTTGTCGAAGCGAAGCGTAGGTCCCGACCTGTCGGGGCTGCAGGACTCTTCAATTTTTAAGAAAAAAGGAGGTCTCAAATGAAAAGCGTTCTGACAGTTTTGCTGGCTTTTGTGTTATTTGCATTCTGGACAGGTGCAACGGTCTGTTCTGCAGACATAACGGTCCAAGAAGGGGAGAATGAAAAGGTGCCTTTTGCCACCGGTGGGGTCGGAAAGGCAGAGCGGGACCAGCTGCAGCAAATGGCGCATCAATACAATCTCAAGATGGGCTTTGCGGCCATGTCCGGCTCCTATTTGACCGGTGTCCGTGTGACGATCCGGGACAGCCGGGATCAAATTGTGCTGAACCAAGACTTTCCCGGCCCATTGGTGTACACCAAACTCCCCCAGGGGACTTATCAGATCACGGCCTCACACCATGGTCTGGAAAAGACCCAACAGGTCAGCGTGGGGGAGGGTCTCAAGACAGTGTTGTTTCACTGGCGGGTTCTTAAGTAATCCGCAGGGATGAATTAAAGTGCCCTGCACTCCGGTTCCGGCGGGACAGGGAATCTTCCAAATGCAGGGAAACCGGGGGCTCACCCCAAGGGTGGGTTGTCCGTCCGCCCGCATGCCGCAGGGCATGCGGGCGCTCAGTATTGTAAGGCTGTATGGGTTGAGCACCAGCCCTGGTCTCGGAAGCATCCGCTGATGGATCAGAAATGAAAAAGGAGGCCCTAAGCCTCCTTTTTCACTGGGTTTATTTTATGGGCGCTGATTACCCGTTCGCGGCCAGGGGCATCTCGTCACCGTTCTCTAAGGCCACTTCCAGGGCCTCATCCACACGCTCTACGAGGACGATTTCCAGATCGTCCCGAACTTCCTGGGGAAGATCCTCCAGGTCCTTTTCATTCCGCTTGGGAAGGATCACCGTTTTCAGGCCCGCCCGATGAGCGGCCAGCACCTTCATTTTAATCCCGCCCACAGGCAGCACCCGTCCCCGCAGGGTCAATTCTCCGGTCATGCCCACGTCGCTTCGCACCGGCCGGTCACTGAACAGACTGGCCACCGCCAATACCAATGCCAGACCTGCTGACGGTCCGTCTTTGGGAATGGCCCCCGCCGGAACGTGAACATGCACATCCGTTTGTCCGAACACCAGGGGATCAAAACCCAGCATCCCGGCCTTGGATCGCACGTAGCTATGGGCGATTTGGGCACTCTCCTTCATTACATCCCCGAGATGACCGGTCAGGGTCAAATTCCCTTTCCCCTTCATGCGGGTGGCCTCAATAAAGAGGATATCCCCCCCCACCGCCGTAACCGCCAGGCCGGTGGCGATTCCCGGAACTTCGATGATTTCGCAGCACTCCGGCTCAAAGGATTCTTTCTTCAGGTACTGCCGCACCTCTTCAGGGGTTACCTTCGCCGCGCTCCGGCCGCCTGATGCAATCTGGACTGCAATCTTACGGCATATGGCCCCGATCTGTCTTTCCAGATTCCGAACACCTGCCTCACGGGTATAGCTGCGGACCACCTTTTGAAGGGCCTCGTCCGTAAATTCCACTTCGCCTTCCTGAAGCCCGTTTTGCAGTAACTGCCGGGGAACCAGATACCGTTTTGCGATATGGACCTTTTCATGCTCGGTATAGCCATCCAACTGGATAATCTCCATGCGGTCCCGGAGGGCCGGCGGAATGGTCTCCAGCAGGTTGGCAGTGGTGATGAAAATCACGTCGCTGAGATCAAAGTCCACATCTACGTAGTGGTCCCTGAAGGCCTGGTTCTGGGCCGGGTCCAGGACTTCCAGCAGGGCGCTGCTGGGATCACCCCGCCAATCGCTCCCTACCTTATCCACCTCATCCAGCATGAAAACCGGATTTCGGGTTCCCGCACGTTTGATGGCCTGAATGATCCGGCCCGGCATGGCGCCCACATAAGTCCGCCGATGACCCCGGATTTCGGCTTCATCACGCATGCCGCCCAGACTCATCCGGGTAAACTGCCGGTTCAACGAACGGGCGATGCTCTGTCCGAGACTGGTCTTGCCCACACCCGGAGGACCTGCGAAGCAGAGGATGGCGCCCATGGACTCCGACGGCGTCACCGCGTCCTGACCGGGGGCTGTATCTCTTCTTTCCTTCAAGAGTTTTCTTACGGCCAGGTATTCGAGGATACGCTCTTTGACTTCCTGCAGATCATAATGGTCTTCATCCAATACCTGTCTGGCCGATTCGATATCCGTCTGATCCTCGCTGGTTTTGTTCCAGGGCAATTCCAGAATCCAGTCCAAATAGGTCTCGATCACCGAATACTCGGGCGCCTGGGGGGACATCTGGCTCATCCGCTTGAGTTCCCGGTGGGCCTCCTTTTGGGCCTCTTCGGGAAGTTCCGCCTTTTCCAGCTTCTCCTTGTACTCATCGACCAGCGACCCCTCTTTTTCTTCTTCCCCCAGCTCTTTCTGAATGGCCTTGAGTTGCTGGCGAAGGTAATAGTCCCGCTGGGTCTTGTCCATCTCCTTGCGGGCTTCCGTCTTGATTTTCTTGCCCAGGCTCAGCACCTCTTTTTCGCGGGACAGGTAAGAAAGCAACTGGTTGATCTTCTCCTTAACACTATCCGCCTCCAGGATGGATTGCTTCTTTTCCAACTCCATATCCACCGTGCCGGAAATCAGATAGATTAAGCGCCGGGGATCCTCGATCTGATTCAGAAAACCCGCGGCCTCCTTTGGGAACTCGGCGTGCAGGCTGAACACCTCCAGGGCCAGATCCCGCAGACTCCGGAGCAGTGCATCTATCTCCACCCCTTCTTCAACCGCATCCTCCGCCACTTTGATACGAGCCCTGAGATAAGGCTCCTGTTCCAGCCATTCCTCGACGCGGAACCGTTCCAGACCCCGCACCACTGCGTGAAGCGACCCGTTGGAATTGTAAACCAATTGTTCCACCTTTGCTGCGGTCCCCAGGTTATGGAGCTGGTCCGGCTGGGGATGCTCCACAGATGCGTCTGTTGCGGTCACCAACCCCACGATTCCCTCCCCTTTGGAGGCCTCCTCAATCAATCGCACCGCTCGAGAGCTGCCGATCATCAAAGGCATCACTGAAAAAGGATAGGCAACCATGTTCCGCAACGGCAATATGGGCAGGTCATGCGGAATATTCATGGCTTGATCATTCATATATTCTTGAGGCATAATTCTTTTCCCTCCTGTAGGGCTTTTTTTAAAAAGCGTTTTAAACGCTTGAGTCGATATCGTTTGTAAATATCTGACCATTTTTACTATCATCTTTAAATCATCCCTTGAGTAAAAGATAATTCCAATGAATCGAATGTAAAGGGGTCTTTGGGATCCCCCCCGTATTTGGACTCCATGGGGGGATGCACAGGCCTACGGACAATCCGTACTGTTGAAGCGGACCATCGGCTGTCGGGAAAACCGGATTTCTATGAGGGGGAAATAAGATATGATTTTGTAATTATTGATAAAACCGTCTACCATAACGGATAGACGCCTTTACCCATGTCCCGCCCGGGCAACGGTCCAGGGACTTGGATTATTCCTTCCACCCGTAATCCCCCATCAGGGGGACAAACCGAACGCCGCCCAGGTTCTTCTCAAAATATCCTTGCTTTTCTTTTGTTACCTTAATCAGATTCTGGCTGAGCCGGTCTCCCACCGGGACCACCACGCGCCCCCCTTCTGTTAGTTGTTCCAGGAGAGGCCTGGGGGTACGGGGGGCGGCCGCGGTTACGATGATACCGTCGTAGGGCGCATATTCGGGCCATCCCAGGGTACCGTTGAAAACCTTGTACCGGATATTGGCGTAACCCAGGTTTTGAAGAATCCTTTTTGCATTTTCCATAAGGGGTTCAATCCGTTCCACGGTGTATACCGTGTCGCATAATTCGGCCAGGACCGCCGCCTGATAGCCGCTCCCCGTTCCCACTTCAAGCACCATCTCCGAGCCGGTGAGTTCCAGGGCCTCGGTCATGAGTGCTACAATATAGGGTTGGGATATGGTCTGATCCTGGCCGATGGGCAAGGGCCGGTCATCGTAGGCATCGGCCTTCATGGCGTCCGGGACAAACGCCTCCCGGGGTACCTTTCCCATGGCCTCGAGGACCCGCGGGTCCCTGATACCCCTCGGAATCAATTGTCGTTTTACCATCTCTTTTCTGGCTGAACTGTAATCATAATGCATAAGCCGTCTCCTTGACCGGAGGCCTGAAAATGCGCATTCGCACCTTCGGGCCTGAGAGGATCGCAATAAAACAGCAACCCCATGATAATGGATGTTACGGCGCGATATAAATACCTGCTGCCGGGTATATTGGCGGCAAAAAACAGGTATCCTCGGATCGACGGTTAAACGGATTGCCTCCTGTCCCACATCAAATCTTTTCCCATCAACAAGCTGAATCTCCGGGTTAGGGCGGTTCAGTTCTCACGGTGCCGAGCCATTCCGGATGACGCGCCGTGGCATCGTATAAGGTGGAGGTCTTAAACCCTTCGTACTTCCCGGTTTTGGCAGCCTCTTGGGTACGATCCAGCAGGGCGCTCATGCTCCCCTGGGACAGGGGCGTAAATGTGCGTACCGCCTCCAAGGCCTGCTCAAGCCGATCCATCCCTTCGATACCGGTAATGACTACTGAAACCGGCAGGGACATCACGTAATGCAGACATTGGATGGGAGTCACCACCCCGCCGGCGGGAATGGCCCCTGCGCCCATGGATTTCATTCCCAACACCCCAATGTCCTGCTCTATTAAAGAGGGAAGAACCGTATACTGAAAGCTTCTAAAATGGGCATCCATCACGTTGAGCGGCATCTGCACCGCATCGAACCGGAACCTATGGACCGTAGCCTTCTCCAGCATGCGCTGGTGGACCCAGGGGTCCTTATGCCCGGTGAATCCCACATAGCGGATCTTGCCATTTTCCCGGGCCTCTTGGACCGCTTCCACAGCGCCCCCCTTTGCAAAGATCAGGTCCGGGTCTTCCAGCCGGATGACTTCGTGAAACTGCATTAAGTCGATGGTATCGGTCCGGAGCCGTAACAGGGATTCATCAATCTGCCTGCCGGCGGTCCGTTTGTCTCTGCCGTCGATTTTGGACATGAGAAATACCTTATCCCGATAGCCCTCCATGAGGGCTTTCCCCATCCGCATCTCGCTGAGGCCTTCATGGTAGTCCCAGCAATTGTCCATAAAGGTGATGCCTTTATCAACGGCCGTCCGGATAATACGGATGCTCTCCGCTTCACTCCGGGCCATACCGAGATGAAAACCTCCCAGCCCGAGGAGCGATACGATTTCTCCGGTGTGCCCCAGTTTGCGATAGAGCATGTCTTCCTTACGGATGGTTTCAATCATGACTCGATTCACCTCCCGCCTTCCCCAGGTCACGGGGGGATCTAAGATTCAGGCAAATCCCAAACAAGCCCGAGCATATTCCCCTCCTGCTGCCCCACTTGGGTCCCAAGATCCCTACACACCTGGTTGAGTCTTTGTTTTAGCCACCCGGCATCCGTTTCTGATGCCCGATGCACCCTAAATTGTCGAATCTCGGTGGGAATCATATGCAGGGATAAGAGATTCCCGGTGGTGCGCTCCAGGCTCGCAAAATACATGAGACTCAGATCCCCCCTGAACATTTCGTAACCTCCGGTGCCTTCATAATCATTCAGAAAATCGCCACACCCGTACAATATGAGTTTGTCCTGGTACACCTCCATGCCCTTGACATGGTGAGAAGAGTGTCCGTAAACCACATCCACCCCTGCAGTGTCAATGAGGTCATGCGCAAAGTCTCTCTGGGCCGGAGGGATATCATACCCCCAGTTTCCCCCCCAGTGAATAGAGACGATCACCATATCGCCCGGCTGTTTTACACGTCTTATTTCAAGACCCAGATCCCGGACCGTGCTATCGGAGAGATTTCTGAGAAGGGCTGTGCCGGGTCTTTCCTTTGAGGCTGCCCAACTTTTGGGTATGCCGCTGGTCTCCGATCCCACGGAGAATACGATAACCCGGGTGGTGCTATCCATATTGAATATGGCCGGTTTTAAGGCCTCTTTAAGGCTGTGACCCGCTCCTGCGTGGGACAAGTGGGTTCCTTTCAGGGTGTCTATGGTCTGGGTAAGACCCGAATACCCCCAGTCCAGGGTATGGTTATTGGACAAAGCACAAAAATCGATTTTGGCGGCGGTAATGCAAGGGATATTTTTGGGGTGCATTCTGTAGTTGATGCCCTTCCCTTTCCAATAGTCGTCACTCGTGGTCACGCTGGTTTCCAGATTAATAAGCCGCAGATCCGGATTCATCCGCTCTATTTCCGCTATGGCATCCCCCCAGATGTAATCAAATGCTACCGGATGGGGAATGGGGCCGTTGGCCTCCTCTGCAAGGGCCACATATCTTCTGGCATCTCGTACATAAGGCTCATACAATACCGGATCGCCGGGATGCGGTAGAATTTGATCGATTCCTCGTCCGGTCATCACATCCCCGCACATGAACAGGAGGAGGGAATCGGGAGCCGGTTTCCGAGGTCCTTGTTCGGTCATGGATATGGTCATTTCAGCGCCATGGGCTGTTCCCAAGATGCATAATACACCCAAGAGCAGCCACAACCGCCATCGGCCCTTTTGCGGGCTCATAGGCGTCTTCATTTTCATGCATTCCTGGTTGGATTTACTTAGAGCCGCACCTTGCCTGCACAAGCCGTTTACCACACCGAAAAGCGCAGAAAGTTTACTTTTAGTTCCACCTCCTATACCTTATAAATGCGGTCCTTGAGCTGGGCGATATCAATACCCAGATTGACACACTGCTTGCCTTCCATGCAGGAATTTGCATCATCCTCATCCAGATAGGTATCCAGCTTGTGCTCCCCTTTTTCCAGGTGGACCACATAGGCATCCTTATCCTGGTCAAAATCCACTTTCACGTCCATCCCACATTCTCCGATTTCAGGATAAATCCCCTTAATCTTCTGACAAAGTTCATTGCTGTCGTGCATAATTTTCCTCCTTTTGGCTATTATTGATGAAGACCGATACGGTGATGAATCTAATTTTCAGCTTTTCGGAAAGCGGATCGCTGTCCCGCCGAATGGCCGACCTCGTAGTTAAGGCCCGGCCCTGTCATCATCACAGGGTTCATCCGGATTTGCGGCCCTGGCCTGCTCGGCATCCATTGCCGTCTGGCTGGCGCATACCGGCATCTGAAAAACATTCAACTTTTCGCACCCCACCTCGTTTCTGAGTTCCTTAGAAAGGCGTTTCAGGTGTTCACCTTCCTGGGCAATAATGTCATCCACAAACTCCCTCCCCTTATCTTCCTCGGTCAAATCCCGTAACATCAGATAAAAGGAGATGGAATCCTTTTCAAATCGGATGCCCAGCCGCAAGGCATCCTCCACGTGTCTGAGCTCACGGATATATTTGTCCACGTTTTCGGGTTTTCGAAACACGTTCATATCCGCCATATCCTGAATATATTGATTGATTTCCTCATCCGCCTTTCGGTGAATATCGTCGGCAGGATCGTAATCCGTACTTTTCTTTGCTGCTTTCGGTAATTCCGCCCGCATCTCCTCGAAAGAGGCAAGATGTTTTTTCTCTTCGTTCTCCAGCTTCGAAAAAACCGCCTTTAATTTTTCATCCTGTAACGCCTCTTTTGCCTTTTGATAGAATGTGATGCCGTTTTTTTCGATCTCGATGGCCATCCGAAACACTTCGTCTGCATTAAATCCCAGTATCATCTGCTCACCTCTCCTTATGGGTTACGTTGATTGTAACAGTTTCGGCCTCTGAAATGGGGGTACAGGTCATGAGGGGGTCTTTTTCAACATGCTAAACTAATGCCGTTTACTGTGTGTAAGTATACAAGGAAATATCTTTCAGTCGATGGGGTCTGCAAGGTATAAAGGGCGAAAATGCGGTGTAATTCGACCCTAAAAGGTCAAATACATGGCATCTTTTAGAGGGTTCAGAATGAGGAGATGTCTTGATGGGGGGCAGGCTATTTCACCGTTCGCATATCGTCGGTCATAAGGAGTGCCGAATCTGCGGACATGGCGTCATAGTAGCGAACAAACCGATCGGTTTCAGGTGCCGTGTACTGATCCAGATTCTGTGCCCACCGATAGGAGATGGGCTGATACCACAGTCTTGCATGGACGCGGAACGGGGGCTTTTCGTTTCCTACACCAATGACATACCGGATCCGGTCCCGGCCGCCTGTAAAATCAGGGTCCTTTCGCGCCCTTCCCTGAACCGCGATGTCCCTGTCTGCGGTCTCTTTGTCGAAACCATCGGGGAGTACCCGATTGTCCTTGACAAAACCAATGGCGGAGAGGAGCCCTGTGGTGACTTTCTCTTCAGGCGTAACCATGATGGACTCATAAATCTGGACCTGGTCCTCCCGATCAATATATCTGTAATGCGGTTCATAAAGGGTGGGATCCTGATCATTGTCATTGCCCGCAATGCCGCCGCCCGGGGCCCTCCCGCCGGATTCAAAAATGCACCGTCCCTGGGCGTCCTTTACTGTCAGGTGAATCCAGACCCGCCTGGAAGGATATGCAGTGGGCAGCTTATGGCCGGTTAGATTGCTGAGTCTGAGGCGAACCGTGAGCTCTCCGTCAGAAACCCGAACCGCTTCAATTTGGACATGAGCCGCGCTGGTGGTCAAATTCTTCTCGGTTTCTCTGCATGCAACGGCAAGATTTTGAGGCCATGCATTCACCGCGAGCGGGGTCGCATAACGTCGGAGCATATTCAACACAAAAAAGTTGCCCCCGCGAAAAGCATGCCGCGAAAACATCTCTCGATTAAGGCCCAGAACAGAAGTGATGGGCATGGGGCGCTCTATTGTCGGCATGTGACACGATTGACAGCTTTGATGATCTGAATAGCTGCTGTGCCGCCATTCCAGATAAGGCACCTGTTCGGGCAATTGCCCGATGATATTTCCATCCGGTCCGCGTGTGTGGGTGTACAGGGTATGGCAGGAGCCGCAAAGGCCGGCCTCTTGCATGTGCAGGCCCCGGGTGGGGATGAATCGGCCGGCCGACTGCATGACCCGTGTACGGCCTGAATCCACCGTAAACGGTCCAAACACCGGTCGTTGGCCCGGGGATTTTTGAGTATCTATCACGAATCCGGCGGTGAAGCTCTCTGCTTTTCCCAGGTTCCGGGACTGAATCTGGTGGCACAGGGTGCAGGAAACCCCGTCCGCGGCCCATAAGGCACTCGGGCTTTGTTTGGCCAACGTGGGGAGAAGCGAGAATACGGAGGTCTCTTTGCCCTGTACATGGGCCTGATCCCGGGCCATGGGCATATGGCACGCAGCACATTCATCCTGGATGTGGGCCTGGGCCTGAGGATGATCCAGGGTTTCACGCCGCACCGCAGCCTGCCAATAGGGATCCTTCGAGGCATTGGCCATCATGGAGGCCTCCCATTCAAACCCGACAGAAACATCTTGCCCTCCAGGCGCAGTCAATCCGTTATGGCACGACACGCACCGGGCAAAAGGCACAAAGAGCTGAGGGACAGGCCCTTGTGCGGCCGGTGGCTGAGCCGAAATTCGGGCCGGTCCTGAAAATAAACACCATACGATCATCACTCCCATAAACGAGCCTGCTCTCATAATCTTACCACCCTTCAAAAAGCCCTCCGTCAAACCAGTCCCACAACAAATAGACGCCTATTTCCGTATCCCGGGCGTCCCGGTCGTTCAAAGGGATCCGGACCCCGATATTGAGCCGCACATGCTGCCGCCGGCTGAGGGTCACCTGGAACTGGGGGGCCACATCCCAATGGGTGTTCCCGTTTGAGGCCAGTTCGCTGGAACCCAAAACCTCCATCATGGGAACCCATCTGCGCCCGAAATGGCCCTCATGAAATGTCCTTCCGGTCGTTAGTTTCCAGAACACTTCGTTTTCCGCCTGGTCCCGGTCAAAGGAAATGCCCCCTCCCCCCTGAAACTGGAGAAAAAAGGATTCTGGGAGGATTTGTCCATAGGCCACATACGGTTCAACGATGGTCGTACCGTTGCCAAACCCTCTGTCCTCATCTCCGGTGGGCAACAGGACCTCCGCGCCCACGGACACAATGGCCCCGGCATCCAAGCTGTCGTATACCACCCGCTTGCCGCTAAGGGCGAGATCGCCGATGCTGGACTTCCATTCGGTGTTCTCCGGATCATCGGAGGTGGGATACTGCCCCCAGCCGAAAGGGAACACGATTTCCACCTGATTGCGGGCCCCGATCCGCTTCTCAAAGATGAGGCTGTTGGCGATCTTGTCATTTCCCGCAGTCTTAATCGAACTGGTGAATACCAGTTCGTCCTCCGGAAATGCCTTGGAGGTAAACAGGGGACGGGGGAGATTCAACTCGCCGCGGGGCCAGTCTTTGTCCCGGCAAAACCGCCGCATGTAATCGAGGATCCGGGTGATCTGCGCATCGGTCAGGGCATCGCCAAAGGCGGGCATCTCATCGGAAAATCCCCGGGCCAGACCCCCTTCCGCGGTTACAGCAACCCAATCCACGTTTCCCTCCCGGGAGGCAAAGCTGCAATCCGTAAAATCCGGCAACGGGGTCTTGAATCCCACCCGACTGGGCCGAGAACCGGTTCCATCCCGACCATGACAGGCCATACACGCATTCTGATACAACCCTTTCCCGGTGCTCGGGAGGGCCTGGCCATTGTCCTGGGCCACGGTTTCAATAGCGGCCGCCTGGAGAGACCCTCCGGCCATTCCACCCAAAACCAGGGCATATATCCATATGACGATCCAGCGACACACGAGGAGCATGATAGGCTTGTTCAAAATCGGGATCTTCTCTCGTCCTCCCAGCGGTCTGTGAACGTTCACCCTAATCTTGGACCTGCCCGGAGAGCCGTCGCAGGGTTTTCGCCAGCAACTGAAGCGCATTGGATGCCTCGCTAAATTGTTTATTGCCAAGTATGATGTCTTACAAATATGAATGCCCCTAAAACTGAGGACTGCCAATGGAGTCCATCCGGTATATTCGGCTGTAATCAACGGTAGTCGGGACTGTTCCGCATTGATAGTGGGAGAGGAATACCGGTTCCCTGCCTTTCGAATACATCATCCGCCCCATTCCTTAATCTCTTGTCATGGCCTATTCTCCCTACATGGAATGTAATCCAGAGGAAAACCATTTAGCCCTTAGGGCTCACTCAAAAATAAATTCACAGAATTGACGCTCAGATTTGGGTCAGATTTGGTCGTCGCGATTGAGTGAAGCCACAGAAATAGTGGACTATTTCGAGGACTTCACGATTGAGCGGCGGCCGAAGATGG
>JAIPDZ010000066.1 GCA_021737425.1 Deltaproteobacteria bacterium
CCGGCAATCTCTGTCGATGTACCGGATATCAGAAGATCGTCGAATCCATCAAGGACGTAAACGAAGGGAGATGAGACATGACCGCATATGATGTGATCAATGGACGCGCCCCCCGGTTGGACGCCCCTGCCAAGGCCACGGGCCGGGCCGTATACGTGGACGATATCAAGTTGCCCGGGATGCTTTATGGTGCATTGCTGCAGAGCCCCTATGCCCATGCCAGGATTCTGAACATCGATGTTTCCAAGGCCCGTAAGCTCCCGGGCGTCAAATCCGTAGTGACCGCCGAAGACGCGGGCATGGTGCCGTACGGGGTCAGTCCTGCGCGATACGATGAAACCCTTTTTGTCAAGGATCGAGCCCGTTATGTGGGGGATGAAATTGCGGCCGTTGCTGCAGTGGATTTGGAAACGGCCTTGGAAGCGGTATCTTTGATTGAGGTGGATTATGAGGAACTGCCCGCCGTGTTTTCAGTGGAAGAGGCCCTGGCCGAAGGCGCCCCGCAGCTTCACGACAAGTACCCGCGCAACGTGTGTGCAGAGGTCCACCAGGAGTTCGGGGATGTGGAAAAAGCCTTTGGCGAATGCGACCTTATTCGCACCGACACGTTTATGAACAAACGACAGGACGGGGCGTTTCTGGAGCCCAACGGCGTGGTGGCGGATTTTGACCGGAACGGTTACCTTACTCTTCACTCCTCCACCCAGGTACCGCATTACGTGATGCGGATCATTGCCATGGTACTGGGGATTCCGGTGGGAAAGGTTAGGGTGGCCAAGCCCTATGTGGGGGGCGGATTCGGACCCAAGGCGGGCACCAATTCCATGGAACTGGCCTCCTGCCTGTTGTCCATGAAGACGGGCAGACCCGTCAAGATGAATTATACCCGGGAACAGGTCTTTTTGTTTTCCAGGGCCAGGCACCAGTTTAAACACACTCTGACCACCGGCGTTAAAAAGGACGGCACCCTCATGGCCCTGACCAATGAATGTTACCTGGAAGGGGGGGCATACGCCAGTTTCGGCATTGCCACGGTCTATTATGCGGGGTCGCTTTTGGGGGCCCCCTACCGTCTGCCCCACATGAAGTACGACGGCTACCGCATCTACACCAACCGGCCCGCCTGCGGTGCCCAGCGGGGGCACGGCGGCGTGGCGGCCCGGGCCGCCTGGGAACAGCAGATCGACTTTATTGCCGAGGAGTTGGGAATGGATCCCGTGGAGATCCGGCTCAGAAATTCCATGGAGGCGGGCGACATCACCTGTAATGAGTTTAATACCAGCAGCTTCGGCATGAGAGAGTGTATAGAAGCGGTGAAAGACGGTTCCCAATGGAACCAAAAGAAGGGGAAAATGCCGGAAGGAAAAGGGATCGGCGTGGCCTGCGGCTTTTTCGTGTCCGGCGCAGGCTATCCCATATATCGATCGGAAACGGCCCATTCCACGGTGGTGATCAAATTGAGCGAGGATGGGGGGACCGCCCATGTATTGACCGGAAGCGCCGAAATCGGGCAGGGGTCGGATACCGCCATGGCCATGATCGCAGCCGAAGCCCTGGGCGTGCCGCTGGATCACATCAAGGTCTCTTCGGGGGATACGGATTACAGCGTGGATTTGGGCGCCTATTCCAGTCGCCAGACCCTCATGACCGGGCACGCCACCAAGCAGGCCGCAGAGGACCTGAAACGCCAGGTCTTAGAGGTGGTGGGAGATAAGCTGAAAATCTCCCCGGACCGGATGGATATCAAGAAGGGGTATATTGTGTTTACGGATGAACCCCCGGATTTCAGCATCCTTCGGACCGGCTATGCCAAGGAACATCGCGGGTTTCGAGACAACCCGGATCCGGATGAACCGCTCACATTCAGAGAAGCGGCCCGCATCGCCTATTTGACCCGCGGGTCCATGGTCGGGACCGGCAGCTATAAACCCGGCGACCTCGGGGGCAAATTCAAGGGCGCCACCGTGGGCACGTCCCCGGCCTACGGCCCGTCCGCCCAGGTGGTGGAGGTAACCGTGGACAAGGGGACCGGAAAGGTGATTATTGATCGTATGACCGATGCCCATGACTGCGGTTTTGCCATCAATCGTACCTCTGTAGAAGGCCAGATGCAGGGGTCTCTTTCCATGGGTCTGGGCGAGGCCATGTTTGAAGAGGTCAAGTTTGACGACAAGGGCAGAATCTTAAATGCCAACCTGGCCGAGTACAAAATCCCCACGGCCTTAGACATGCCCAATGTGGACACCATCATTGTGGAGAGCAACGAGCCCAACGGCCCGTTCGGCGCCAAGGAGGTGGGGGAGGGCGCTATCATGCCCACCATTCCCGCCATCTTAAATGCCGTCTATGATGCCGTGGGGGTCAAGATTCATGAGCTCCCCCTGACCCCCGAACGGGTTTTCACGGCCATTCAGGAGAAAGAAAGAGAAAAGTAGGACTCCGCTCTTGACGCATAGGCAGCCGGACGGTAGTCTGGCCTTCCGTACATGAGGATGGAATCTCTGAAATGGGAAATCAACCGATTTCTCCAGGATTATCATATTTCAGTAGCGTTACAAGAGGGAGGTGCTTACCATGTCCGGTCCGGACCTGTTGGAAGGAAAGAAGATACTCATAGTGGACGATGAACCCGATGTATTGGATGTGCTGGAAGAACTCCTCAGCATGTGCAAAACCGTTAGGGCCACCTCCTATGAGGAAGCGAAAACCTTATTGGAATCCCAGGAGTTTGACCTTGCCGTCCTTGATATCATGGGCGTTGACGGATACGGTCTCCTGGCAATGGCCACCCAAAAGAATATCCCCACCGCCATGCTAACCGCTCACGCCTTTACCCCGGAACATCTCACCAAATCCATTAAGGAAGGGGCTGTCTCCTATATTCCAAAAGAAGAAATAGACAGAATGGCCGAATTCCTCAACGGGATATTGAAGGCCGAAAAGGAAGGGAGGAATCCGCTGGAATCGTGGGAGCGGAAGCTCCCTTCTTCCTACTTTGAAAGACGGTGGGGTGCTGCCTGGCAGGATGTGGACAAGGACTTCTGGGATCGTTTCCGGGCCAGTTTTCGGGCCAGAAAATCCGCATCCGAGGAACAAGAGGCAAAAGGGTAGAATGCCCGGAGGCCCAATGGCGACGCGTCTCCCTATCCTGGTTGCAGGGACCTTTGATTCAAAGGCTGAGGAGCACCTATTCTTACAATCGCGCATCGAGGCCAGAGGGTTTTCCGTAAAGACCATGAACCTGGGTACTCGCTCGCCTTCCCCTTTCCGTGCCGATCACGACCTGTTCCACGATTTGATTGAGGATCCATCGGGGCCAAAAGGGAGAGACGAGCGCATCCGGACGGTGCTCGAGGGGGGGAAGAAGCTCGTTAAAAAACTCTATCGGCAGGGCCGTATCTCGGCCATCATTTCCTTGGGCGGAGGGACCGGTACTCACCTGGCAACCGGAATTATGCGCATTTTGCCCTTAGGGTTCCCCAAGGTCATGGTGTCCACGGTAGCCTCCCGCGATATGTCCGGAATTGTCGGCACGAGTGATATCACCATAATGCACAGCGTTGCGGATATCCTGGGGATCAACAGCATTTTGGGGGAAATTGTGGACAGGGCCGCGGGGGCTGTCTGCGGAATGGCGGATGGACAGTGGCGCCCTCAGGGGAAAAATGAATGCATAGCCCTGAGCATGTTCGGTTTTATCACCACGGCCGCCGAAGCCGCCAAAGCGCATTTGGAACAGAAGGGATACGAGGTGGTCTGCTTTCATGCCAACGGCACCGGGGGCATGGCCATGGAAGAATTGGCAGCAGAGGGGCGCTTCAGCGGTATCTTGGACCTGGCTACCCATGAACTCGCAGATGAACTGAAAGGGGGTTACTGTCGGGGTATCGGCCCCCGGCGATTTGAGCCGCCGCCTGAAAGGAACATCCCCCGGCTGGTGGTCCCCGGAGGGCTGGATTGCGCCGTACTCGAATTCACCAGGGAGAACATCCCCCAACCCTACCGTAACCGAAAAATATTCTTTTATGATTTTCGTTCTGCAGTGAGGTTGACCCAAGAAGAAACCCGCCAAATGGCCCGCCAACTCGCGCAAAGGCTGAACAAGAGCCCTTCTCATAATCAGATCCTGATCCCCCTCAAAGGTTGGTCAGAGGCTGATTGTGAAAACGGCCCCCTCTATGATGTGGAGATCACAGATGCCTTTATCCGGGAAATCAAGGGCCATCTTCACCCCGAAATTAAGGTCCGGATGCTTGACCTCCACATAAATGACGCGGGTTTCGCCCAATCTGCCGCAGAGGCCATGGACAGGATGATTCGACCAATCGCATCCTAACCGGCTTTCTGCTCCCATTGGCGAATGGTAAAGGAAACCTGTAACACCCAGGTGAAAATGCTCAGCGAGCGCATTCCCCGCTGCTTGTCGGAGCGAAGCGTAGATCCCGACCTGTCGGGGCGGCGGACCGCCAGAGGCGGTTAAAGGTTAGCGAGCGAAATAAAAAATGGTCAAATTTCCTTACATTTGGGAGATTCCCTGCAGCTCGCTGCAGGGTTCTTCAATTGCGGAAGAGGATAAATTGAAACATACATTGAAACTGAACGGCATCTACAAACGGATCTGGGAGTTGGCTCAACCTTTTCTCCATACCCGAAAGAATGATATTCATACAGCAATCTCCACGGCCTTTGCGTTTCGTCTGCTGGAAATGGAAGGTGGAGACGAAGACATCGTCATTCCGGCCATCCTGCTTCATGACGTGGGGTGGAAGAAGGTACCGGAAAACATGCAGCTGAAGGCTTTCGGTCCCCATGCCACCGAACCTAAATGGAACCGCGTCCATGAAGTTGAAGGTGGGAAAATCGCTGGAGAGATCCTTGCGTCCATCGATTACCCGAAGGACAAGACTCTGGAAATCCAGGAAATCATTGAGGGACACGATTCCAGAAAGGAGGCTGTTTCGCATAACGACATGCTGGTCAAGGACGCAGATAAATTATGGCGATATTCACAGGCCGCGGTGGGCATCAACGGAAACCGTTTTGACCTGACTCTTGACCAGTCCGTTGAAAGATTGCGTCGCAAGCTTGACCTCTGGTTGCTTTCAGAAAGCGCCAAAAAAATAGCACACCAGGAAATCCAAGAGAGAATGAATGAACTGGCCGAAGGGAATCTTTGACACTTCGCACCAGGTGTCATCCAGGCTTCATGAGAAAAACCCCTCACATTTAGAAGAATGCATCCAGGGTTCTCCGATTCATTCAGACGACCCGGGGCGGGACTAAAAGGAGAAAGACGGATGGACGACAGGAACGTGCTTCTGGTTGTGACCATGGATACAAAAGGGGACCTGGCCGGTTTCGTGGAATCCTGTCTTGAGGCGGCGGGCGTGAGAACTCTGATTATTGATGCGGGAATTATGGGTGAGTGTGATCGCCGGGTGGAGGTGTCGCGGGAGGAAGTGGCCCGGGCCGCCGGAACGACCCTGGAGGCGGTAAGGAGCATAGGGCACGAAGGTAAGGCACTCAGTGAAATGATCCGCGGTGCGATCGCCTGCTCCCAAGAAATCGTAAAACAGGGAAATGTGCGGGGCGTCATGGGCATCGGCGGTTCAATGGGGACAACCCTGGGAACGGCAGTGATGCGGCGGTTTCCGTTTGGATTTCCAAAACTCATGGTCACCACCATGGCATCCAGGGACACCCGGTCTTTTGTGGGGACCCGGGATATCCTGATGCTGCATTCGGTTTGTGATCTCTCAGGCCTGAACCGTGCAACCCGCACGGTCCTGGGAAACGGGGCCGCGGCCATGGCCGGCATTGTTCGCTATAAGAAGCCTTTGCAGGGTGAGCGGAAACCGTTGGTGGTGCTGTCAACCCTTGGCACAACCGAGACGTGTGCCGTTCGAGTCAGGGCGAAGCTGGAGTCAAAAGGATACGAGGTGGTCGTGTTTCACACCGTGGGCTCCGGTGGAGAGGCCATGGACGAACTCATCCGGGAGCACAGCGTGGTCGCGGCCGTGGATCTGTCCCTGCATGAGTTGACGGACCACCGTTTCGGAGGGGATTACAACGCCGGCCCTGACAGGGGAAGGGCCGCCATGGAGAAGGGAATTCCCACCCTGCTCATCCCCGGAAACACCGACTTCATCGTTACCGGGACACTAAAACGCGCAAAGGAGAAATTTCCAGGCAGAACATCCCATTCACACAATACCGCCATAACCACCATAAGGACCTCGGGCGAGGAACTCAAAGCAATAGGGCGTGTGGTCGGAGAGCTCTGCAACCAGGCGCGGGGGCCGGTGGAGATTTTGATCCCCCAAAAGGGTCTTTCGGCGTTCGATCATCCCAACGGTCCCATGTATGATCCCGAAGGGCCGGGCAGTTTTATCCAAGGCCTTGAGGGAGTCCTCGGAAACCCCAGAGCCGTTCACAAAATTCCTGCACACGTCAATGACGAGGCCTTTTCAAATGCGGTGGTGGAAGCCTTTGACAGGGTTATGGCGGGGAAATGAAAGCGCCCCCATCCTGACCGACCCGTCCGTGTCACGGTCCCACGGCCCTCCCGGCATGCAGAGACTTCATGGGGAATATCCGGGACCTGTATTCCGGAGGTTGACATTCATGGCCTCCCTATTCTATAGTCATTTTCAATTAATGCAAAGATTTCTCAGATCAGGCAGTTTGAACGTCAATTGCCGGAAGTGGATGTACAGAGGAGACCGAAAATTTATAAAGGGCTTTGCCCGGGAAAAGGAGGTAAGAAGATGAAATCATGGATGAAAGTTGGAATGTTTGCGTTAGCCGTGTTGGCCGTGGGCCTGTGGATGGTGCCTTCCGGGGCCTGGGCTCAGAAGGAGATTAAGATCGGCGTGATCTACCCACTGACCGGTGGGGCCGCCGCGGCCGGCCGGGAGCTTCGTGCCGGTGCGGAGTTGGCAGCCAAAATCGCCAACAGCGCCATGCCGGACCTGGCCATGCCCATGGCCCAGAACCAGGGGATCAAGAGTCTGGGCGGCGCCAAGATCAAGCTGATCATCAAGGATCATCAGGGGAATCCCACCCTGGGGGCGGACCTGGCCAAGAAACTGATTTTAGATGATAAGGTGGACGGCATCCTGGGGTGCTATTTCAGCTCGGTCACCAAGACGGTGAGTGCCGTGTGCGAGCAGTATAAGGTGCCCATGATCAACGGCTCTTCCACCTCTCCCGGTCTTACCGAGCGGGGTTTCAAATGGTTCTGGCGGACCACCCCTCATGACAGGTGGTTTACCAAAGACCTGTTTGAATTTTTGGTGGGTCTCACCGAGGGGAAGGTGCAGGGCGTGAAAGCGGTTCCCCGCGAAGAGATCAACACCCTTGCCTCGGCCTGTGAAAAGACCGAATGGGGCTCTCATGTCTCCGGACTTATTGAGGAGTTTGCAAAGGAATACGGGTTTAAGCTGCGAAAATCCCTCTTGTACGCGGCCAAATCCGTGGACCTGTCCAGTGAGGTGCGCTCTTTGAAAGCGGCCCGGCCTGATGTCATGCTCTTTGCCTCTTACACCTCGGACGCCATTTTGCTGGTCAAGACCCTGAAGGCCCAGAAGGCCCATCCCAAGATCATGTGGGGCCAGGATGCGGGCTTTGAAAAACCCGAGTTCAGAGAGACCCTGGGGGACAGCATTAACGGCATCCTGACCCGCACCGTGTTTCTCCCCAAGGTGGTGGACATCAAGAAACTGGCCGGCCAGGTGAATGATCTGTACAAGGAAAAGACCGGAAATGATCTGGGCGGTGCTTCGGCCCGGGCCTTTACCGGACTTCAGACCTGGGTGGCCGTGCTGGAAAAGGCGGGCTCCACAGAGCCCCAGGCCATACAGGCCGCAGCCAACAGTATTGAGATCCCGGGTAAAGATCTGGTGGTTCCCTGGAAGGGGATCAGGTTCTCCACCAAGGGGAAGGAGCTGGGCCAGAACGTCCTGGGCTCCGGCCTGATCGGTCAGTACCAGAAAGGAAAAGACGGCAAGATGGAACTGGAGATCGTCTATCCCTTTGACGTGTCCTCAGCAGACATGATTTTTCCATTTCCTGAATTTTAATCTGTTTCCAACCGTTTCGTGCCCCCTTCCTGATTTTACGGGAAGCGGGCACGTTTCTTACTATGTCTGTTTAGGAGATACTGGTGGACATCCTCGTAAGCTCCTTGTTTGCCGGACTGCTCATCGGGATGGTGCTGGCCCTGGTGGCCTTGGGTCTGACCATCATCTTCGGGGTGATGGACATTGTCAATTTCGCCCACGGTGAGTTTCTGATGATCGGCATGTACACCGGCCTTTTGACGGCCCAGGCCACCGGTGTGGATCCGCTTTTCACCCTCCCGGTGGCGGGGGCGGTGGGCTTTGCCCTGGGCATTATCTGCTATTACGGGTTTATCAAGTTCGTCATGCGGGGCCCCATGGTGGCCCAGCTTCTCGGGACCTTCGGGCTCATGTTGTTTTTGAGAAATTTGGCCCTTCTCATCTTCGGTTCTGAAGACCGGTCATTGCACCACGGTGTCCTGGTGGGCAAAAGCTTTGAACTGGGGATGGGCATCATCATTCCGGCCACAAAGCTGGCCGCTGCCGGACTTTCGGTGGCGGCCTTTGTGGCGGTATGGCTCCTTATGAACCGCACCAAGGTGGGGAAGGCCCTTACCGCCACCGCCTTGAATCCCCAGGGGGCCCGGTACATGGGCATCCCCACCGAACGCATGAATGCCCTGGCCTGGGGGATCGGCGGAGGATCCGCCACCATTGCCGGCGCCCTGATCGTCAACTTCTGGTCCGTAAACCCCTTTGTGGGTCTCCTCTTCACCATGATCGCCTTTGCCATTGTGGCCCTGGGCGGTTTCGGCAGCGTGCCGGGGGCCTTTTTTGCAGGACTGGTGGTGGGCTTGATCACCGAGATCCCCGGCTTCTGGGATTTCATGTCCTACACCTTTGAATTTGAGTGGATGATGGATGTGCCCATGACCTCATTCAAGTACATGTGGGTCTATGTGGCCTATTTCGTGATCATGGTATTTCGACCCAGGGGGCTGTTTGGATGGAAACAATAAAAAACGCCCTCGACTTTTCTGATTTTCCCCGCCTGGATCTGACTGTGGCAGGGGCGGTGGCCCTGTGTCTGATTATCTTCCCGCTATTTCCCCTTTCCTCTTTTGCCATGTCCACCATGATCCAGTTTCTCATGTTCGCGCTGTACGGCATGGGGTGGAATACCATCGGCGGTTACGGCGGGCAGGTGGATCTGGGAAAGGCCCAGTACGTGGGGATCGGCGCCTATACCACGGCGGTCATGTTGATCCGCTGGGATATCCCGTTCTGGGTGTCCATGCCCATCGGGGTCTGTTTTGCGGTGACCTGGTCTTTTATCATCGGCTACCCCCTGTTCCGGCTCAAGGGACACTATTTTGCCATTGCCACCATTGCCACTTCCTTGGTGTTGAAAGACATCTTCGAGGTCTGGGAGTTCGTGGGCGCGGCCAGGGGATTGGAGATCTCCCCCATCAAATATCATCCGCCGGATTTTCTGCGGCTCATCTTCAGGGAGGATATCTATTATTTCTATTTTATCCTGGGCTTCTTCTTCCTGGGGATACTGTATATCAACTGGTTCAGAAAATCGCGGCTGGGGTATCAGCTCCGGTCCATCAAAGACAACGAGGATATGGCCAGGTCCCTGGGGATCAATGTGCACTGGGCCAAAATCAAGACCTATGCCATTGCCACCGGGTTTGTGAGCGTGGTGGGGTCGTTTCACGCCTGCTATATCAAGAATATTGAACCGGAAGACACCATGAGTTTGGATATCTCCATCCTGATCGCCCTCATGGCCATGCTGGGAGGGGCCGGGTCTTTGTGGGGACCCATCATCGGCGCGGGAATCCTCATTCCCCTCAAGAGTTATCTCAAGGAATGGCTGGGGGCCCAGGCCGGACTGGTGGGAATCGACCTCATTTTGTATGCACTGATCATCATGCTGATTTCAGCCTATGAACCCCGGGGGGTGTGGGGCATCATTGAAAAGATCAGACGGAGGAAGCGTGCCTAATGACCCTCCTTGAAGTCCAACATCTCACCAAGAATTTCGGGGGCCTGACGGCCAACGACGATATCTCCTTTCACATGGAAAAAGGAGAGCTGGTGGGTCTCATCGGCCCCAACGGAGCAGGCAAGACCACCCTTTTCAACTGTATTTCAGGGCTGCATGCGGTGACTTCGGGCCGCATTGTGTTTGACGGGGAGGACATTACCCCCCTGAAGGCCCACGAGGTGGCCCGGCGAGGGCTGGCCCGGACCTTTCAGGTGTATGTGGCGGCCGGAGACCTGACCGTGGAAGAGAATGTGATGGTGGGGTGTTTCATGAAAACCGCCTCCCGGTCCCGTGCCAGGGCCCATGCGGATCAAATCCTCCGGGAATTGAATATCAGGGACCTCTCCGACTATATGGTGAGCGAACTGCCGGTGGCCGCACAGAAACGGGTGACCATGGCCACCGCCATCGGGTCCGACCCCAAGCTGTTGTTGCTGGATGAAGTGGCGGCCGGGCTGAATCCCAATGAAGTGGAGGCCATTATGGCCAGCATCCGGCACGTGCACGACGAAATGGGGATCACGGTTATGCTCATCGAGCATGTGATGGAACTGGTGATGAAGGTGACCCACCGGGTGATTGTACTGGATTACGGCCGAAAGATTGCCGAAGGGGATCCAGAGTCCATCTCTACCAACCCACAGGTCATCAAGGCCTACCTCGGGGAGCGGTATGTAAAAGAACAAAGGAGCAGCGCCGGCTGAGAGCGCCAGCCTGCCCCAAATCGGGTTTTTTTATGGGCGAAAACATCCTCCAATTAGAAGCGATCAAGGTCCGGTATTCAGGGCTGCCGGTGCTCCATGATATCTCCCTTCATGTGGACTCCGGCGAAACCGTGTGCGTGGTGGGGTCCAACGGTGCGGGAAAATCCACCCTCCTCAGGGCCATAATGGGAACGCAACGGGTATTTGAAGGGCGGGTGGTGTTCCAGGGTGAGGAGATCCAGCGGCTGCGAACCGAAGCGGTGGTGAGTAAAGGGATTATCTATGTACCTGAAGAAAAGATGCTCTTCCAGCCCATTTCCGTGGAGGAAAACCTGAGGTTAGGGGCTTATGTCCTCCACGACCGGGGTACCATTGAAAAGAATCTCCGGTTTGTCTATACCCTCTTCCCCCGGTTGCAGGAGCGACGGTTCCAGGCGGCTTCCACCCTCTCGGGCGGCGAACAGCAGATGGTGGCCATCGGCCGGGGGCTCATGTCCAATCCCACCATTTTGATGCTGGATGAACCCTCTTTGGGACTGGCGCCCATTTTGGTGGATGAGGTATTGGATACGGTGCGGCGGCTCAAGGCGGAGGGGATGACCATACTCCTGGTGGAACAGAATGTGCGGGAGGCCCTGGATCTGGCGGACCGGGGATACGTGCTTCAAACCGGAAAAATCGTGGCCGAGGGAACCGGTCAGGAGCTTTTGAAAAGCGATATGTTCCGGAGCGCATTCCTCGGTATCTGAAGTTGTGCGGTTCAGTCCGCCGGCTTTTGCTGCATCCTCATGGAACCGTTTACAAGCCGTTTGCCTCACACAAACCATTCGCCCCCGCTTTGTAATCCTCCTTTGCCTTTTGCCCCAAACGGTTACGGCTTATGCCCGAAATATTCTCTCAAACCGACAATAAGATCATCCGGGTGTCGCCCGGCGAGACCATCCTGGAGGCCTCGCGCAGGGCCGGCGTTCATCATACCCATGTGTGTGGCGGCAATGCCCGCTGTTCCACCTGCCGGGTCTATGTGATGGAAGGGCTGGAAAATTGCCTGCCGAGAAACGAAAAGGAGCAGGCCCTGGCCCAAAAGCTGGCCTTTCCCGATACCATCCGGTTGGCCTGTCAGACCCGGATCAAAGGGGACGTGGTGATCAGACGGCCGGTGGTGGACGACCTGGATATTGAAATCATCCTCAAGCAGGTGGAAGAAGGTCCCGGGAGCAAGTTGGGGCAGGAGAAGGATCTGGCGATCCTTTTCACGGATATTGAACACTACACCCAGTTTGCCGAGGCCTTTCCCGCCTATGATGTGGTCCATGTCCTCAACCGCTACTATCAGACCATGAACGAAATCATCGTGAACCATAAAGGGGTGATCAGCGATGTGGCCGGGGACGGGATCCTGGCCTTATTCGGAGTGGTGGAACCCCGGGAAAACCCTGTATGGGATGCGGTGAGCGCGGTCCGGGCCATGAAAGAGGCCCTGATCCCCTTTAACCGATACCTTGCCCAGATGTATGACCGGTCTTTCGGCATCCGGGCCGGCATCCATTTCGGGGGCGTCATCGTGGGAAGCTTTGATACCGGCATGATGAGCAAGATCGCGGCCATCGGAGACGCGGTGAACATGGCCAGCAGAATAGAGCAGGCCAACAAGAGGTACAACACCCAACTGCTCATTTCCCAACCGGCCCGGGATCAGATCCAGGGACTGGCTCAGACCCGTAAAGTGGGGGACGCCAGGCTCAAAGGCAAATCCGGTGAATATGGCCTCTATGAGGTGGTCCTCTCTTAGACAGGATTTTCCCATGGTCCTGGGAGAGGCTGCACCCATCCCGGCCTTCTCTCCTTTTTATGCGCATCCCCGTAACCTACAGTTCGCTCGCTGTGCGGGAGGCCAATGTCCCTTCATACCCGCTCTACTTTTGCGTATGCCCAAAATTGGGCAAATCTGTCAGGTATTGGGTTTCCCCCTTGATAAAGTCATCCAAGCGATACAGAGCAAAATAAATTGATTTTCCAACAGCTTACGGTGTGGCATGCGGTTGGTACGGAGTTTGCTTAGAAGATGAGATATGCAAATTTGCTTTACCATAAGCCGGGTAGAGACAGCGACCAAAGCAAGGTATAAATGGGCTGAAAAAGGGGTCTAAACTTACTCTACTTACCTCAACTGGACATTTGGCGGACATCACCCCAAAGAACGTCTAAGGAGCCATCAATAATGATAAGAGGAACTAGTATACTGGATGCTGCGCGGGAGCTGAATGTCAGAGCGGCCATTGATATCCCAAAGGATGCCTACCAAAAAGTCGAGCAACTTTCAAGACAAGAGACAAACCGGCTTTCAAGCTACGTGCTGGGCAAGATTTTGGAAAATTATGACGCCGCTACTAAAGATCGGGTTGCCATGTGCGCAGATACGGGTCTACCGCGGTATTACGTAAAAATCGGTAATGATGCCGTAATAGAGGGAGGAATGGTCCAGCTGGAGAAAGCGCTTCGACAGGCTACTGCGGATACCACTGTTAGCATCCCATTACGTCCCAACCGGGTTCATCCATTTACAAGAAAGGATAATAACAACAACGTGGGGATGCACGCGCCCACGGTGGATTACAGTTTTGAACCCGATGTAGACTGGGTGGATATCACGGTAACGCATAAAGGTGGCCTGTTCGGCGGCGATTATCGTATGCTTTTCCCTGCAGACGGCATCCCCGGTCTAAAGCGCTTCTTTCTGGATTCGTTAGCTGAATTCCTTCGCCGGGGGATGGCATGCCAGCCCGCGACCATAGGGGTTGGGGTGGGGGGCACAAAAGATATGTGTGTCCGATTGGCAAAAGAAGCGGCCTGCTTACGTATCGTGGGAGATCGAAATCCGGATCCCGAAATTGCAAAATTGGAAGAGGAGTTAGCTGAAATCGGGACCAGTGCCGGGTTCGGGCCAATGGGATTTCAAGGAAACTCAGCAGTATTGGACGTACATATCGAAGTGGCTTATGCCCATACGGGTGGAATGCCCGTTGGTATCCAGCAGTTCTGCTATGCACAAAGAAGAAAAACGGTGCGCATTTTTCCTGACAACAGCATAGAATATCGAGAGGATCCGCGTTGGTTTACGCCTTATTACCGTAGAGAAACCATTGAATAAACACAACGTGCGACGGTTGGATCCGAACTGCAAATTTTGTTTGATGACCGGAGGTCTGATTACATGGAAAGTAAAGATCAAAAAATGTTACGAGAGTTCAACTTAACACTTCCTGTCAGCGCCTCAGATATCGCACCTCTGAAGGTGGGGGATGCTGTCTTCTTGAACGGCCTGGTTTTTACGGGACGGGAAGGCCTCTATGATATGATTTTCGAAAAAAAAAAGGAGCCTCCTATTGATATAAGAACCTTGGGGGGAGCAACCATTAACGCCTCGCCCACGGTGAGAGAAACTGAGCCCGGGGTTTACCATGTTCCGTCTATTACTGGAACCGCGAGTTTTCGGTTTGCCAAATATATGTCCGAGTTTCTCAAGCGCTACAAGATTCGCTTTCTTATCGGAAAAGGCGGCATGTCTTCAGAAGTGTACAAAACATGCTTTCAGCCAAACGGGGCCGTCTACCTCACCACTATCGGTTATGGAATGGGGGCCGTTTACGGCAGGGGAATTTTGGGCGTAAAGGATGTGGCCTGGAAAGAGGAGCTTGGACTCGCACAGGCCATGTGGGTGTTAGAGGTGGAAAACTTTGGACCCTTTATCGTGGAGTGTGATACCCAGGGGGCGAGTCTATTTGAACAGGTGAATGATGAGATTAATGACAAATTTCTAAGACTTTACGAAGACCTTCCGAAGTTTGCGATGAAGCGAATGGGAGAAATCGGTTCAGCAAAGGAAGAGATTATGTAAGTATTGACATCCCTTAACCCTAAACCTGCCAGACAGAACTTCGGGGCGAGATACGGAGCCGCAACTAACAATAGTTTCACAAAGCAGAGGGCTTTACTCCCGTTTGCTGGTCCACTTACTGCCTGTGGTCAAGGTGTAATAACAATTTCGAAGTGTGTCCCTTTATTAAATAGTCGGATGGATCGATGGAAAGGCGATAGCTGGTAAATTATTATTAACCTGTAACTAACTTAAGGAGGTGTGATTATGGATTGGCAAAAAATGAGGGATAGGTCTATTGTTTTGCTGTTGGTGATACCGACCATATGTCTTCTGCTTGTCGTTTGGTACACGCCCGCGGCCAGTGCGGCCGACCCCATCAAGATGCGGGTGCAAACGGCTGCACCAAATGTGAGTCTATCCTATAAATCGGTGGTTATGCTCGCCGATGCGGTTCGGGTCATGTCGGACGGACGACTTGACATCGAGGCACTCCCGGCTGGCGCCATCGTCCCGACGGCGCGGATTCCGGACGCCGTTGACAAGGGGTTGGTTGAAGCAGGCGCCACATACGGCCAGTATTTCGCGGGAAAGCACATGGCCGGCGCCCTGTTTGGTGCGCCGCCCGCGGGTGGCGGGAGCAACGTGGGCATAGACCAGTTCGGCCATATGACCTGGCTGATCTTTGGGCCTGGCCGGGAGCTTCATGAAGAGTATTTCCGCGACGTGATCCAGATGAACCTGGTGGCCTTTCCGGTGGGCTTCCATGGTCCGCTCAGCGTCGGTTGGTTCAAAAAACCGATCAAAAGCCTGAAGGATCTGCAAGGCCGGCGCTATCGATCGGGTCCGGGTCTCGTGGCCGAGACCTGGAAGAAGATCGGTGTTCCGGCAACCTTTTTGCCCGGCGGTGAAATCCTTCCCGCGGGTCAGCGGGGCGTGATTGACGGGGCGCAGTGGGGGAGCCCCTACGACGATATTCCCTTGGGGTTTCATCAGATATGGAAACACTACTACCTCCAGGGCGCCCATTTCCCGATCTCAACGTGGGAGTTGATAATCAACAAGGATTTCTGGAAAAAGCTTACGCCGGATTTGCAGGAGATGATCAAGATAGCTGCCCGGGCTACCGTTTTGGAAACCTTCTATCGACTGCTGGAAGACAACGGAAAACTGTTGACGAAGGCCATAGAGGAGTACGGTGTCACCGTTCACGAGGTGCCGCCGGACATCTTTTCCGCCTATATGGAGGCTACTGACGAGGTGCTGGAAAAGTATACCAAAGACCCCTTCTTTAAAAAGGTTTTGGATTCCCAGCAGGAGTACGCCGACCTGATCCGTCCATATTGGAAGGCGTCTCTCAATAGTTCCGTGTTCCTGGTGGAAGGCAGAAAAAAGTAAGTGCGGTAAATGCATAAGGATCAGGGGCACCTGCGCGGTACCCGGCACAGCGGGTATGTCATTTTGGAGCTGGAACCGAGTGGAAGTTTGCAGTGCCGGTGTCCCCGCCTTTGCCCTCCAAAGGGATAAACCAGTCGAAGATAGCGTGGGGTGGCCCATGACGGCGTGGTCCGGGCGGGGACCGGATACCCGGTGGTCAGGTTTTGCATTGAACACGAGCTGGGGTTTTTAGGATGCATGTACTCAAGAGGATCGTAAAGATTCTGGACAACATCACGCTCTGGCTGGCGCGGCTCACCTGGTGGCTGGTATTTCCTCTAATGGCGGTTCTCGCCTATGAAGTGATCGTCCGAAAACTATTTGTCAGCCCGACCATTTGGGCCATGGATATCAGTTATATGCTCAACGGCATCTTGGGAATGACAGGGGCGGTTTATGCGCTCTATAAAGGCGGGCACATCGCCATCGACTTCATATCCGACAAGTGGCGTCCCCGAACCCAGGCGGCTTTGAACACCATTTTCTATATCACCTGTTTTTTCCCGGGAGTCTCCATCTTCCTGTGGTTCGCATGGCAGTTCGCATACGAGTCCTGGCTTATGAAGGAGCGGGCCATTACGAGTGCGTGGATGGCTCCCATATACCCACTGAAGATGATCATGGCCGTGGCAATGGCGTTTTTAATCCTTCAGGGGATCTCTGAGTTCCTGAAGAATCTATATGTGTTACTCCGGGGGCATCAACTGTGAGTCCAGAGACGCTCGGCCTTGTTTTCATCTGCGTCCTTTCAGTGGCGCTGTTCGTCGGGTTTCCCGTTGCATTCACTCTTATCATCCTGTCAATCGTTTTTGGATACATCGGTTTCGGTTGGGTCGTATTCGACCTGATGGTGTACCAGTACTTCTCGTTAATGGAAGACCCCATCTGGGCGGCGGTACCGCTCTTCCTTTTTATGGGACTGATTTTGGAGGAGTCGGGGATGATGGAACGCCTGTTCAAGGCCTTTCAGCTGCTGCTTGCACCGGTGCGCGGGTCCCTCTATCTCGCAGTGGCGATCAGTGCCGCGATTTTTGCCGTTGCCACCGGGATTGTGGGTGCGTCGGTCGTGCTTCTCGGTGTCATGGCTGCGCCCACCATGAATAAGTGCGGGTACGACGTGCGCATGTCGTCTGGAATCATCACCGCGGGTGGAACGCTCGGGATCCTTATTCCGCCGAGTGTCATGCTGGTGGTCATGGGCCCCATTGTGGGGGTGTCAGTGGTGGATCTGTTCGCTGCGGCCATAATTCCCGGGGTCATTCTGGCCGGGCTCTTCGGTGGGTATGCCCTGGTACGCAGCTTTATTCAGCCGCATATGGGTCCGTCTCTTCCCAAAGACCAGCGGGCGGACTCGTTCATGGTCATCCTGAAGGAACTCAGCGTGGGTCTCGTACCTCCCGCAGGGCTGGTCATGGCGTGTCTCGGGAGTATTCTATTTGGCTGGGCCACCACAACGGAAGGCGCGGCCATGGGAGCATGCGGGGCCGTGGTCCTCATCCTAGCGTATCGTCGATTCACATGGGCCAGGGTCTACAAGGCAGGGATGCAGACCTTAGAGGTGACCGGCATGGTCGTCTTTCTTGTCGGCGCCTCCAATTTCTTCGGGGCCGTCTTCTCTCGCCTGGGGACCCCGACCATGATTACCGAGGCCCTCATCGGACTCGGTCTGGGACCATTTGGGACCATTTTGATCATCCTGCTAATTATATTCATTCTGGGGTGGCCGCTGGAATGGATCCCCATTGTCCTCATCGTGGTGCCGATTGTGCTCCCTGTGATTCAGGCCTTCGAGATCAACCTCATTTGGTTTAGCATTCTGGTGGCAGTATGCCTTCAGACGGCGTGGCTGTCCCCCCCGGTGGCCTTGGCCTCCTACTGGCTGAAGGGTGTCGTGCCCGAGTGGCAACTCAAAGACATTTACATCGGCATGTTACAGTTCATGGGCCTTCAAGCGATGGGGACGCTGCTCCTGCTCTTCTTTCCCCAGATCGTCCTCTGGCTTCCTTCCCTGCTGTCACCATGAGGCCTTAGCATTGGGTTATCATGAGAGGCTCCCCCAGAGGCTCCATATAGGGGCATAACTGCTTGCACGAACATCAGAATGGAGGTGAAACATGAGAAAGCATTTGGAAGGGATTAAGGTCCTCGATTTAACCGCTTACCTGTCCGGACCCTATGCCACGCTTAACCTTGCAGCATTGGGTGCGGATGTTATCAAAATTGAGAGGCCGAAAATCGGGGATCCATGCCGATGGAATCCGCCCTTTGCCGGGCACAACGGTGTCAGCTTTGAAATGAAGAATGATACGGATATGTCCATTCTCTATCTTAAGAGAAACCGGGGAAAAAGGAGTGTTTTTTTGAATTTAAAGGAGGAAAAAGGGAAAGCGCTATTCAGACGTTTGGTCGAAACGAGCGACATCGTTATCGAAAACTTCAGCCCGGGAGTCATGGAACGGATGGGCCTTGATTATCCGGATTTAAAAGAAATTAATCCCGGAATTATCTATTGTTCTATCTCAGGCTATGGTCAGGACGGTCCTTTCAGGGATCGGACCGCATTTGATCTCACCATTCAGGCCACCAGCGGCATTATGGGAATTACAGGGTATCCGGATGGGCCTCCTACAAGATGTGGGGCATGGATCGGGGATATGATCCCTTCTTTATATGGTGTGGTCGGTATCCTGGCAGCGCTGTATTCAAGAGAGAAAACCGGTCAAGGGGATAAAATCGATATAGCCATGCAGGCCGCTTGTTTCTCGGTGGTCACGGATGAGGCCTTGGATTATAATATGTCTCTAAGAATGCCGGTCAGGACCGGGAATAGAAACCCCAGGTTGGCACCATGGAATTCATACAAAGCAAAAGACGGGCATCTCATCATATGTGTTGCCAATAATACGCAATGGAATGCATTCCTAAAGGCCATTGGACGGGAGGATCTTGAAGCTGATAAAAGATTCAAAAATCAAGAAGGACGATTTCGATATTCTGATGATGTGGAACATATAGTGAACCAGTGGCTGGAGAATCTTACCCGGCAGGAAGCACTCAACCGGTTGAGAGAGTACAAAGTTCCATGTGACGCTGTATTGGAATATGAAGAAGTCCTGGAATGCCCCCAACTCAATCACAGAAAAATGATTCAAGAGGTCATCGGAGCAGCCGACAAGGCTGCAATCTTGCTGGTGAGAGTCCGGCCGTATCAGTCGCTCGTGTCGGATACGTAGTGATGCCACATCCCGGGGCAGGTAACCAACCGGGCTATGCGTGGTGTAAACGGCCCGGCTGCCCT
>JAIPDZ010000067.1 GCA_021737425.1 Deltaproteobacteria bacterium
GGGATGCGGTCACCGGTCCGGCCACCGTGGTACAGGCCATCGGGGCCGCACACCGGGCCGCGGTATCCATGGACTGTTATCTGAGAGGAAAGCCCTACGGCGGGTACTGGTATCCCAAACCGCACCTCACCCTCCCCCGCCTGGAAGCCACCGAAGAAGATGAGAAACTGATGCGACCTCACGTAAAGGAACTCCCGGTTCGGGACCGGGTGGACAATTTCGAGGAAGTGGAGATGGGCATGGACGAACAGACCGCCATGCTGGAAGCACGCCGGTGTCTCCGATGCGACCTGTGATGCAGCAGGACATGAAACTCTTACAGGAAATGCTTTTTCCATGGTTTTGTAGCATTTATATAGAAAAAAACTAACAGGTTATGAAATTAGCCCACATCCAAGAGATATTGCGTGCAGAGGTGATTACGGGGGATGACCAATTGGACATGACCCTTGAGGCCGGGACTGCAAGCGACCTCATGAGCGACATGCTTACCGGATACAACACCGACACGGTCTTGCTCACCGGGCTGTGTAATGCCCAGGTCATTCGCACCTCGGTCATCGCAGGGGTCAAAGCGATCGTATTTGTGAGGAGAAAGCGACCGAGATCTGAGGTGATTCAGCTGGCCGTCAACCACCAGTTACCGCTGCTTTCAACACCGTTTACCATGTTCTCCTCCTGCGGAAGACTGTTTGCCCAGGGACTCAGGGGAGTGGAAGGAAGGGTTTCAGAGCGTATGGACGCCCCTGACGGCGAGTTCACCCCATAGTCCCATAGGGTACCATGCATTTTGCTTTGGCATTGCCATGACCGACCTCACCAAAAGCTTTTCTGTCAAGGCCAGAGATTTTGTGAAGGCCGGGGAGGTATCCATCGAGGTACAGGAACTGCTCAAATCCGTGGGTTTTCCGCCCGATCTCATCCGTCGAGTCTCCATATGCGCCTATGAATCCGAAATGAACGTGGTTATGCACGGGGGGGACGGCACCTGCCGGTTGACCGTCTGTCCGAAGCGTATCACACTGGAAATGGCAGATGCGGGGCCGGGCATCGAAGATATTGAGTTGGCCCTTCAGGAAGGCTATTCAACCGCCACACCGGAATATCAGGAGATGGGATTCGGTGCCGGCATGGGACTTCCCAACATCCAAAAAAATGCAGATGACCTCAAGATCGATTCTAAGAAAGGGAAAGGGACCCGCCTTACCATCACCTTTGATTTCAGGGACGGATCTTGACCGCCATATCTGAAAACAGGGCCAAAAAACCTCGCATTGAAATTGATGCAGACCAATGCAACGGGTGTATTGTGTGCATGAAGGCATGCCCCACCAAGGCCATCCGGGTCCGGGAAGGGCTGGCTCGCATAGAAGGGGTGTGTATCAACTGCTGTGAATGTATGCGTACCTGCCCCAGAAACGCCATCAGCGCCAGCGGTTTCCAGGATGAGGATCTATGTGGAGGGGATCGAGTGGTGGTCAGCCCATCCACCGTCATCTATTCCCAATTCGGCCCGGATTGCCTGCCCAATGATATCCTTCTGGCGCTCCGGAAAATGGGATTCGGTTATGTGCACGATCAGTCCTATACCAGCGAGTTGTTTAACTTCGCAGTCGAATTGTACATCAAAGACCACCGCAAAAAAGGGGACACCCATTTCCCGTTGATATCCCCGGCATGCCCGGTGGTGGTAAACCTGATCGCCTACCGGTTCCCTTCTCTGTTAAAGCATCTCCCCCCGTTGGCCACGCCCCGGGAAATCGTGACCCGGGAAGCCAAGAAAAGAATCTCCCTGAAATACGGCTACAAACCTGAAGAGGTCAGGGTCCTGAACATCACCCCGTGTCCGGCCATGACCGAGTTCATTAAGGAATCCGTATACCGGAAATATGCCCATGCGGACAAGGCGGTGGGCATCAATCGCATCTACGAATCTATCCAGAAAAATCTGCATGGAATAGAAGATGATCGGGTATTGCACCATTCCAGCGGGATCGGTCTGAGCTGGGGGATGTCCGGAGGGGAGATCGCGGGATTGGACAGAAACTGTCTGGCCGTCTCCGGGATGGATGAAACCATCCTGTATCTGGAAAAAATTGAGATGGGGCTTCTGCACGATCTGGACTACGTGGAGTGCCGGGTATGCCGGGAAGGCTGCATCGGCGGACCCTTTACAGTGGCGGACAAGTACAGGGCCAAACACCTCTTACAGAAGTTTGGAAGGATGTTCGGCTCGGAAAAACGGATCAAATACAAATACGTCATCGACCAGTATAAAAAGGGATGGTTTTTTACGGAAAAGGATCGATCGCTTTATGTATCCGGAGATTCCGAGCGTTCCATTGCAGAGAACATTGAACGGCTCAACCGGGTGAAAAGGATCGTGGAAGCCCTACCCCGAAAAGAGTGCGGCATGTGCGGATGTCCGGATTGCGAAACATTTGCCGGGGATGTGATCGACGGAAAGTGCAACTTGAGGGATTGCCTATTTCTCAGGGATCGACCCAAAATACTGACGCAACTAAAATCCGAAATCCGGAACCCCTGATCCCAAAAGGCGTACTCCCCAAGGGGTTCAAAATAGAATCCGTGTCATCCGAGGACCTGCTTGACCCCTCGTGCGGAACCGTCGATCCAGGGCCCGGAGTGCAATGAATGCAATGGCGGTACTGAGGCCGCCACTTAGAATGGAAGCGACAGTGGGATTCATGCCGACAAACCCGGCCCATTCTTCCCCTGCATAAGCGCCGGCTATGAGCGCCACAATGGGAAACAGATATACCAGGAGGGTCAGCTTTAGAAATGAACCCGTGGGGATGCTGACCTCGACCCGATCGCCGTTTTGGGCGCCCAGTTCGTTTAGCACCTCCACTACCATTTTCCGGGTGGAACCGACCTCACAATGTCCCCTGGATTCACAGGTTGCGCAGGCCGAGGTCCGCTCGATTCGAATAACGGCCTTCCTGCCCATGATCTTTTCCACAATTCCCTGCTCTGAAACCATAGCATCTCCTGACTTTGCCTGTATAGAGTATACCAATCCACGGGAAAAAACCAGAAAGATTGTATAAATTTGGCTTCTGGAAAACAATGGTTGGCGGATCAGAGGCTGTTTTGCAGTTCAGAAACAAGAGGCATCCCAAGGTTTATGTGACATGTCCCCAAAGACCAACATCCCGGCCGATGAAATCGAAAACCGCATTTCTGCGGTTCAAAAGCGAATGCAAAAATCGGACATGGAGGCCCTGCTCGTTGTACAGCGGGTGGATCTATTCTACTTTTCAGGCACCGCCCAAAATGGAATCCTCTTTATCCCCGCGGACGGCCCCCCGCTCCTCCTGATTAAACGATATTTTCCCCGGGCCAAGGCAGAATCTCCCATTTCCCGCATCATGGAAATTGGATCCGTAAAAGAGGTTCCCCGGCGAATTCAAGATGGGTATGGCCGCCTGCCCCGGACCCTGGGGTTTGAACTGGATGTGCTTCCAGTGAGAACATTCCGCTTCTATGAACGTCTCTTTCCCCATACGGGGTGCGTGGACGGCTCCCCCCTCATCCTCCAGACCCGGATGGTCAAATCCGGATGGGAAATCCAGGAGATGTCCAAGGCCGCCGAACTCTCTCATAAAACCTTTCTATATATGCGGGACCATATCGCCCCAGGCCTCACGGAAATGGAATTTGCCGGACAGTTTGAGGCCTTTGCCAGAAAGCACGGACACGGGGGGAAGTTGAGGGTGAGAGGTTTTCAGACAGAAGGGTATCCCTGGCATGTGCTGAGCGGCAAAAGCGGGGCCATGCCCGGGCTTTTGGATTCCCCTGCCAGCGGGGAGGGCACCTCTGCGGCCTATCCGGTGGGTGCAGGATACAAGAGATTGGCCCCCCATGAACCCATCATGGTGGACTTGGCCCTGGTATTGAACGGCTACCACACGGATGAGACCCGGATGTTTGCCATTTCGTCCATGCCCAAACCGGCCATGGATGCCTCCCTGGCAGCCATTGAGATCCAAGACACCGTACTGGAGGCGGTCAAACCGGGCATTCCCGTCAACCGCCTGTTTGACCTAAGTGTCCAAAAGGCCGCCCAACTGGGCTATGCCGGGTCGTTTTTGGGACCGCCCGGATACAAGGTGCGGTTCATCGGTCACGGGATCGGGCTGGAGCTGATTGAACCGCCCATGATCACCCCGAAAGAGGAAACCCTGTTGAGACCCGGCATGGTCTTCTCGCTGGAGCCCAAGATGGTGTTTTCGGATCGATTCACGGCCGGCATCGAAACCATGTTCAGGGTCACCGAAACCGGATACGCGCTCATCAGCCAAGTGACAATGGATGTCTTTGTGTGTTAAAAGAGAAGATGCGGGCCCACCGGGGTAACCCGGCCTGAACTTCCTTGCACATGGAGTGAGCATGCCATGGATTCAAAAAACAACTCACCACAATCTCCTGAAGTACAGGTGTACAAACATCCCAACCTGGAGATCCGGTCCTTTCTGACCCAAAAGGATATATCCAGCTATCGGGTGGAATACTTCAAGCGAACGGCCCTGGATCAGGCAGAGGATACCCTCAAGACCCTGGGCGCCATCGGAGAGCGGGCGGTGCGGGAGATCATGGCCCTCCCCGGGGTGGAAGGGATCCACATCAAGCCGAGAGAGCTTCGCATACGGAAACAGATTTTCAGTTCCTGGGACGACCTCGAACCCAAGATCATTGAAATCCTAAAAAGGGCAATACGGAAAAAGCAGATTGTACGAATCAAATGAAGAAGACCATTCAACCCCCACGGAAAGAATAGAGATCCTCATCATCGGCGGCGGCATCAGCGGCCTGTACGCCGCCTGCCTGCTCAACGTTGCAAAGAAGCCTTTTATGGTGCTGGAGGCCCGGGACCGCCTGGGGGGCAGGATTTTAAGCCCCGAATATGAAGGTTTTTTTCAGACCTGGGTCCCTCCTGGTACTGGCCTGACATCCAACCCGGAATGGTCCGCCTGATTCAGGCACCGGGTCTTAAGGGCTATCGCCAGTTCGAAGCCGGCAGGGGCCGTCTTCAGCGGGCGGACGGTTCCGTTCAGACATGGTTCCTTTCGCAGGCACGGAAAGGCCGAAGCCCAAGGGGGGGTATCTGGAAGGGGCCCTGGCCGCGGCTGAACGGGCGGTGAGATCTGTGACGCCGGTCCTATGATACAGGGAAAGAATGGAACCGAACCTTTTTGGGTGGAAAGCCTCAAAAATAGTAGGTCAGCCAGCCGTAGATCTGCTGAGGAGGTCCGGCCACCAGGCCGCTCTGGGGAATGTCGATGCCGCCACACTCGGAACCGGGACCTCCGTAAATAATATCGGTCCCTACGGTCAACTCCAGGTTTTGGGTGATGCCCCACACTGCACGGGGCTGGACGATACCTGAGGGATCCTGCAAATTGGTAATGAGGCTCACATAGAGGGATAACAGGGGGTGAAGCTCAATCTGGATCGATCCGGCCAAATAGATACGTCCCAGGGTGAAAAGCTCCCCCCGGGCCAACCGCTGGGCCAGGGGCGGATTGGTCAGGGTGTCCCAATAATTACGCTCCCCCAGCCCGTTGTAGTAGAATTCCACCAGTCCGTAGACGTTCTTGTCCCACCAGGTCCAGGAATAGTCCAGATTCGCCACCAGGGACACGAACCCCTCCTGGTCTTTGGCTTCCGAACCCAGAAAGGTATAGCTCACATCGGCCCGCCAGGCTGCGGCCCCCAGGTATCCTAAGCTCCCCATGCCCACCACGACATCCTCGTAGTGATGGGCGGCCAGGAATTCCATCTCATTGGTGCCCAGGGCAAAATGGAACTTTCCGGCCAGGGACGCCTCATCAAAGCCCAGCTGGCCGGTCTCCGGGTTGCGACGGGCCACATACAAGAACTGCAAATTACTGCTCCTAGCCAGGGGGAATTCCATCACGGCCATATCGTCCCCGATCTTGTAGTCCCGGTAAATGTCGGTGGGTGCAAATGGATTGAACAAATCCAACGGGTTAAAGATCATGCCATGGCCCCAGGTCAAGGCCTGGCGGCCCAGGCGAATGACCCCCCAGTCCGGAAGAAGGGTGACGTTGAGCCGGTCCAATCGCTGGTACCAGATCCAGGTATCTGTTTCATAAATATCCTGCGTGAGATCCATGAGCCGGCTGTCATCGCTCATGGCCCGAACGGTCCCGATCCCGGAGGGGTTCACCGCCTCGGTAAAGGGGAGATTCATCCCTTGGCTGAGCCGCCGGGTATCGCCGCCGGTAAGGATATTTTCGTAGTGGACTTCAAACCGGCACCAGTTTGAAGGAGAGACCCGGGCCTTGAGACGGAGCTCTTCAAAGGCATCCGCAAACGGGTTATGGCCCAGAACCCGCATAAAATCCTTCCCCTGGTACCAGGAAAGCGAGCCGCCCACCCGGAAGTGTCCCCCACCCTCAACCCCCAAGGCCTCATACCATGGCCGGTCTTTATCCTGGCCTGTGCTCCCGGCTGCTGCTGGACTCACCAGCCATAAACAAAGGGTGAGAAAAGGCCAAATAAGGCCATACCATCTGTCCGCCCTCATGATCCTTTCACTTGATCTTCCGCCACCCGGCCGTCCCGGATGAGGACCAGTCTCCGGGCATAGTCCATGACCATGTTGTCATGAGTGGAAAAGATGAAGGTTACCCCTTTTTGGGCATTGAGGGTCTTCATCATTTCCAAAAGCCCCTGGCCGGTCTTGGAGTCCAGGTTGGCCGTGGGTTCATCCGCCAGGACAATGGCCGGGCCGGACACGATGGCCCTGGCCACGGCCACCCGTTGTTGTTGGCCTCCGGAGAGTTCAAGGGGCCTCCGCTCCAACAGGCCGCTTAACCCCACCTCGGCCAACACGGCCTCGGCCCGCTGCCTGCGCTCCGCTGCCCCAATCCTCTGGAGGAGCATGACAAACTCCACATTCTCCAGGGCGGATAACACCGGTATCAGATTGTAGGACTGAAACACAAAACCGATTTTAAAAAGCCGAAGCTCGGCCAGTTCGGACTGATTCATGCGGGCAAAATCATGCTCGTCCACCCGGATATCCCCCTGACTGGGCCGGTCCAGGCCCCCGATCAGGTTCAACAGCGTGGTTTTTCCCGAACCGCTAGGCCCGGCCAATGCCAGAAAACTCCCCTTTTCCACCCTCAGGTCCACTCCCCGCAGGGCCTGTACCGAGACCTTGCCCTGTTGGTAGGTCTTGGTCACTCCGGTCAGTTCCACAATGGCCATACGGTTGCCTCCTTGTCTCAGGTTTGAAGCATTGCCTCCACCGGGGTAAATCGGGCTGCCTTGAGGGCCGGATACAGACTTACCCCCAGTCCCAGGAAAAAGACCACGCCGTTGGCCACCAGCATGTCCTGGAGGACGATCCGGGGATAAATGATTCGGGACATCCCGGCAAACTCCGCACCTGCAGCAAAGGCAGAGAGATCCAAGCCGCCGCTCATGGCCTCTACGGTGATAACCCCTAACCCATTCCCTGCGGCCATGCCCAGGACCAGAATCAGAAAGGCCTCGGCCAGGACCTCCCGGATGATCCAGCCGGATTTCATTCCCAGGGCCTTCAACAGACCGAATTCATGCATGCGCTCATAGACGGTCATCAAAATGGTGTTGACCAGACCAAACCCCATGGCAATGAAAACGGCTACGGTCCACAGATAGATAAATCCATCAAACATCTTCAAATAGGCGTCCATGAGCGGGAGAAGCTCTCGCCAGGTATACACCCGATAGCCCTCGGGCAAGGCCTCCTTAAGGGCCTGGGCCACCCCCGGGAGTAAGGCTCCTTCGGGAAGCAGCACCGAGAATTCCGACACCGCAGGCCCCATCCGGAGCATGTCTTGAGCCGCCTGTTTGAGCACAAAAACGTATTGCTTTTCCGTGGATTCCAGTTCCGCATCAAAAATCCCGCGAATCCGAAATGCCCTGGACGCAATCTCGTTTTGGGTATCCTGGCCCATGAGCACCAGCTTGTACTCCAGCTGGGTTTCCATTTTTTCCACCAAGGCCCGGCCCGCCAGTATCTTGTGGGGCGTATCTGCGCTCAGATACCGGCCTTGAAGGGGCGCATCCCCGATAAAGGACATCTCGGCCTCGGCCTCAGGATCGATGCCCACCAGCGTGACCCCGGCATTGTGCCGGGCATTGGAAGCCACGACCTGAAGCCGCACCCGGGAGGTGTAACGGGCCTCTTTGGGGAGCACCTTCGCCAGCACCCCTTTGACCTCATCCGGTTGGGTAATGGAGTTCTCAATAACCGGATCGCTGTGATAGCCGGTCTTCTGGACCTTGAGATGGCCGGTCAGGATGGAGATGTTGTTCTCCACCATCTGCTCAATGGCCCCCCGCATAAACGCATTTAAAAACAAAAGACTCCACAACCCGATAACCACGGCGATCAGAATCACGGTGGTCCTTCTGGGGTTTCGCCACAGATTGCGCCAGGCCATCTTAAAAAACATGTGCAAGCTCCAGGGAATCAGGCATAGGCCAGAGAATCCACTATGGATAGACGCCGGACCCTGAGGGCCGGGTACAGGGCCGCAAGGATGGTGATGATCAGGACCAGGGCCGGCCCCACTGTCATACTGGCCCAGCTCAATCGGGGGTACAGCCGACCGGAAATCCCGTACTGGGCCAGGATCTCCGAAGATCCTGCCAGATCAATGCCGTGCTGCTGAAAAAAGTAGGTGACGCCTACTCCCAGGATCCACCCTACACCCAATCCCATGAGGGTCAGGACCGTGGATTCGTAGAGCAGCAGCTTGGTCAACCGGTTGGGTCGAATACCGATGGCCATCATTACCCCGAACTCCCGGGTCCGCTCCAGCACGGCCATCAAAAAGGTGTTGAGGATACTGAAGGCGACCACGATCACCAGTAATGAATACATAATGAAACCGGAGGTCAAATCCAGTTTGATGGCCTGGATCAACCCGGGCATGATCTCGCTCCAGGTCAAGGCCACCAAGGGTTTGGGGTTTTCAATCTGTGCCAGTTTGGGGGTTAAGCGGTGTCTGATCTGGTTTACCTGGTCCAAATGCCGGCCCAGAATCACCACTTCGTGAACCGCACCCCGCATGGCGTAGGTATCCTGAAAAAAAGAGAGGGGAATCTGGATGGTGGACCGATCAAATTCGTCCTGTCCAGTGGCATAAAGGCCCTTGACGGTCACCACGGTGGCGGCGATGGAACCGTCCCGGCCCTGCCCCAGGAGGGTCAACTCGTCCCCCAATCCCACTTTCAGGTTCCGGGCCAACAGTTGTCCGACCACGGCCTGGGCGCCATGGGCTTTATCCAGATACGCACCCTTGCGAATGAGGGTCTTAATCCGGGAGACCCGGGGCTCTCTTATGGGATCGATCCCGATCACCAGCCCCCCGTAGGTGCGATCTTCAGATGCGATCAGGGAAAAGGCATTGGCCCGGCAGGCATAGTCCTTCACGTCGGAAGTATTTTTTAGAATGCGGGCCACCGCCTCCGGGTGCTCCACCACCTGTCGCATGTCCTTGTCCTCCAGATATCCCTTGGCCTGGATCTGGAGATGGCCGGTATGGACCTGGATGGCCGCATTGATCATGGCGTCATAGGAGCCGAACTGAAAAGAGAAGCTAAATATCAAAAGCCCGGTGGCAAAGGTGATGGCGGCAATGGTCAACGAGGTCCGACGGGGATTCCGCCACACGTTCCGCCAGGCCATTTTGGCATCCATAGACATGGGTGGATTCGCTCCCTTTAAAAGTCCCGGGGGTTTCGAAGGTTGGACACGGTAAAGATACGGTCCGGCAGATCCTCCATGAATCTCAATTCCTGGTAGGTGACCTGGGTGTAGGCGTTTTTGGCATCGGCCTTCTGCATGCGCCAGACCGCGGGAAAGAGCCGTCCCCCCATCTGTTTGATCTTTTGAGTGGTCAATGCCTTGACCAGCTCCAGATCTTCGTCATAAAACTCCTGGGACATCCACACATCATCGTCCCGGATCTCAAGACGCTGCATGCCCCAGACCACCGGGGCCCCTTCTTTGGGCATGGACTTGATGATGTAAACCTTGTGACCGTCTCGCTCTTCGGTCTTCTCCAGGCTGTGTTGATAATGCTTTAAGATGGCGTCACTCTTGGCCAGATCGTTGTTGGAGAAATCCGAGCCCATCCAGGACTGGCTCATCATGGAAGGGGGCACCTTGATCACCCGGTTCACCTTGGGATTGTACATCCACATTTCATCGCCCTTTTTGAGGGTGCCGTTGCCCTCGTCTTTGGGCGGATCAATGACAAAGAAGATGCTGTCGGACAGGCCCTGGGTATAGGCCTTGAGGGTCATGCCCCGCTCCCAGTCCGGGCGATGAATGCGCATCTCCACCACGGAAAAGGAGGCCTGGCCTCGAAAGTATTCATGGGCCCGATTGACCACTTCATTGGCGTCTACGGCCCAGGCAGGGGCTGAAAAACACAGGCCCATGAGGATCAGGGTCATCATTAGACTTTTTTTGTGCATTATCCAGCCTCCGGATGCGGGGAAGGCTTGGCCGGTGCAGCCAGCCCTCCGATAAAGACGTCCATGAAACCTTCCGTGGTCTCCATCAGTTGAAACGCGGGGTCGAACCAGGCCTGAAGGAGGATGGCGTCCATAGCTCCCACACAGGCGGCAGCCACTCGTTTTACATCCACCTGAGAAGAGAACTCACCCCGGGATATCCCGTCAGCGATCACCGCCCCCAGGGCACTACGAAAAAGGGCATAGGCCTGGCGAAAAGCCTCCTTGAACCGCCCTTCGAATTCCGGGGTCCTGGAGGCGGCCCAGAATTCCATGACCAGTGGGAATATTTCGGATTCCTGCCCCCAGGTGTCCATGCCGGCCCGGGCCATGGCCCGTAGTCGGTCTGCGGCCGAACCGCCCAGGGCGGAGAGGCGCACCATGGGCTCTTGGCCGAACACTTCCATCCACCACTCGAACACGGCCTATAATATTAGCATGTCAATAAAAAAATGGCCGACCGGTCGGTCAATAAAATACCCCGGGCCCTATACCATCCAGTGGGGCCGGTCTTTGCGCCATTCCTCCACGGTCCTTTTTATCCATTCATACAGGTGGGGGACCATATAGAACCTGGGGAAAAAGAGATCATCCCCCGGGGCCACCACCCCCTCCTCATAAGCGATGTCGGCCAGCCGGGTGTACGGATAGATGCGGATGCCCACGGTAATCTGGTTACTCTCCAGATGGAGGGAATCCAGAAAGCGGAGACTCTCCGTCACCGTACTCCGGGTTTCACCGGGGCCTCCCAAAAGGAGAAAGCCCATCCGCTCAATGCCGTACTCCCCCAGCACCCGGGCCGCGTACCGGATGTCGTCCAGGGTAAATCGTTTATTCAATGCCTTCAGGGTGGGTGTGGCGCCGCTTTCAAACCCAAGACTGACCTCGACGCACCCGGCCTGTTTCATGGCCCTCACCAGGCGCTCATCCACACCTCCGGGATAGAGGATACCCCGCCACTTAACATTTAGTGACGCCTCGCATATTCGGGCGCACAGGTCCCGGGCATAGGCAGGGGGCAGATTAAAGGTGTTGTCCACAAAATGAAACCTGCAAAATCCCCTGTCCACGCAAAGGGAAAGCCACGCCACCACACTCGCCGGAGAACGCCTGCGGATCAGCCGTCCTTCAATGGTCTCGGTGGAGCAGTAGCTGCACTGCATGGGGCATCCCCGCCGGGTCTGCACCGGAAGCCACAGATCCGCCTTTTGATAACCGCTGGTGGACAAGAGATCCGCCTGTGGCAGGGGAAACCGATCCAGATCTCTTTCATACGCCGGCCCGTTTTGAGGGGTGCGGCCCGGAAGGAAAAGCCCGGGCAGATGGGCAACGGATCGCCCCTGTTCAAGGCCCTCCAGCAACCGGGGAAAGATCCCCTCCCCTTCTCCTTGAATCCCCATGTCCGCCCCGAGATATTCAAGAGCGCTGGCCGGAAATATACTGTAGCCGGCACCGCCCAACACGATGGGGGCATGGGAGAACCGTCTGCAGGCCACCACCACCTCCCTGGCCTGATCCATTAGAAACCGGGGGGCGGCCATGTCCTGATCATCCACATTCCGAAGCGAAATGCCGATGACCTCCGGATCAAATTCCTCCGCCACCCGTCTGATCTTCTCCTCCGGCACCCTTTCGGCCATCAGATCGATCAATGTAATCGCATGCCCCGCCTGCCGGGTGGCCTCGGCCACACAGGCCAGCCCCAGGGGCATGGTGGGCAGATTGATCCGCTCCGTATTGGCGGATATAAAAAGGGCTCTCATAGGACCGTAAAAAGCCTCCTTACCTTCTTTATTTTCAGCAGCGGCAGGCATCCATTTGTATCACATGCGCCGGTCAAAGGAAACCTCGGCTTGGCCCCCAACGCCCATTCGGCGCCCATGACCTTTATCTCGCGGCGGCCCACGATTTTTGACTTGGCGGAAAATATTAGGTATACCAAAATGAAGCTCCCTGCTGCGAGCAGCAGGGTATTCTGGCCAAGGCGCATAAATCACCCAAAGGGTGCCATACCGGGAGCGGGATTGATGGGATATGATGAGATGAACTTCGGGTCCATTCAGACCATTCAGGAGGGGTTTGAGAGGTGCGGGTATGTGTGCAGTCAGCAGCTCGCCACCACCTTGTATCTGGCCTTCCACCTGGAAAAGCCTGTGCTGGTGGAAGGTCCTGCGGGCGTGGGCAAAACCGAACTGGGGAAGACCGCGTCCCATTATCTGAGTGTCCCCCTCATCCGGCTTCAGTGCTATGAGGGGCTGGACGAGTCAAAGGCCCTCTATGAATGGAAGTACGGCAAGCAGCTGCTCTACACCCAGCTCCTCAAAGATAAACTGAACGACATCTTGAAAGGGGCTGGCGGATTGTCTTCATCCATGACCCGGCTTCATGAGTATGACGACATCTTCTTTTCCCCCCATTTCCTTGAACCCAGGCCTTTATTAAAGGCCCTTCAACAGGCGGATGGCGCAGTGCTCCTGGTAGACGAGGTGGATAAATCCGATCCGGAATTCGAGGCCTTTTTACTGGAAATCCTGTCGGATTTCCAGGTGTCGGTCCCGGAGATCGGCACCATCACGGCACAGTCAAAACCCTTTGTATTTCTGACCAGCAATAACACCAGGGAAATGAGCGAGGCCCTCAAACGGCGATGCCTTCATCTGTTTATCCCCTTCCCCGACCCCAGGCTGGAACAACAGATCATCCGGGTTCGGGTGCCCGGCATTTCGGATCAGCTGAAGGCCCAACTGGTGGCCTTTATCCAGGAGGTCAGGCAGCTTGATCTCAAAAAGGTCCCTTCAGTGAGTGAAACCATTGACTGGGCCAAAACGCTCATGCTCCTCCATTCCACCTGTCTCGATGCGGATCTGATCCGGGAGACACTGAACACCTTTTTGAAGTTTGAAGAGGATATCGAGACGGTCCAGGACCAGCTCTATCCCCTACTCCAAAAGACCACAAAGGGGCTTTGAGGCCGGGGCCAGGCCATGGAACAGGTGATTCACCATCTGATGACGGCCCTTCGAAGTGCCGGGGTGCGCATTTCCCCATCCGAGGGCCTGGATGCCTTAGCCGCAGTCAGACTGGTGGGCTATGGGCATCGGCAGGTCCTCAAAGACGCCCTGGGGGCCACCCTGGCCAAGTCCCACCACGATAAACAGCGCTTTGACGCCTGTTTTGACCGCTTTTTTTCTCCGGACAGCCTGTCAGATACCCCGAGTGCATCAGCGTCCCCGCCGCTTCGTGAACATGAATCAGAGGTTTCCGCCCTCAGCCAAATGCTGCTGGCCGGCGACACCATCGGTCTGTCCATGGCCATGAGAGAGGCGGCCCAGCACGCGGACATCACCAAAATGTGGTTTTTTACCCAGAAGCAGCTCTATGTCAATCGGATCCTTACGGCCATGGGAGTGGAAGATCTGGATAGGGACATCCAGCGGCTCTCTCAGGACCAGCGGGGTTCCCAGGAAAAGGCCGGAATCCTGCAGGCCGAAAAGGATCGTCTTTCCGTGCAGGTGAGGGATTTTGTGGAGCAGCAATACGCTTTATTTGCCGGGCCTGCCACAGAGGCTCTCATGGAGAGATACCTGCGGGATATGAGGCTCTCCAATCTGGAGCAGGCCGATTTTCACCGCATGCGCCCCATTATTCAAAACATGGCCAAACGGCTCAACGACATGTATTCAAGGCGAAAAAAGAAGGCCAAAAGAGGGCTCCTGGATCCCAGGAAGACCCTGCGCCGCAACGTGGCCTATGACGGGGTCTTGTTTGAGCCGTGCTGGAAGGACAGGAAACTGGACCGACCCGATCTAATGGTCCTGTGTGATGTGAGCCGTTCCGTACAGACCGTGGCCCGTTTCATGCTCCTGTTTTTGTACAGTCTGAACGAGGCGGTGGCCAGGATCCGCTCCTTCATATTCTGCTCCAACCTGGTGGAGGCGTCTTGGGTGTTTGAAAAATACCCGGTGGACGAGGCCCTGGTCAGGCTCCAGCGGGGCATGGATCTTGAACTCGGCCTGGGACGAACCGACTACGGCCAGGCGTTTCGGGACTTCAGGGATAAAGCCCTGGACCGGGTGGGGCGGAAAACCACGCTCATCATCCTGGGGGATGGGCGGACCAACTATGGCAATCCGGAGACCGGCATCCTGAGGCTCATGTACCAGCGAAGCGGCCGGCTGGTCTGGCTTACCCCTGAACCGCCTTCCTTCTGGGGCACGGCGGATTCGGAAATGCCGGCCTACAGGGCACACTGCTCCATGGTCAGGGAATGCAGCACCGTGAATCACCTGGAACGGATTGTGGATCTCCTCTTGAGAACCCGCCCCCATTAGGGCCTGGTGCGCTCATTTCCGGGCTTCAACCCGGCCTCGATCTGATAATCCTTGTACCACCATTTTGTTTCCATGTTGGTCTCTCCTTTCCCTTATGAAAATGCTCAGCGAGCGCATTCCCCGCTGCTTGTTGGAGCGAAGCGGAAATCCCGCCTTGCGGGGCAGCGGACCGCCAGGGGCGGTTAAAGGTTAGCTCGCCCTGTTAAACGCCGCTTTGCGGCCCTCCTGGGGAGGGTTTAACAAGGCGAGCGAAATCAAAATGGTCAAATTTGTCCGCGCTTTGCGCCGACACCCCACCCTTTGGGTGGGTCCCCGGTTTCCTTACATTTGGGAGATTCCCTGCAGCTCGCTGCAGGGTTCTTCAAACCTCATCCAGCGGATCCTCCACCGATTCCTTTACAAAAAGTCTCTTTATAATATTTCTGTCATATATATGCAGTTTATACGTTAGGTATCTTGCCAGCAGATATTCAAACGGGAGCCAGGTGACGTGCCCGATGGGGATGATATATCTTTCCGCGCCCACCATCTCTTTATACAGCAGCCTTCGGCTCTGCAACGGCAATGAACTGTCAAACAGCGCATCGATGAATATTGTTTTCGTTTTATCCAATAGATGGGCGTAGGAGAGCGGGTCTATGCGGAAAAGGGGGTGGATCTCTTCATTGTTCATTATCTGATGAAGTGACATCTTTTCCACGGCGGGGAGTTGTTCCCTATAGACAGTGTACAGCCTTTTTTTGTCATGGAGGTCGTATTCGTTTTTGAACCCGTTGTGAATAATTTTCCGGACAAAGCGGGTGGCCTTGGATTCGAACAGTATTCTGGGGAGATGACCGCCGATGGTCATGAACATGGTCTGGTAGATCCGGGTATCCAGCACACTAATTATGGAGGCAATCATTCCGCCAAGACAATATCCTAAAAGACAGTTGTTGCTTTTCCAAAGTTTTTGCTGGTCCAGAAAGTCAATTACGGAAAGGGTATCCACTACTGCATGTTCCCAGAATTTGTACATGCGGGGGATATGGGGATGAAAATAGCTCACACCGCTGGCCGAGCCATTTTCAACCCGGGTGTAAATTCCCGGAAATATCAGGACGGAAGTATTGATGCCTGCGGACGCAAGCTGTTTGCCCATCCAGAGCAAAAACTTGATATTGGAACTGCCCAAACCGTGTAATATCATCAACGAAGCCCGGATCTCCTCCTTGGGTTGAAAATTGTACAGTTGAACAGTCTCGGTGCCGGGCTCAGGAGCATTATAGAATGTGGGAAAACAGATATAACTGCACCGGTAATGTTTCCCTTTGAAGATGTATCCTGAATTGGAGATGATATGTCTCGGGGTATAGGAAAAATCGATTTTCATTTCCGGATAGCCATCCCACAGGTTTGAAAAGATTGACATCCCCTGATCCGCACGACCCAAATGGTATTGCATGATGGAACCTATTTGACAAGTTTTTTCATAAACCGGACCGTCTCGTCCAGTATTCGTATGGTCTGAAAATCTTTCAAATGCGTCTCAAACCCGTGTCCTCCTTCTTTATGGAGAAGAAATTGATACGGTATGTTTTCGGCCTTTAGTTTTCTGACCAGGTTGATGGAAGACGTATAGGGTACAACCATATCCTTCTTGCCGTGTACCACCAGCGTGGGAACCATCCGTTGGGATATCCATTCTATGGGAGAATACTCGTAATAAAGCTCCGGCTTGCGATGGGGCATTCCCTTTAGGGCGGCCATGGTGGCAAACCGGGCAAACAGGGATTTCTGCCCTTTGACAAATACATCCCTCAAATCCGATGGACAATAATACACTGAAACCCCTTTGATTCCTTTCATCTTGGGTGCATGATTCATAAAAGTATAGTAGGCGGCATACAGGAGCGCAAGATGACCGCCTGCGGATAACCCCATGAGCACAATGTGGTCCTTGTCGACCCGTAACCTCTCCGCGTTGTCTTTGATAAAATCGAGTGCATCCGTATAATCCCTCAGAATGTGGTCCATGTTGCTTCGCACGGCAAGCCGATAATCGATTGAGGCGGCTGCAAACCCCTTTGAAGCCAGGAACTTGCACCAGGACACATTATTCGGCTGGTTCCTAAAACCGGAAATCCATCCCCCCCCGTGGGCGAAGAAGACAAGGGGGTAGGTAGGTTTGCTCTGGTTTGGATACCAAACATCCAGTTTGAGGGCTGTATTGCCGACCTCTTTATAGATATGGGTCTGATATTCAAAATTCCCGTCAGGCTCAATGGGAACCTTTGCCCGTAAAATACCGCGAACGTACAATAGCAGGGAAACCAGAAGCCCGAACAAGAATAGGCCTGAATGGATTACCGACAGCAGAAGGAGAACCATAAGGAAGTAGAGTTTGTTAACCACAAACCATGATTCCTTAAATTTCCCTATGATTTTCGCCGATGATTCCTTGAACACGGATTTTCGTTCAATTCAGGGTCTGCTGTTGATCAGGGAGACCTGGTCGTTCAGGGTCCAAAGATCATACAGAAACCCGATGCCGAAGAGGCCGCCTGTCAGCAAATACACAATCCCCGTGCCCCACTTTCCCATGTAAAACCGGTGGATGCCCAATAATCCCAGAAAGGTCAGCAAAATCCACGCGATGGTGTAATCGAGAGGGCCGCTGTGATACCTGAGATCGGCCTGACGGTCCATGGACGGGATCAGGAAAAGGTCAATAATCCAGCCGATAAACAACAGTCCCAAGGTAAAAAACCAGATGGTCCCGGAAATGGGTTTGCCGTAATAAAAGCGATGCGATCCCGTGAAACCGAAGATCCACAGGATGTACCCGATGGACTTAAGGTGTGTGTCGTTTGAAGTATTCATGCGTCCTCCTGGTTCGTAAACGTAAATGTCAGTGAGACCGAATAATACCTTAGGGCCTTCACAGCAATCCACCCAAAGCCCATTTCCCTTATCCATGGACCCGGTCTATCGGTGGGCGCCCACAAAGGAAACCTTCCACAGCGCCACATCCTTTGCCGACAGGGGCTGATTTGTTTAGCTCTTGCCGCCATCTGATGTGTGAAGGAAAACCGCCCCTATTTATACTTCAGTTTTGTATAAGACCCAACCCATAATTGCAAAATCCTCCTAAAATCAGGAGGGGTTAACTGACCTATCCACTGTCGTCCCTTTAAACCGGGTCACCGCAATAAACCCGATGAGTGCTGAAAAGCCGAGGTAAACCGCGGGCATCCAGATGTTATGCCCAGTAACCTTGATGAGCCATGTGGCCGTAACCGGCGCGGTGCCCCCAAAGACCGCCATGGCGATATTGTAGCTCACCGACAGACCTGTATACCGCACACGGGCCGGAAACATCTCTGCCATGGCAGCGGGTGCCACCCCTTGAAGCATACTTTCCATGAGAGCAAAGATCAGCAGGGCCGACAATATGGCCATAAAGGTCTGCTTGAAAAAAAGGCTGAACACTGGAAACACCAGCAGAATAAATCCTCCAAAGGCGATAAGCAACAGCGGTTTTCGGCCCACGCGATCAGAACATTTTCCCATAAGGGGAATACTGCACATCATAAACACCATGGCAATGGTATTGGCGGCCAGGGCCCGGTGCATGGGGATCCCCAGAAAGCTGTGCAGATAGCTGGTGAGATAAATAAAGACCAAATAGATGGAAACCGCAAATCCCCAGTTGAAGAAAAAGAGGTTAACCGCAGCGTTCCGATGCAGCTTCCACAGCTCTTTGATAGGAGACGGGGATACCCCTTCCCCCTGCTTCAGGGTTTCAATCACATCCTCCTGGCCCATTTGCCCCCGAAGATACAGTCCGGAAACCCCGACCACAAAACCCAGTAGAAACGGGATGCGCCAGCCGAAAGCATGGATTTGATCAGGCGGAAGGAGCCTCGTCACCAATGCACCTACGCCCGAACCCAGCAGCATGCCGCCGATCACCCCAAAGGTGGTCCAGCTGCCGTAAAAGCCCCGCCTGCCGGCCGGGGCCTTCTCCACCAGAAAGGAGATGGAGCCGGTAAATTCACCGCCCACGGAAAACCCCTGAAGCAGCCGCAGGAAAACCAACAAGGCTGCGGCCACCCAGCCCCACTGTGCATGGGTGGGGAGACAGCCCACCAGGGTGGTGGGAATGGCCATGAGGGCAACCGACAGCACCAGGGCCTTTTTTCGGCCCAGTTTATCGCCGATCATCCCAAAACAAAAACCGCCCAAAGGCCGCATAAGATACCCGGCCGCAAACACCCCGAATGCCGCGATCAGGGAGGCGATCCGGTCTTCGCTGGGGAAAAAGAGCTTCCCGATCACCGCGGCAAAATAGGCATAGACCGTAAAATCATACCATTCCAGAATATTGCCCACAAATCCAGCCAAAAGGGACCGGAGATCTTTTAT
>JAIPDZ010000068.1 GCA_021737425.1 Deltaproteobacteria bacterium
TTTCAGTCCTCATGTCTTAAATGGCACCGGGTCCGGTTTCTCCGGTCCTGATGCGAATGACCTCTTCCAGGGGCAGGACGAATATCTTTCCGTCACCAATGACCCCGGTGCGCCCCTTTTCCTGAATCAGGGCCACCGCCTCCCCAACCATGGCCGCTTCCACGACCACCTCCAGCTTCACTTTGGGCACAAAGTCCACCTGATACTCGGCCCCCCGATACACCTCCTTGTGCCCCAGCTGACGCCCGAATCCCTTCACCTCGCTTACGGTGATCCCCTTTACACCCATGGCCGCAAGGCCGTCTTTCACTCCATCCAGCTTAAACGGCTTGATGATGGCCTCTATCTTTTTCATGCTCATTCCTCCCTCTTTTAAATACGTTTTACGCGCGCGTTGACGAACAATGGCTCCCTTAAGAGCAAGCGGTGTGCCACGGCCCGGAATCACGGTCGGCGTCTATCATAAGGTATTGTATTTATGGCATATACCGGATAAAATTCCCCAGGAGATTTCGTTTATAGATATTTCATTTTGGTATTTTTTCGGAGAATAACATACTTTTTTGTATTTTTTCATATTCTCATTTCATAATTGTTGATTTTATACCCCGAGTCTCTCCAGGTTTAGAGGCTTTGGGGTCCAGGGAGACCGCCCCCCGGGCTGGTGATCCGTTTCAAGGTTTGCTATGATGAACGAGGGGGAAGGCAATAAAAAAAGATAAGGGGAAGGCGCAAACCATGATTCGCCAGTGCAAGACACTGCTTCGCACCTACTGGTCGATCCCCAAGCGGCAGGTGGAAGCCTCCGTGGTATTGGTACGGGGTATAGGCGTATAGGTTCAGAGGTTCAAAGGTTGAAAGGTTGAAGGGTTGAAGGGATTTTTGTTGGTTGAAATGATGGGGGGAGGGGAAAAGTTGGTCCTTTACAAACCGGCTTCATAAAAAGCATAATGAACAGCACTGAAATGATCAAGGGGGGGGGTAAGGTCGGTAAACCAATTCCTGGAAAGGGGAAAGGAGATCTTAATGAAGACGCGAAGTGTGTATGTGGGGATGATAGGGGTGTTTTTTCTCCTGCTGTATACGTCCGTGGCCTGGGCCAACAAATCCTCAGTGGCGATTGAAGCGCCCAATCAGGCGGCCAAGGGATCCGAAGTGGTGGTCAGGCTGAATGTGAGCCACAGTGCAAATAATTTCATCCATTACACCGACTGGGTGGTAGTCAAGGCCGATGGTGAGGAAATCGCGCGGTGGGAGTACTCCGCCTTGGATAAGCCTGAGGGTGAAAAATTTACCAAGCAAGTAAAGATTACCGTGGATAAAGACGTGGAGATCGAGGCCCAGTCCCACTGCAATATGCATGGCAGTGCCGGTATAAGCAAGCGGATCATTTTCGTCAAATGATCATGTGAAACAGATTGAAGAACCCTGCAGCCCCGCAAGGCGGGATTTCCGCTTCGCTCCGACAAGCAGCGGGGAATGGGCTCGCTGAGCATTTTCAATCAGTCCTACGTACGCTACGGAATTCTTGATCACCCGGCTGCCAGTCCTTGAATCACACCTTCGGCATCCTCCGTGATTTTCTGAAACAACTCCTGGAGAGTGGGTAGGTCATGGACCAGGCCGATGCCCTGCCCGCAGGGGAGGATGCCCATGTCCAGGTCTCCTTCCGCATACATCTTTCTGGCATTGTCGCCGGCAGCCACCTTCAAGATCTCCTGAAGCTCTGCCTGCTCCTTTTCCAACTCGGCACATTTCTTGGCCGCCCGGTTGACCCACACCCGGTGGGTGGCCCCGATGGACCGCATCACCAGCATGGTGTCCAGTTCGCTGGCCTGGACCAGCGCCTTTTTCAGGTTTTCATGGATGGGGGCCTCCTGGGTGGTGAGAAGCCGGGTCCCGATGATGGCCCCTTGGGCCCCCAGGGCCAGCATGGCCGCCAGGCCTCTCCCGTCGGATACACCGCCTCCGCCGATCACCGGAATGTTCAGGCTTTCCACGACCCGGGGCACCAGAACCATGGTGCCAATGTCCAATTTGCCGGTGGCGCCCCCGTTTTCATACCCCACCACGGTGACCACGTCGGCCCCCATGTCCTGGACCTTGAGGGCGTAGCGGACCCCTACGCACTTGTGTATCCAGATCAGGCCTGATTCTTTGAACCGCTTACACAGGTCTTCGGGTGCGGAGTGTCCGGAGGTCTCCACGATCTTCACGCCCTTTTCCAGCAGCGCATCGAGATAGTCATTGTTGTCAATGGGCCGCATCATGGGGAAAAGGTTCAGATTGACGGCAAAGGGGTGGTCGGTCAGTGCCAACACCCGGTCCAGTCCCTCACTAAAGGCCTCTTTGCTCTGATAGATGGCCGAAGCGAGGATGCCCAAGCCCCCGGCATTGGCAATGGCTGCGGTAAAATCCGCATCGGTAATGGACATCATGGTCCCGCCGATAATAGGGTATTGGATGCCCAACAGCTCTGTAATCTCGGTCTTCAACATAAGTATCTCCGAAGCGTATTATGGTTTGGGGATATCGGCCCTACGCAGGGGTTGTAGACGCCAGGGGGATCAACGATTTCCCCCGTTTTTGGGCCAGTTCCATCATGGTTTCCCGGCCCGTGTCGGGCGGTTCCCGCCGAAGGTCTTCCGGTTTGGGCTCAAGGTGCATGGCCCCGGTGCTGCAGGTGGTCACACACAGCCCGCAACCGATGCACCGGTTTTTGTTCACTTGGGCAATGCCGTCATCCCCCACCCGGATGGCCTCCATCTGACACCTATTTAGACAGATTTCGCAGCCTGAACACAGGTCCGGATCCACCCGGGCATAGTAGTTGCTGACCACCATTTCCGCAGGCCGGGGATGCTTTTTGAGCGACCGCAGCATACCGCAGCAATCGCCGCAGCAGTTGCACATGCCGCCCGGGTTCTTGGCATTAAAGGGCTGGGGGACCAGGCCCGCCTCTTCGCATCGATCCAGAATCTCCAAGGCTTCTTCCCGGCTCACCCATCGGCCCATCTTCTTGTCCACATAGTATTGGGCATGGGACCCGGCCATAAAGCAGACCTCTACGGGCTTGTCACAGCCCTGATCGATCAGGCCTTTTTGCACCCTGCAGATACACCGGGTCACGGCCAGTTTGTCCTTGGACAGAATAATCTGTTTGGCATCCTCATACGGGGCCACGGGCCAGGATACCCCTATAGACCTTTGGACCGGGATGGTCCGCATGGGCACAACCTGCTGGGAGGCCTGACCTGCAAAGGCCTCTTCCATATAGGCATCCACCAGTTGGGCCAGTTCCCGATCCATGCGGCCCACCTGATATTCGTAGATGCCCACCACAAAGGGCGCGGCCCCGTACTTCTTTGACTCTTTTCCGCGAATCCTGAACACCAGGCCCTTTTCCGCCATACGTTCCAGGGTTGCCGTCACTGTCTCGGTATCCTGCCCGATTCGCTGGGCCACGGTATCAGGGGCCTCCAGCATCATGCTCAATTTCAGATACATCTCAGCCTCTTCCGGGGTGAAGAGCATTCTGAGGATCTGCATTTCCACTCCGGACTGGGTCTTCGGAAAACCCACCGAATACTGATCCAACTGGTCCCTTAACCGGTCATATACCGTTTCCGTCATGGCGCTCTCCTTCAAGGCCTCACAGGATGCGAATCATTTATTCTCATACAAGGGTTCAGTATTGGGGGTCTCCCGACACCTGAATCCTGTCGAAGACCCCGTCTTGCGGGGAAACCCTCTTCCTATGTCCCCATCTCCCAGGAGGAGAGATACCGTTCCTGCTCTGCGGTAAGGGTGTCGATTTCCACCCCCATGGCCTTGAGCTTTAACCGGGCGATCTCCTGATCGATGTGACGGGGGACCGGGTGGACCACCTTTTGGAGTCCGCCGTGGGCCGTGGCCATGTATTCGGCGGACAGGGCCTGGTTGGCGAAGCTCATATCCATGACACTGGAGGGATGCCCCTCGGCCGCGGCCAGGTTGATGAGCCGACCCTCTCCCAGCACATAGATCCGCTGTCCCGGATTGAGGGTGAACTCCTCCACAAAATCCCGGATCAGGCGGCGGTCGGTGGCGATTTCGGCCAGGCCCGGGAGTTCCAATTCCACGTCAAAGTGCCCGGAGTTGGACACCATGGCCCCGTCCTTCATCTGAAGGAAATGTTCCTTTCGGATGACATTGATATCCCCGGTCAAGGTACAGAAGAAATCCCCCACCGGCGCTGCCTGGGCAATGGTCATGACCTGGAAACCGTCCATGAGGGCCTCCAGGGCGCGCAGGGGATCCACTTCACACACCACCACATGGGCCCCATGACCCTTGGCCCTGTTGGCCACGCCCCGGCCGCACCAGCCGTACCCGCAGACCACGAAGACACTGCCGGCCAAAAGGCGGTTGGTGGCCCGGATGATCCCATCCACGGTGCTTTGTCCGGTGCCGTAGCGGTTGTCAAAAAGATGCTTGGTATCGGCATCGTTCACCGAGATGATGGGGAACTGGAGGATCCCGTCCTTTTCCATGCTCCGCAGCCGAATCACCCCGGTGGTGGTCTCCTCGGTGCCGCCCATCACATTGGATATAAAACGGGTGCGCTGGTCATCAGACAAGCCCTTCCCCCAGGCACGGACCGAAGGTTCCAGCTCATCCCATTTTTTAAGGGCGATAAAATGAAGGGAACTGACCAGGTCGGCCCCGTCGTCCATGGTCATGTGGGGTTCGTGCTGGAGCGCCGACAGGATGTGACCATAGTAAGTGGCATGGTCCTCCCCTTTGATGGCGTGCACAGGGATCTCCTCGTCCGCCACCAGAGAGGCGGCTACGTCGTCCTGGGTGGAAAGGGGGTTTGAGGCGCACACCACCACTTCGGCGCCGCCCGCCTTCAGGGTCTTCATCAGTGCAGCCGTCTCTGTGGTCACGTGCAGACAGGCGGAAAGCCTGCGCCCCGCCAAGGGCCTTTCACTGGAAAACCGCTCCCGGATCTGTCTGAGGACCGGCATGCTCATCTCCGCCCACTCGATCCTCAGGCGGCCCTTGGCCGCCAGGTTGATGTCCTTGATATCATAATCCATTATGGCTACCTCTCACTGTGTACTCTTAGATGTGAACTTCATTCTTACTTGACCGCCTGTTTGAGCGTCTCCACCAGATCGGTTTTCTCCCAGCTGAATTCAGGAAGTTCTCTCCCGAAGTGTCCATAGTTGCAGCTCTTTCGGTATATGGGCCTGAGCAGGTCCAGCCTCTCGATGATGGCGGCCGGACGCAGGTCGAATTCCTTCTTCACGATCTCCGTCAACTCCCTGCTGGGTACCACCCCGGTACTGTAGGCCCCCACCATCACGGAAACCGGTTGGGCCCGACCGATGGTATAGGCCACCTGGATCTCACAATGCTCGGCCAGTCCGGCGGCCACTATATTTTTGGCAATATACCGGCACATATAGGAGGCGCTTCGGTCCACTTTGGTGGGGTCTTTTCCGGAAAAGGCCCCGCCGCCGTGGTAGCCGAATCCGCCGTAGGTATCCATGATGATCTTCCGGCCGGTGAGCCCGCAGTCGCCCAGAGGCCCCCCCACCACGAACCGACCCGTGGTATTGATGAAAAGCTGACTCTCCTCATCCAGCATTCCCCCCGGCACCACCTCTTTGATCACCTGGTCGATAATGGCCTCCCGCAGCGTTTCGTAATCCACTTCAGGGCTGTGCTGGGCCGCAATGACCACGGTATGGATCCGGGTAGGCTTTCCATCCACATATTGCACGGTCACCTGAGACTTGCCGTCCGGCCGCAACCACGGCAGCTGACCGGATTTCCGCACATGGGCCAGCCGTCGGGTCAACCCGTGGGCCAGGTAGATGGGCATGGGCATGAGGGGCTTGGTGTCCCGGCAGGCATATCCGAACATGAGTCCCTGGTCCCCGGCCCCCTGCTCCTTGAAAAGCCCGGTGCCGTTCACGCCCATGGCAATATCCGGGGACTGCTTGTCAATGGTGGACAGCACGGCACAGGTCTCCCAGTCAAATCCCATGGAAGAATTCTTGTACCCGATGTCCTTGATGGTGTGCCGGACCACTTCGGGCATATCCACATACGCTTTGGTGGTGATTTCCCCGGAAATCATGGCCATGCCGGTGGTGACCAGGGTCTCACAGGCCACCCGCGACTGAGGATCCTGCTCCAGGATCTTGTCCAAAATATGGTCGGATATCTGGTCCGCCACCTTATCCGGGTGTCCCTCGGTAACGGACTCAGAGGTAAATAGAAAGTTTGAACTCTTCATATGCGTCTCCTCTTTACGCTATGGTTGGTTTGTTTCAATCTCTTCTGAGAAGGCAATTGTCGATCAAACGGGTCTTTCCCACCCGTACGGCCAGGGCCAGAAGGGTCTCCTCCTGGATGGTGGAGGCAGGATCCAGAGTTATGGGATCGCACAGGGCGATATAGTCGATGTCCGTAAAGGGATACCCCAGAATCAATGCCTTGATCCGCCTTTCAATCACTGCAGTGTCCGGCTCTCCGGCCTCCACCAGGGCCTGGGCCGTATCCAGCGATTCCTTGAGACAGAGGGCGGAGGCCCGTTCCGCTTCACTCAAGTATTTATTTCTGGAACTCATGGCCAACCCATCGGCCTCCCGGACCGTGGGGACCCCCACAATCTGGATATCCATATTGAGATCCATGACCATTCGGCTGATCACCGCCAACTGCTGATAGTCCTTCTGCCCAAAAACCGCCAAGTGCGGCTTGGTAATGTTGAACAGCTTGGCCACCACCGTGGTAACGCCGTCAAAGTGGCCGGGCCTCGAAAGACCGCACAGGCGTTTGGGGAGTTTCTCCACCATTACCTTGGTTTGATGCATGTCCTTATACATCTCTTCGGCCCGGGGCATAAACGCCACATCCGCGCCCGCTTTTCGGGCCTTTTCAAGATCCCCCGGGGTGTCCCGCGGGTATTCTTCAAAGTCTTCTCCCGGACCGAACTGGGTGGGGTTGACAAAAATGCTGATGATTAATCTGTCGGCGTGTTTGCTGCCCACCCGCATCAACTCCAGATGCCCTGGGTGCAGAAACCCCATGGTGGGGACAAGGGCAATGGTATTCCCTGCGGATCGCAGGAGTTCGGCGCTCTGCTGCATCTGATCTATGGACTCGATCACTTCCATGGCCTATTGCGCCTGTAAAGCGCCCCGCGCAGGGCCGCTGAAACGCTGGGGGGTGCTTCCGGGTTTCATGTCTGGTTCATCCCTCGGCCTGAGACCCACCGCAATACCGCCCCCCAGCCCTGCCGCGAGCCGGAAATGCTCAGGCCAAATTTTTTTGTATATCACTCAATCACCGGCGTGTCAATTGCAAGCGCGGATGTCAGACACAAAAACGCCTCCATATCGAGGGTTTCAGCTCGCCTTTGCGGATCAATACCACACCGGCGCATTCCGGTCAAAAGCCTCTTTCGGTCCACTTCCGGATGGAATCCTTTCAGGGAATTGATGAGCATTTTCCGCCGGTAGGCGAAGGCGGATCTCACCACCTGCTCAAACAGGCGTTCATTCGAGGCCCGTCTGGGATAGGGCCTCTGAAAATCACACCCCACCACCATGGAATCCACCTTTGGCCGGGGATAAAAGGCCCATCTGGGGACCGCCATCAAAGAGGTGCATTCGGTAAAGTACTGGACCATCACCGTCATGGCCCCGTAGGCCTTTGTATGAGGGGAGGCGGTGAGCCTCTGGGCCACCTCCGACTGGAACATGAGCACCGCCCGGCCAAGGACGTCACGACTTCGTATCAGTTTATCCATAAAGGGTGTGGATATATTATAGGGAAGGTTTCCCATGATGTGCAGTCTCCCCGAAGTCCCGGGGATCTGTTCAAGGTCAAAGGAGAGGATATCCTGATGGAGGAGCGTCACATTACAAATCGATTTTCTAAACAATCGATCTTTGAGGGGCCTGATGAGACCGGCATCCTTTTCCACGGCAACCACCGCCCCCACCCTCCGGGCCAGGGGAAGGGTCAGGGCCCCCTGGCCGGGCCCCACTTCCAGGACCGTGTCTCGAGGACCGAAGCCCGCGAGCGCGAGCATGGCGTCCACCACACCATGATCAACCAGGAAGTGCTGGCCCAGACCCTTCTTGGCTCGAAATCCCCTTCCCGGCCCCTGCAATCTGCCTGCCCCGCTCAACGGCTTCTCTGTTTTGCTGCCCGCCGCCATTGCTGGATACGCCTGAAAATGAAACGAAAAATAAAATAGGCAGGGATGGAGGCCACCACGCCCATAAGGATGCCCCCGATCAAAAAGGATGCTGCCGCCAGGCCCCCCGCAGCCAGGATCTTCTCCGCCACCACCATGGCATCTTCCCCGGATCGTATTGCCCCCATGATGGCGGGAAACATCCGGTTCTGGCCTTCCACCCCCAGCACAAAGGCCCCCAGTTTATAACTGAAATAGTAAAGAAAATACCAGTTTACAGGGTTGCTGACCCATGTTCCCAGGGCCGCGGTCACCTTGCTCCCCTTGAACAGGAGGGCCAGGGCCACGGCAAGGGCCATTTGGAACGGCATAATGGGCATCATCCCGGTGAAAACCCCGAAGGCCATACCCAGAGCCAACCCGTGGGGATCCCCCCTGAGACGTATGAATCGCAAATAGTAATACCTAAGCTGTCTGGTCAGATTCATGAATCCTATGTTCTTCTACAGCGGAAATCTGGATCTCACATCCAGGTCAAGGCCCACACAATGGCCGGATTGCAACCGATGATATCCCGCCACTGCGATCATGGCCCCGTTGTCCGTACAGTATTCAGGGCGGGGGGTGTAGAGTCGTGCGCCTTCTTCAACCGCACGCACCTTCATGCGCTCTCTGAGCCTCTGGTTGCATGCCACCCCACCCCCCAGGACCAGTGCTGGGGCGTCCTTCTGCCTGAGGGCCAAAATGGCCTTATCCACAAGAACATCCACCACCGATTCCTGGAAGGAGGCCCCGATGTCTGCCAGGGCCACATCGTCCGGGTGATCTTCCCATTTTTTCATAAACAGGGATACCGCTGTCTTGAGTCCGCTGAAACTGAAATCCAGAGACCCCTTGGTTAGATAGGCCCTCGGGAATCGAATCCGGTCCCCCCTCCCCTGCCTCGCCACCCTTTCGATGGCGACCCCCCCCGGATAGCCAAGACCTGAAATCTTGGCCACCTTGTCAAAGGCCTCTCCCGCCGCATCATCAAGGGTCTGGCCCAAAAGGGTGTATTGCCCGAAGTCCTCCACATAGTAGAGGTTGGTGTGCCCTCCGGAAACCGTCAGGGCCACAAACGGAAAATCAGGGAGCTGCTCTTCCAGAAAAATGGACAGGATATGTCCTTCCAGATGGTTGACCCCCACCAGGGGCACTCCGGAGGCGTAACTCACGCCCTTGGCATAATAGAGCCCCACGAGCAGGGCCCCCACCAGTCCGGGACCTATGGTAACCGCAATGCCGTCCAGGTCCCGCAACCCAACCTTTGCCCGGTTAAGGGCCTCTTCCACCACCGGCATGATATTTTTGATGTGTTCTCTCGAAGCCAGTTCAGGGACCACCCCCCCGTGGGGGTGATGGACCTTCACCTGGGAATGGACCACATTGGACAGGGCCCGCCGCCCATCCACCACCACGCCTGCGGAGGTATCGTCACACGAGGTATCAATACCGAGGAGAATCATTGGCGGCACCCGGGGTCAGGAACTGTTACGGTGAGGATCTCGCGGGTGGGGGAGACGACACCATACATCAAAAACGGAGGATATGGGGTGGGCGTGACCATGGCCGGCCCCTACAGCGTAAAATGAGCGGCAATTTTTTTATACAGGACCGGACCGATGCCCCGGACCGCGAGAAGATCATCCATTTTGTCAAATCCTCCCCGTCTTTCTCTCTCCCTTTCAATGGCCCGGGCCGTGGCCGGGCCGATGCCCGGCACCGCCGTAAATGCCTCTGCCACCTCCTGGTTCAGATACAGGGGGATGTTCAGTGTCACCCGGTAATAGGGGGACATCTGTTTTATATCAAAATCGGTCCCGGACGCACGGGTTTCAATGATCACACAACACCCGCTATGCAACGGGACCTCATCCCACCAGAGAAAGTCCTCTCCCTGTAATTTGCCCGCGCCTCCGGCTCGGCCCAGGACCTGTTTTACGAAAGGCGCCCGGTCAAAGCCATAGACCCCGGGCCTGGGCACATCCCCATCGATCTGGACGAAGACGCGTGGGAGAGTCCCTGCCTGGTGCGCCTCGATCAGGGAAGGCCTCCTCATAAGGAAATGGGCCGCAATCAACAACACAAACAGGAAAAGCACACCGAGTGCGGTTTTATTAGAGGGCATTTTTCTCATTATCCAGCCCGAAGGTGCTGTGTAAAATGCGTACGGCCAGCTCAGTGTATTTTTCTTCTATGACACAGGATATCTTTATCTCCGAGGTGCTGATCATCATGATGTTGATATTTTCCCCGGCCAGGGCCTCGAACATTTTTTTGGCCACCCCGGCATGGGTTCGCATGCCCACTCCGATGATGGAGACCTTGGCGATATCCTCATCTCCCAGCACCTTTTCCGCCCCTATCTCTTCAGCCACCTCGCTCACCAGTTTCATGGTCTTGTAAAAATCGGTCTTGGGCACGGTGAAGGTGAGGTCGGTCAGGCCGTCCTCACTGGTATTTTGCAGGATCATGTCCACCACGATACCCGTCTTGAATATGGGGTCGAATATCTTGGAGGCCGTCCCTGGCTGATCCGGAACCTTCTTGATGGTGACCCTGGCTTCGTTCTTGTTATACGTGATTCCTGATACCATCACCTTTTCCATATCCTTTGTTTCAGCCACCACCATGGTCCCCCTTTCATCACTAAACGTTGATCTTACATGAATCGGCACACCGAATTTTTTGGCGAACTCCACCGCACGGATCTCCAGCACCTTGGCCCCGAGACTGGCCATTTCCAGCATCTCTTCATAAGATATGAACGCCATCTTGGTGGCCTTGGGGCAGATATTGGGATCCGTGGTATACACGCCGTCCACATCGGTAAAGATTTCACAGACATCCGCGTCCAGGGCCGCCGCCAAGGCCACCGCGGTGGTATCCGAGCCCCCCCGGCCCAGGGTGGTAATATCTCCGTTTTTATCGAGCCCTTGGAAACCTGCCACGGTGACGATCCGATTCTGATTCAAGTTGCGCTCGATACGCTCCCGGTCAATATCTTGAATTTTGGCCTTTCCATACAGATGATCCGTATGGATGGCCACCTGGAATCCCAGCAGGGACCGGGCGTCGTACCCAAGGGACTTCACCACCATGGCAAAGAGGGCCACACTGACCTGTTCTCCGGTGGCCATGAGCACGTCCAGTTCCCTGGGATCCGGGTCCTGGGTGGCCTCCATGGCCAGATCAATCAACGTATCCGTCTGCCCGGCCATGGCAGACAGCACCACCACCATTTGGTTTCCGGCCTGGTGTGAGGCAATGACTTTTTCGGCCACGCCCCGGATTTTTTCAATACTGCCCACGGATGTCCCACCGTACTTTTGAACAATCAGCGCCATATCCTCACCGCTCCAATTCTTGTTTCATCTGCTCCAGAATGGCCACCGCCCTTTTATGTTGTCCGCTGAGGGCTATTTCCCTGGACGTCTCATCCAGAACCGTCAAATGTACCTGGACACACCAGTCCGGGAGAATCTGCGGCCACCGATCCGACCATTCCATGGCCACTGCCCCCTCCCCATGGAGATACTCTTCCAGACCGGTATCCAGAAAATCGGAGACCTTGTCCAGCCGGTATACATCCATATGAAACAGCGGAATCTCGCCTTCATACTCATTCATCAGGGCGAAAGAAGGGCTGGTGACCACCATATGAGGTGAAACGCCCAGGCCCAGGGCCATCCCTTTGGTGAACCAGGTCTTACCGCTTCCCAGTTCACCGGAAAGGGCGATCACGTCCCCGCCGTGTAGAAGTGCGCCCAGCTTTCGGCCCACATCGACGGTCCCTTCTCCGGAATGGGTCCTTACTATCAGCCGGGTCTCTTTCGTCACTTAGGCAACGGTCCTTAACAGATCTGCTTTACCGATGATGCCTACCAGACGATCGCCGTCCATCACGGGGATGGTATAAATCTTTTTCTCGGTCATCAGCGTGGCAATATCATCAATGGGGGTCTTTTCATCCACGGTGACCGGGTCTTTGGTATACAGATCTTCCACGGTGGTGGCGCTCAGCCGGTCGAACTCTTTTTGAATGCGACTCGGCCTTTCCAGGTACAGCACCGCATCAAAGATCGCCACCACCGTGGGGATATGGAGTTTCTGGTCCTTGCGGATAAGATCGCTTTCACAGATGATTCCCAGGAGCGACCCGTCATCGTCCACCACCGGCACCCCATTGATATGGTTGTGGTACAAAATCCCGGCCAGTTCCTTCAAGGAGGTGTCTTTTTTGACCGTAATCACTTCGGTGGTCATAATATCACTGGCATTATACATGCTTTCATGCTCCATGACGGTTAGAGTCTTAGATTGAAACTTCTATGCAAAAAGCGAAGATGTTTTATTGAGGTTAACGCTTTTGAATCATTAGCGATAAAGGTGTCAGGTGTCAGGTTTCGGGTGTCAGGGTTTGTTGTTTGCTGAAACCTGAAACCTGAACACTGGCCACTGATTTGGTTGCGGCCGTAGGCCTGCATTAGGTTCTTACGCCTGCATTCTGAGAAATTTTCTCTCAGAAGCTCGGTATCAGCTTTATATCCGTAGCGTATCTTCTCAATAAATCGGGGTGGCCGCTTTCTCTGGGACGGTACTGGATTCCGGCCTTCGCCGGAATGACGGGTGGTTGGGTTGTTCGTCATTCCGGCGAAGGCCGGAATCCAGGAGGTTTGCCCCTGATTATTGAGATGTTACTCCGTAGCCAATTGAGGAATTGAGGAATCGGTTCAATCACACTACATTCGCCAAAATTCTCCAATTCCCGAATTCTTTCCTGAATTCCTAAATTCCTGAATTCCAAATACCTTTGATTAGGATCTTTGGCCGTGACTTCTACGCAAAAACAGAAATAATTGCACCCGGCGACACCCTTATTGCTGCTCCAGCACCACCATGGCCACCCCATATTCCCCGTCATCCGACAGGCTCACATGGACATTGGTGATGCCGTTTTTTTGACAGATCTCAATAGAGCTTCCGGTCAAATCCAACTTGGGTTTGCCTGAAGGCTCATGGCGGACAGCGATATCCAGCCACCGTATCCCCTGCCGCATCCCCAGACCCAAGGCCTTGGAAAAGGCCTCTTTGGCGGCGAACCTGAGCGCAAAGGCAGCATGGGGGACGGGGCGTTGCCGGCAAAATCGGATCTCCTGCCTCGTAAACACCCGGCTTACGAACCGCTCCTCCCACCTCAGGATCACCCGTTCCATCCTGGGGATACTGACGAGATCGACCCCTGTGCCATAAATCATAAGCAGCTCACAACCCGCATATGCGGGAAGCAATATAACTGGGCTCGCTGAGCATTTCAGAAATTCCTGACCAGATCCAGCATCTTCCGCACGGCCTGTTCAAACCCCACCCATATGGCCATGGCCACAATGCTGTGTCCGATGCTGTATTCTTCAATCTGGGGGAGGACGCTGAACCGCTTCACATTGACATAGTCGAGTCCATGACCCGCACTGATGTTTACATCCAGTTTATGAGCGGCCTCCACCGCGGTCACGATCCGCTTGAACCGCTCCACAGCCTCCTGCTCGGATGCGGCTTCCGCATAATGTCCGGTGTGGATCTCCACAATATCCGCGCCGCACTGGTGGGCGGTCTTGATCTGGCGGGCATCCGGATCCACAAAAAAACTGACCTCAATCCCCGCAGTCCGCATCTGCTCCGCCACTTTTCGGTAATGCTCCGGCCGGGCATTCACGTCCAGCCCGCCTTCCGTGGTAAGCTCCTGTCGCTTTTCAGGCACCAGGGTCACCATATCCGGATGGTGGGCAACGGCGATCTCCACCATCTCCTCCACCGCCGCCATCTCCAGATTGAGTCTTGTCTTGACCGTCTGACGCAACAGTTTGAAATCCCTGTCGTTAATATGCCGTCGATCTTCTCGCAGATGACAGATAATCCCTTCAGCGCCTGCCAGCTCCGCCAGCCCGGCCGCAAACACCGGATCCGGCGTACTGCTTCCTCTGGCCTGTCTTACGGTGGCCACGTGGTCCACATTTATGGATAGACGTGCCATGGCACTACACCTCCTTCAGCAATGACATCAACCGGCTTTCCTCCGCCTCCATCTTCCGGGCGTCGTGTTCACAAGTCTCGTGGTCATACCCGATCAGGTGCAGGATCCCGTGGATCAACAGACGATCCAGCGTTTCCTCCATGGGCTCTCCCACACTCCGGGCCTCCCTAACCGCTTCATCCACACAGACCACCACGTCTCCCAGCATGGGCAAGTCAAAAAGAGGCCTTTTTGCTTTCATGTCCGCTTCCACCATGGGAAATGCGATGACATTGGTGGACCCTTCCCGCCCCAAGTATCTGCGATTTAGCCGGGTCATTTCACGGTCATCGGCAAACCGGACACTCAGTTCCCGGTCATGACAGCCCAAGTCGCTTAAGATCTTCTCCAGCTTCCGGTGTATCATTTTCAGTTTTATCCGGGGGTCCGCCTGCCGGCCGCTTATTTGTATCTCCACTCTCCCCCCTCCTGGCCGCACCGTTCTTTGCTGATTTCTCTGCACCGCTGTGGCGGGCCGCTGCTGTGTCCTCTGTCTCGGGATACGCGATCCGATGATGAAAAATGCCGCTCAGGGTCTTGTTAAAACTCTTTGCGATCTGATGCAGGTCTTTCAGGGTCAGCTCGCACTCATCCAACTGCCCGTCTGAAAATGCCCGTTTGATGATGGTCTGAACCATCCCCTGAATGCGGGCCGCGGTGGGGTCTCTCAGGGATTTAGAGGCCGCCTCCACCCCATCAGCCAGCATGACCAGAGCGGCCTCCTTGCTCTGGGGCTTGGGTCCCGGATAACGGAAATTCTCTTCTTTGACCTGACTGGATTTCCCCCCCTTTTTTTCTCCCTGTTTCCTGGCCTTATCGTAGAAATAGGTGATCAGGGCCGTCCCGTGATGCTGCCGGATAATATCCATGATCTCCCGGCCCAACTTGTACTGCTTTGCCAAATCCACTCCGTCCTTCACATGGGAGATAAGAATCAGACTGCTCATGGACGGGGCCAGTTTTTCGTGCCTGTTTTCCTGACCCACCTGGTTTTCAATAAAATAGAGCGGCTTTCGCATCTTTCCGATATCATGGTAATAGGCCGCCACCTTTGCCAAAAGCGGGTTGGCATTGATGGCCCGCGCAGAGGCCTCCACCAGGTTGCCGACGATTACGCTGTGATGATAGGTACCGGGGGCCTGAACCATGAGGTCCCGCAAAAGGGGTCGATCCAGGTTGGCCAGTTCCAGGAGTTTGACATCCGTGGTATACCCGAAGGACATTTCAATCAAAGGGAGGATGCCGGTGGACACCACCCCCACCAGGATTCCCCCCAGCAGGGCGGCCCCCACCGCCACTGCGGCCTCGCCCGTAAACAGGGCCCCGTATAAGGCCTGTATGGAGAGGGCCAGGGCCACATTGCACAAGCCCACCTTGAGCCCGGCCTTGATAAAAATCCCGCGTTCCCTGTAGACCTTTGCCCCGGAGGCCCCCACCAGTGAGCTGATGAAAAAATAGATACAGAACTCGATTCGGCCGTCCACCACCAGGGCGGCCAAGAGCGAAATAATCAGAGAAAAACTGGCCGCCGCCCCGATGCCGTGAAATATGGATACGAGAATGGCGCCGCTGGCCACAGGGATGGCAAACAACAGGGCACGGGCGGAAAAAAAGTGAAATCCCCTGGCCACCTCCTCGGCCATAAAACTGGCCGCGATCACCATCAGAAAGGTCACCAGGAGCATTGTGGAATGAAACAAAAGATCCCGTATCTCGGTACTGGTGGATCGGGGCCGGAAAAGACCCACCAGATACATGGCCGAAAAAAGGAAGGCGAACAGCACCGCCATGGCGGGGACCCGCCCCAACACGTCCTTCTGCTTCAGATACTCGTACTGGGCAGAGAGCTTGAGGAGATGTTCCTTGGTAACGCGGCCGCCCTCCCTGATGAGCATTTCGCCCTTTTTGACCTTGAAATAAAACGGTTTTACCGATTCCCGGGCCCGTTCCGCCCGTAAGGTGGTCTCCCGCTTGTTGAAGGTAACATTGGGCTTGATCATGCTCACGGCCAGTTCCATGGAGGCCAGGGCCAAGGCCTTGGGCCTCAGCGTGGATATGAGACGGTCCTTCTGCCTGCTCACAAATTCCCTGGCCCCCTCCACGTCATAAAACCGGTCCAGATCCGTAATCTTGATTTCCTTGCCGTTTCGAATGTCGTGCAGGATAATGCCTTTACCGGCCTGGTCCATCAGCATCATCTTGTTGCCCACCACACCGCTGTTAAAGACCTGGCGGTTCAGGTCGATAATCGCTTTCTCCGCTTCACGGGAGAAATCGCTTTTCATGAAAGTGGTAACCAACGATTCATCATAGGGGATCTGAAGTATTTCGCAGAACTGCTTCTTGAACGCATTCAACGATTCGGTCTGAACCTGGGGCTCGCTTTCAGAGGTATCGCTTCCGTCAGGGGGCGTTGCCGTGAGCTTGTCTATAAACTCCCTTCCTCCCTGGAACGCCTCCTTTATTCTGGAAATGACATCGGTGGCAGCGGGATCAAAATCGTATACCGAAAGGGCGTTTTTGGCCGCCGTCTCCCGATTGGCTTCGGTGAGTTCCCTATTCTCGATAAGAAACTCCCGTGAGGCCTTGATATCCCGATCCGCCACATCCCCCAACTCATAGGACTGGGGAACGATCAGGATATTGGGGAAAAGGAGAACGGCGATAATCACACTCAATCCCAGCAGGATGTACCACCTGAGGGCCTCCGGTCGAATCCAGATCACCGGTCGGTGCTTTCCCTTTTTGGCCGAAGCCCGGGATTCCCCCTCCTTTTTTCCGGTCCCCCTTCTTTTGTGGAGAGGCCTGAGTCTCTTCTTATCCACTGATCGCACCGCCGTGTTTCGGGTCGGCAACTGCACCCGACACCCTTTCTTTTTCCATTCTTTCGTAGGCGTCAATGATCTCTTGCACCAGGGGGTGTCTGATGACATCATCTCTGGTAAAATAGACAAAGTCTATCCCCCTGATCCCCTCCAAAATGCCCCTGGCCTCAATAAGCCCGGAGGTCTTTCCATCAGGCAGATCCGTCTGGGTCACATCCCCGGTAATGACCGCCTTGGAACTGAATCCCAGGCGGGTCAGGAACATTTTCATCTGCTCGGGGGTGGCGTTCTGAGCCTCATCCAAGATCACAAAGGAATCATTCAAGGTCCTCCCCCGCATAAACGCAAGGGGTGCCACTTCAATAACCCCCTGCTCCAGCAGACGGGAGGCATTTTCAAAGGGCATCATATCGTGCAGGGCATCATACAAGGGTCTGAGATAGGGATTAACCTTTTCATAAAGGTCTCCCGGAAGAAAACCCAGTTTTTCCCCTGCCTCCACTGCAGGCCTTGCCAGGACCACCCGGTTGACCTTCTCTTTTATGAGGGCGGATACCGCCATGGCCATGGCCAGGTAGGTCTTGCCGGTCCCTGCCGGTCCAATGCCGAACACGATGTCAAAGCGCTTTATACTGTCGATATACCCCTTCTGGTTCACGGTCTTGGGGGTGATGACGCGCTTCTTTGAAGAAATATAGACCTCGTCTTTAAAAATCTTCTTAAGGTCAACGGATCGGTCCCCGCTCAACATCCTCACCGCATACCCCACGTCATTGGGAAAAAGCGGGTATTCAGCTTCCACCAATCCGTAGAGTTGTTTCAGTGCATTCTCCACAAGATCGACCTCCCACTCCCCTCCTTGGAGATGGATCACATTTCCGCGAACATTCAAGGAAATCCCTGTCAACTCCTTTAGCAACCGCAGGTGTGCATTCTGTTCGCCGCACAGGGCCTGGACCCGTTCATAATCGGGAAAAGTGAGCTTTCTCTCTGCAATCAGCCCCTCTTTGGGTGGCGCTTTATCCAATGTAACCTCAACCCTGTAAAAATACTAAGACGGCGACTCCCCCACCACCTGAACCATAATGCACCGTTTCCGGGGCCGGTTGTCAAAATCCAGCAGTACGATCTGCTGCCAGGTGCCCAGACTCATCTCCCCTGCCAGGATCGGGATCTGCAGGGAAGGACCGAAAATGGCCGCGCGCACGTGGGCATACCCGTTGCCGTCGTGCCATCTTTCATTATGGGCATAGTACATGTCTTCGGGCGACATCCGCTCGATGGCCGCTTTGAGATCGCTCACCGCCCCGCTTTCAAACTCAATGGTGGTGAGGGCCGCAGTGGACCCCGGGATGAAGAGGATCACACTTCCGGTATCCACTGCGGCCTTTTTGAGCTCTGCTCTCACCGGTGCAGTCAAATCCAGGATATCCGTCCCTGAGGTGGTCTCGACAAAAATCCGGCTGTTCTGGATCCTCATTTTTCAGTTCTCCCTGTTACGAACCCGTGAAAACCGCCGCTTCTCCCGG
>JAIPDZ010000069.1 GCA_021737425.1 Deltaproteobacteria bacterium
AGCTCTGTTGGACAGGCTTTCACTACCGCAAGTTGCCATAGACCCGCAAAAATGAGCGCTCCAATGTTTGTAGTCGCAGAAAAGCAATTGCCAAGTAGTTGTTATCATTACTTTTTCCGCCTTGAGTCCGGAACATGGGTTGTAAGGTTATCAAATATTGGTGATTTATGCTTTTTTATTGCATGGGCTATTTCGTGAAGCACCACATAGATGAAATATCTGGCCTTAGGATCATCTTCAGTTTTTACATTCTGGTCAGGTAAAATTCGTTCTGAGATAAGGAAGATTTCACGGGTTTGGCAGTGGTGCCTCGCCACACGGCAAGCATCCCGAGTCGCCGTGGATGTAAATAAAAAACGTTCTTTATGCTCATCAAATACATCTTCAGGAAGATATTTAAGCGCGAGTTCAAGCCACCAGTTGTGTTCACGACCGCAATCGAGCATTGCGTTGAAGTAGCTCCCTTTTATAATCGATGATGCATATAAATCGTAATCCGATGTCATTTCAACAACATATAGCAATAATTTAAATTGGGTATCTCCACATTACCGTTTTCGTATGTCTTGCTGCGCGGATCGGCAAAAGGCACTCATTTTTAAAACCATCCACAGGGCTTTTCACCCCTGATGGACCTCGGTTCAGGACATGAATGTAGAACATCATCGTCTTGACACCCATGTGGCGCAAGAACTCCTGTAGCGCTCGAAAAATGTAGCAGGCTTCGATCAAATCTGTGGAGAAGGAACGACCAATGTTCACACATTCTTGCATTATCCCTAATTTTTGAATTTTTCGAGGATACAAATGGTATCTGGAAGACTGAGTCTATTATCTTGTGGGCTCTCTCACGCCATCAGATCTTTCAGAATCTGGCATTATAACTTTAACGAATTTGCATATCTACGGAGAATCGGATAGTATGATACAATATTATTAACCTGAGCACAAGGAGGACAAAAAATGAAGGGCAGAGAAGCAGGAAGACTTTGGCTGGATTACCACAACGCCAATTGAAGGACCCTCGTCAAGCATAGAATTGCTTGACATGACAAACTTTTTCTCATTATGATTCAGCCCATCTTCCCTTAATGCCGCTTCCTTTTAAATGCAATGGTTGAGGATATCGTGCCCGCACCGCAAAACATCTCAGCACTCATAGACCAATTTGATTACCACCTGGATGCCTACAAAAAAGGTCATTACAACGAGACCCAGGTCCGTCTCGATTATATCAACCCATTCATGGAAGCGCTAGGCTGGGATGTCCGAAATAAAAAGGGCTATTCTGAGGCCTACAGGGACGTGGTCCATGAAGATGCCTTGAAAGTGGGAGGCTGGACCAAAGCCCCGGATTACTGTTTTAGAGTGGGCGGAACTCGCAAATTCTTCCTTGAGGCCAAGAAACCCTCCGTCAACGTCAAACAAGACACCCATCCTGCCTACCAACTGCGAAGATACGCATGGAGTGCCAAGCTTCCCCTGAGCATCCTCACAGACTTTGAAGAATTTGCCGTGTATGACTGTCGGGTCAAGCCGGTCAAGACCGATAAACCCTCCACCGCCCGGATCATGTATCTCACCTATGCGGATTACATGGACCAATGGGATGACATCGCCGGTATCTTCTCCCGCGAGTCCATATTGAAAGGCGCTTTTGATAAATATGTGGAGTCCAAGAAGGTCAAGCGGGGAACGGCCGAGGTGGACACCGCATTTCTATCTGAAATCGAACGATGGCGGGAACTGCTGGCCAGAAACATCGCCCTTCGGAATCCGATGCTTTCTCAGAGGGAAATCAATTTTTCTGTCCAACGCACCATCGATCGGATCATCTTTCTTAGGATCTGTGAGGACCGGGGCATTGAAACCTATGGCAGGCTCATGTCCTTTCAAAACGGTGATAGGGTCTATAAGCGGTTGTTTCAGCTCTTCAGGGAGGCAGATGACCGCTACAATTCCGGGCTTTTTCATTTCAGTCCTGAAAAGGGCCGCTTCAGTGAAATGGATGAAATAACCCCTGATCTGACCGTGGATGACAAGGTCCTCAAGGATATCCTGAAAAGCATCTACTACCCGGACAGCCCTTATGAGTTCTCCGTCCTTCCAGCCGACATCCTGGGCCAGGTATATGAACGGTTCCTGGGCAAGGTAATTCGCCTGACCCCGGCCCATAGGGCGGTTATCGAACTCAAACCCGAGGTCCGAAAGGCAGGTGGGGTCTATTACACGCCAACCTATGTCGTTGACTATATCGTAAAAAAGACAGTTGGAAAGCTGGTTGAAGGTAAGAAACCGGGACCTCGTGGCGGTGTCAGCAAGCTAAGGATACTTGACCCTGCCTGCGGCTCAGGCTCATTCCTTCTTGGGGCTTATCAGTATCTCTTGGATTGGCATCGTGACGAATATATCAAGGATGATCCAGTCAAATGGGCAAGAGGCAAAGACCCACGGCTCTACCAGAAATCAGGCGATGATTGGAGATTGACTACCGATGAACGCAAAAGGATCCTCCTGAATAACATCTATGGAGTTGATAAGGACGACCAAGCCGTAGAGGTCACAAAGCTGTCCCTTTTGTTGAAGGTATTGGAGGGTGAGGATGAAGAGACCATCCAGCGGCAACTTTCACTTTTCCAGGAGAGGGCTTTGCCTGATCTTGGCAACAACATCAAATGCGGAAATTCATTGATTGGTTCGGATTTCTATGACGGCCAGCAGGGCAATCTATTTGATGAGGAAGACATCTACCGCATTAACGCCTTTGACTGGGACAAGGAATTTCCTGAGATAATGAAAAATGGCGGGTTCGATGCCGTGATCGGGAATCCTCCGTATGTAGATATAAAGGCACTACCTGATCCAGATGTTCGCTACATCTTCTCGAAATATAGGTTTGGCAACAATCGAATCAATCTATTTGCGTGTTTTATTGAAAGATGTTTTCAGCTTTTGAAACCGGCTTCTTCAAGATTCTCCATGATCGTTCCGACCGCTTTGCTATCACAGGATTCTTACAAGAAACTGCGAAAATGGATAACCACAGAACATAAAATTGACTCCTTAATCCGATTGCCAAATGAATCATTTGGTGCAACTGCTGGTGAAGTCAAGGTAGACACAGTTATTTTTGTCTTTCACCCTAAATTGGAAAAAGGACATCAAACCGAAATAATAGCATATTCAGGATATGACAGAATCTCTAATATAGACCCAAATATGGCTCAAGTTGCAGGAAAAATTGACCAAAATAGCCTATCCGTAGCACCTGATTTTGTTTGGTATCTTAACGTCACAGAAGCTGAAGAGAGAGTATTACGAAAATGTGAACAAGATAGCGTCAGTTTAGAATGCTGTGTCGATTTCTGTCTGGGATTAACGCCATACGACAAATACAAAGGACATACACCAGAACAGATTTCCAAAAAAGTATTTCATGCGACGTTTAAAAAGGACGACACTTTCAAAAAGCTCCTCGCAGGAAATGACGTAGGAAGGTATTGGGTCAGATGGAATGAAAAAAAATGGATAAGTTACGGCCCTTGGCTTGGAGCACCGAGAGAGCAGAGGTTTTTTACTGAGCCCCGAATTCTTGTAAAACAGATTATCGATTGGACAAATAAACGAATTTGGGCAGGGTTCACCAATCAAGAGCTATATAACACTCAGAACGCTTTCAATATTATCATGAAGTCCGATTCTTTATTAAGCCTTGAGTTTATCCTCGGCCTTCTCAATAGTAAGTTAATGAGTTTCTACCACCGCAAAAGATTCCTAGATGAATTCAAGATGAGATTTCAAAAAATCCTCATCAAAGACTGCCGTAGATTTCCCGTTAAAGAAATGGACATGTCAATTCGCCAGAACAAAGATCTACACAAAAAGATGGTGGATCTTGTTAATAGGATTTTAGTTCTTCAAGAAAAGATTCAGGACACAAAGACCAGCCACAGTAGAACGCTCCTCCAGAGGCAAATCGAGACCACCGACCGCCACATCGACAAACTGGTTTATGAACTGTATGATTTGACAGACGAAGAAATTGAGATTGTCGAAGCTGCGAGTAAGTGAACGTTGTGATAACTTGACACAAGCAAAAGGTTTCAGCAGCTCAAAGAATCTATGATATGATGAATAGAGATTCCTGAGTGAGCCTGGTCATAGTGATTCCACATTTCGAATCCGGAATCGGATCCATGAGGCTGGAAATTGGTCGCCCAAGGTCTATTTCGGCGCTGGGAAGCACTTAAAAGACTGGCTCGAGCCGTTCAGAGGACTGGAAGAAGTGGGAGTGGAGGGGCTCATTCGCGTTTGGCGGAAGATGAACACGCCTCTCTGATGTCATTTCAGCGATGAGCCTCCAAGAGGACCCTATGAATTATGCAAGTGGCCTATCAAGGTGGGAGAATGTCCACTCGTCCCCTTGCCTGTTTCGAACCTAAGGGGGATAATGCCATGGGTTCAATCGAAGAACGTCTCGGGCAGGTCCACTTCCGAAGACTGAGAGACATCCGGAGCATACTGCCGATTGTAGGAGACATATTGGGAATACGTGACGTATGGCTGGTAGAGACGTACTAAAAATTGTTTGTGCGGAGGGAGAGGGCCAAAAGATCGAATTTAAGTCCAAACCTTCCCATTTGGCCAGTGAGATGGTCGCCTTTGCCAATGCGTCCGGCGGTTCCATCTTTGTCGGAATAACGGATGACGGACAGATTGTTGGTGCAGGTGCCTCCAACCGTTTAAGAAGTCAGATACAGGATATCGCCAATAACTGTGATCCCAGGATACCCATCGGTTTGACTTCATACGGCCCAGTGATTGAAATTGTAGTCCCCGAAGGCAAAGACAAGCCTTACTGCTGCAATGAGGGTTTCTTTTTACGGATTGGTCCCAACTCCCAGCACCTAAGCAGAGATGAGATACTCCGTTTTGCAATCAGGAGCAACAAGGTCCGATTTGACGAACAGTTCGAACCAGATGCGGATTCAGAAGATCTCCTAAACCGTGATAAAATAGAAAATTTTATGCGGCAGCGTGGGCTCCCTGAAGAGACCAGTTCAACTGACCTGTTGATTAATATGGGTTTGGCTCAGAAACAGAAAAACCGGTTGCTTCTGACTCGGGCAGCTCTCTTGTTTTTCGGCCTCGAACCACAGAAATATTTCCCAGAGACTTACGTGACATGCGCACTTTATGCCGATGAAACCCGTGCCGACGTTCTGGATCGCCTCGACGTCAAGGGTACTTTGGTCGAACAGTTTACAGGTGCTGTTGGATTCATCCGTCGAAATCTTCGGGTTTCCTACCGAATCGAAAAGGCGGGTCCGCGTGAGGAAATTTTAGAAATACCCGAAGTGGTGTATCGAGAGGCCGTTCTCAATGCCTTGACCCACCGTGACTATTTCGCCGATACCACCCACGTTTATGTCCATATGCATTCGGGGCGGATGGAGATCAACAATCCTGGTGGCCTTCCAGATGGCCTGTCTCTGGAAGAACTGGGGACACGAGCCGTGCCCCGTAACCGACTGATTGCCGACATATTTTATCGAATGGGTTATGTGGAACGGCTCGGGAGTGGCATCTTCCGGATGAGGGCGGCAATGGCTGAAAAAACCCTCCCTGCGCCCCGTTTTTTGCCGACGGTGAATGCCTTCAGGGTTGAACTGTATTCCTCCTTCGTAACAGCAGGCCTTTCTCCAGAGGAGGCGAATATCTGTCTCCTGCTTTCCAAAAAGAAAACGGCTACGACCCAACAGTTACTAAGTGAGTTGCCCATTTCCAAGGCCACGATCAACAGACGCCTTGGCAAATTGGCCAAAGAAGGTTGGGTAAGAGTCCATGGTTCCGGAAGAGGGGTTTTTTACTCGCTGGAGTATGGACCGTCTGTTATTGAGCCGGAGTGAGTCAATAAATGCATTTAATGTCAATGAGTTAGGTGATAAATGAGGCGGTTGTGAGTCGATAGTCTGCAAACGGACATCAAAGAACTTCACAAGAATGTTATTGGAATAGGGGACTTATTTCCGCAGTTTCGTTTTTGATAACTTCATGGAAAAGCCGGAGATTGCGGGTTGAGGTCGGACCAGGCCCAAAAGACCTGCGTCCTTAACATGACCCACCAGACGGCCAGTTCTCTGATCCGGGACTTCGAGAAACTGGATATTCTGAAGAAGTGGGAAAAGGTGGGACGAAACCAAGGGTATGTCTTTAGCCGATATCTCGCGCTGTTTCTGGAGTGATTGATGTAAAAAAGCGGGGTTAACCTTACATTTTAGATGCTACATGTAAGTTTTGTAAGCCGTTCTTTACATGAAGGCAGCGAAATGTAAAGAAGGAGATTTTTTTGGGCTTCAAGGGCGGATATGACGAACCTACCCGATGAAAAGACCTATATGGAAATCGCCTTTATGGAGCAACTGAAGGGGATGGGCACATATGGAAGGCGACATCGATGTGTCCTATCTCACGGAACGGGAGTATTTTCGGGAGGTCCTGCTGAAAGATCGGCTACACGATGCCGCGGGTGGGGAAACGGCTAACATACCTCTCAGCGCATGATGGAGGGCTACGGTGTTCCTTCCGTACTCAGGGGCTGGTATTCCATGAAAAACCGGTAAAAAGCGGCCAGGACCAGGGCATGGGTGATGATCCCCTCTTGAATGAGGGCGGGGATGCGGTGAACCGGTTCGAGGATGACCTGGATGTCTTCCCGGTCGTCTAATTGCTGTCCGCCTGCAGGAAAGCTGTCCCGGGCCACATAGGTGTAACACCGGTTGTTCTGTATGGCAGGATTGGGATGGACATATCCCAGCAGGGTCAGGGCCTTTGACCCATAACCGGTCTCCTCCAGGAGCTCTCGTGCGGCAGCCGATTCAGGCGTGTCATTGGCTTCCACCAGGCCCCCCGGTATCTCCAGGGTAACCTCCCGGGTCCCGTGCCGGTACTGGCGCACCAGGACCACTTCCCCTTGGGGCGTAACGGGGATGACATTGACCCAGGAGGATGATTCCAGGATGAAAAACCGATGAATCTTTCGGGTGCGGGGGGAACGGGCCCGATCGGTCCTCAGGCTGAAGACCCGGTAAGAACGGTCCCGTTCACTAAAAACGACGTCCCACGGCTTGGGGGGCATTTTTCACCTCTGTTGTTGGGGTAGATTTGAAAAACTCAGCAATATCCGACAGGTGGTGACCCATGGGAATGGGGGGCAGGCTCTCCAGAAAATGCCGCCCATAGGGGCTGGAAAGGATCCGGCCGTCCAGGACTGCCATGATGCCCCGGTCTGCGCTGCTGCGGATCAGCCGGCCCATACCCTGCTTAAAGGCGATAATGGCCGCAGGGACCTGGTATTCCATAAACGGATTCCCCCCGTTTCGGCGAACCGCATCAATGCGTGCGGCCACCAGCGGATCGGTTGGAGAGGCGAAAGGGAGTTTGTCCATAATGAGACAGCTCAAGGCCTCACCGGGGATATCCACGCCCTGCCAAAAGGATCCGGTGGCCATGAGCACGGAAGGGATATCTTCTCTAAAGGCCTTGAGAAGCACGGATCGGGGGGCATCCCCCTGTCTCAAGATGTCATAGGGGAGTTGATCCTTGACCCGCTCCCACACCAGATTCAGGTTGTGATAACTGGTAAACAGCACCAGGGCCCTCCCCTTGCTCAGTTTCAGGATCTCCGTCACCCGCCCGGCCGCCGCCGGTCCGAACTCAGGGTCTGCGGGGAGCGGCAGGTCCCGGGGAACATAGAGCATGCACTGGGTCTCAAAATGGAAATGAGAGGGATAAATGGCTTCATGAGTCTCTTCCCTCAGTCCCAGGCGCGAGCGGATATAGTCAAAGGTGCCCTTGGCGGACAGGGTGGCGGAGGTGAAGAGAGTGGATTGGACTTTTGGGTAGAGCAGCTCATGTAAGGATGCGGAGATATCTAAGGGCGTGGCATGCAACACCACCAGCTTTCCGCGCCTTTCATACCAGGTCAGCCAGGTACTATCCTGTTGGTTTAAAATCAGCTCCAGGCCTTGGCCCAGGTCCCGGGCCCGGAGGAGAATCGCCTGACGCTCACTGCGGTTCGTCTCATTTAAGGGCATTTCCCTGCCCACCCGCTCCAGTCCCTTCAAGATCCGCTGGCCCGGCCCGGCCCTGAGGATGCCAAGGCGCTCAGGATCGATGCTTCCCCGATCCTCACCCCTGCTCAGCCGGTCCCGCATCTCCGCCATTCCCACCTGAATCTCGGTCAATGCCGCACCCACCCCGCCGTTCTCGATACCTTCAGGCCCTCTGATCTCCTTTTGGCAATCGCTGATGAGTTCCTGAAGCTGGCGCGTGCTGATCCGTTCTCCGAGATATCCCGCAGCCACCTCCTCCACCTGGTGGGCCTCATCAAAGACCGCCACCTGAAACCGGGGGATGATTTCCCCAAAGCCCCCTGCCTTGACCTTCATATCCGCAAAAAAGAGGTGATGGTTGACGATGATCATCTTAGCCCCGGCCGCCTCTCTTCTGAGTCTGCCCAAGAAACAGCGATCATGATAGGGACACTCCACCCCCAGGCACTGATCCGACGACGCAGAGATGAGGTCCCACAGGGTATCCGCTTCCGGCAGCCAGGAGACCTCCGCCCGATCGGCAAACTCGGTGGTTTGAAGCCAGGCATCCAGGCGATCCTTCATATCAGGCCGGGCTTCATCCCTCATCGGGGCCTGTGAAAAGTAATGGTGGTACCGCTCCAGGCAGACATAGTTTTTTCTCCCCTTCATGAGCACGGCATGGGAGGAGAGTCCGGCCGCCTTTTTGAGCAGGGATAGGTCTTTGAAATAGATCTGTTCCTGGAGGTTTTTGGTGCCCGTGGAAATGACCGATTTTTTGTCGCTCAAGATAAGGGGGACCAGGTAGGCAAAGGTCTTTCCGGTGCCGGTACCGGCTTCGGCTATGGCCCCCTTTTTGTGTTGGATGGCCGCCATCAGATCCAAGGCCATCTTCAGTTGAGAGGGACGGAATTCAAAACCCTCCAGGAATTGGGCCAGCTTCCCTTCAGGTCCTAAAATGTCCTGAATGGCGGCAGCAAATGGGGACATGGGGTGACCCGTCGGACCCGGGGAGATGAGCCGGCCATGAGGGATTATCCCTTGGGTTCTTGGGCCTTCTGGATCCTGGCCCAGGTATCCCGCAGAGACACGGCGCGGTTGAATACGGGGAGTCGGTCCGTGGTATCTTTCACGTCCACACAAAAATACCCGATTCTCTCGAACTGATAGAGGCTCCCGGGGGCCGCCCCTTTCAGGCTGGGCTCCACCCGGCACCCGGTGAGCACCTGGAGCGAATCGGGATTCACTTCCCGTTTGACGGCCTTATCCGTCTTTTCCCCGGATTCCGGTTCCGAGAAAAGCGGGCCATACAGCCGGACCTCGGCCTCGGCGGCATGGGCCGCTGAGACCCAGTGAAGGGTGCCCTTGACCTTCCGGCCGTCCGGGGACCCCCCGCCCCGGGTGGCAGGGTCATAGGTGCAGTGAAGCGCTTCCACCTCTCCGGTCTGTTCATCCTTGTCCACGCCCACGCACGTAATATAGTAGGCGTATCTGAGCCGCACCTCTCTTCCCGGGGCCAGGCGAAAGAACTTCTTGGGCGGGTCCTCTCGAAAATCATCCTTTTCGATATACAACACGCGGGAAAAGGGGACCTCCCGGGATCCCATGTCGGGATCCTCGGGATGGTTCTGGAATGGAAGCGTTTCTTCCTGGTCCTGGGGATAGTTGTCGATGATCACCTTGAGGGGGTTCAGTACGGCCATGACCCTGGGGGCCCGGTCGTTCAGGTCCTGGCGCAGGCAGTGTTCCAGCAGGGCCATGTTCACCACGCTCTCCCGCTTGGCCACGCCGATACGGGAGCAGAAGTCCCGAACGGCCTCCGGCGTGTACCCCCGCCGTCTCAGCCCGCACAGGGTGGGCATGCGGGGATCGTCCCATCCATCCACCTGGCCTGACTGGACCAGATCCAGGAGCTTCCGCTTGCTCATAACCGTGTTGGTGAGGTTCAACCGGGCGAACTCAATCTGCTGGGGATGAAAGATCTCCAGCTGTTCAATAAACCAGTCGTATAAGGGCCGGTGGTCCTCAAACTCCAAAGAGCAGAGGGAATGGGTGATGCCCTCAATGGAATCGGACTGGCCGTGGGTGAAATCATAGGTGGGATAGATGCACCACTTATCTCCGGTGCGGTGATGTCTGGCCCTCAGGATCCGGTAGATGACCGGATCCCGCAGGTTCAGGTTGGGGGAGGCCATATCGATCTTGGCCCTCAGGACCCGGGACCCGTCCGCAAATTCGCCGTTTTTCATCCGCTCAAACAGATCCAGGTTCTCTTCCGCGGATCGATCCCGATACGGGCTGTTTCTCCCCGGTGCTGTCAGGGTGCCGCGGTATTCTCTGATCTCTTCAGCGGTGAGGTCACACACATAGGCCTTCCCCTTTTGGATGAGCTTTACAGCGAATTGGTAGAGCCTCTCAAAATAGTCTGATGCATAAAATTCCCTCTCGCCCCAGTCATAACCGAGCCACCTCACATCTTCCTTGATGGACTGGATGTATTTTTCCTCTTCCCTGACCGGATTGGTGTCGTCAAACCTGAGATTGCATACCCCCCCGTATTCCTCTGCAATATTGAAATTAAGGCAAATGGCCTTGGCGTGGCCGATGTGCAAATATCCGTTCGGCTCAGGAGGAAAGCGGGTAACCACCGTTTCATGCTTATGGTTTTTCAGATCCGCCTCGATAATGGTGCGAATAAAGTCCTTACGGCCGGAGCCCTCAGATGCATCCATGTTACCCCTTTCCTTCCCCTTTTTGGGTTTCCACCAGTTCATCCAAATGGGTGATAAAGGCCTTGTGCTGCCATTTGGGGATGATAAAAACCCAGGGATGCAACCGCAGGTTCTCTTCCTCGGCCTTTTTTGCCGTCTCTCGGGGGTCCGGTTTCCGGGATTCCTTTTCCTCGTTTACTTGTGCATTATCCGGCCCGGGCGGTTGATAGTCCACTTCAAACCGGACATAACAGAGGCCTTCCGGGCAATCATTCCCCGGATAAACGCGATACACCCTTCCGTTAAACAGGGTATATATCAGGCGGGGAGAGACACCCGCTTTCACGGCCTGGGGCATGGTGGAAGGGTCTGTCACATCCGATATCTTGAGAGAAGAAAGGGCGCTGGTCAGCCGGTTTAAAGAGGTATGCTTGATTTTCTTACTGACCTTGGGATGGGTCATTTCAAACGGTTTATCTTTGTCCGGACGCACAAACGCAAACCGGAGGGACTTGGGGTCAGGCCCCAGGCAGCGGACTTCTTGCACCTCATCGCCCTCCACCGCAACCGGGGTTTGGGCCACCCACTCCGCTGGACCGGTCAGATAGGCGGTCAGGGGCTGATCAATGAGATAGACCCGAGGATCATCTCCCAGCCTCACGAACTGGCCGTCCGGAAGTTTCTCTTCCCCCCGGGTCCGGGTATCCCCCACACACAAATCCAGGACCACCTCGCCTTGGCCGTCCAGCATCCGGACCCGCATGGCCTTTTCTCCGTCCAATGCCTCCTTATGGTCCGGAGACTTCAAAGAGAGGCGTTTTAAATCCGCCTCAGACGCCACAAACATCCGTCCCACCTTGGCGTCTTTGAGGTCGTGCACCAGATCGGTTATCCTTTTAAAATCGGCCGGATAGCCAAATCGTTCTTGGACCACCCATTGATCCCCCATGTGGTTCAGGGTGACCGGTGAGCCCACGCCGTCAAATTTTATGGACACGATATCATTGGCCGGAAGGGACTGCAACAAGGGGGACCCCATGGCCACAGCAGGCTGCCTCGGGGTCTGGAAATGCATGACCACAGCCCCGGCGCCCACCAGGATCCCCAGGATAATCACCAGAATAATAAAGGTCCTTTTCTTCATTTTCGCTTCATTTTCCTGTGCTTGTATATGGCAAATCCGGCGCCGATCAGGGCCACCACCAACGGCATCAGAAAGATATTGACGGCCTTGAGCACCGCACCCAAGGTTTCAATCTCAGAGCGCAGTTTCTTTCTGACCTCCTTGAGCTCATCATTGATTTTATCCCGCCGGGCCTTGAACCTGGCAACCTCCTTCTCCTGTTCAGGGCTGATAATCATCTTCTGGGAGGCATCCTTTTGCTTTTCCAGTTCCCTGAGCTTCTGATTGGCCGCCTCAATCTGCCTGACCAGCTCCTTCTCCTTGGTTAGCCAGCGGTCCTGGGCACGCCTTTTCAACTCCAGGACAGCGGTAAAGGGTCTCTGCAACTTGCCCCGGGTCCGCAGGCCGATGAGATCATCGCTCCCGGTGAGGATCTCCGTGGCATTGGCCACAAAGTTGAGGTTGTCATTGAACATCTCTGAAATGGCAAATCCCAGGACCTGCCGTTTTCGGACATAAAACTGATCCGCCAGCATATCCGCATCCGAAAGCACAATAATGGTGGACGGTTGGATCCCTTCCTTGAGGTGGTCGGCCGGGATGGGGGTCTTCTCCGGGGCGGTCCCCGCGTCTTCTTTTCCAGGCGGGCCTGACGGAAAGGCGGTCTTGAACGTTCCGCGAATCCGCACTGCCACGGGGTACCGTTTCTGGTCGGACACGAAATCCTTCTTGATGGCCTCCACCCCGAGATAGGCGTTATGCGCCTCCATCAGGGCGGCATTGGCGCTGGAGGAGACCAAGGGTTCAAATTCGCACCCTGCGCCCTCTGCTTTTTGGATGGCCCCGGCCACCGGAAAAAGCATGCTTTCCAGCCCGGAGGTAACGATGGCATTCGGGTTGAAGGCCTTTCCCCTGGCGGAGATCATGAGCGGGTTTTCCTCTATGCCGCTTTGGCCTCTCACCTGGGTGGGCTGATCAAAATCGGCCACCGCCATTTTGGGATCCATGGAGATCCCCCACACCGTAAAAAGCTCCTTCAGGGAGGCCCCCATGGGTGCAAACTGCTGCCTTCCCTGGCTGTTATCGGATACGCACAGGGGATCCACAAATATCACGGCCTTTCCGCCGGACAGCACGTACTGATCCACTGCGTATTTGAGCTGAGGGGGGATGTTTTTGGGAAACACAATGAGGAGAAGATCCGTTGACGGATCGATCTTTTCGGTGTCAGGGGCGATCTTTTTGACCCTATAGGTCTTTTTCAGCTCGCTCACAAAGAGCCATGGCTCCCCGCCCCCTTGCCGGGCCATGGGAGGCCTTCGGGGATTTCCAAACACCGGAAGGCCGGAAATAATGCCCACCACCTGTTTTTCCGCCTGTTGGAGGCCCTGAATGGTTCTGGTGATATCATATTCCAGGAGTTGCTCCTCGGCCGCATCCAGCCACTCTATGGTGGCCTCCTTATCCGCACACACAAACACCAGCCCGAAATAGATTCTTTCTCCCCCGGGAACACCCACTGAATGGAGCCCGTACTTCTCCGCCCATTCCTCTTCGTCTGAATCCATTCGGGGGTCATAGGTCTCCACCCGGATCATGCCGTCACTACGCTGTTCGTATTCAGAGAGGAAATCCTTGACCCGTCTGGCATACAGTTTGATTTCGGCAGGGATGTCCGGGTTACTCTTGGAGTAAAACAATTTGATGGTCACCGGACGGGTCATGGATGCCAGGATATTCAGGGTCCCGTCGGAGAGCGAGTAGGTGTTCTCCTCGGTGGCGTCCCAGCGCACGTTGGCATAAGAAACGATGATATTGGCCACCACAAGGATGAGCAACAAGACCACCAGACCCACGATGGAGAGAGTGGCCTTTTTGACGTCAAAACCTCGCCTGGGTTTGGTCATGATAAAAGACTCCTTACTGTTACGCCGCTTTACGGTTTTGCAGGATCACGCCGTTGGCAAACAACATGAAGAATATGACAGAGGCATAGTAAAAGAGGTCTCTGAGATCCACCACCCCCCGTTCCATGGCACTGAAATGGGACATGAAACTGAATCCGGAGACCACATCCACCAGCCACACGGGCGCCCATCCGGAAAGCACATCGGTAACCGGGGGCCATCCGGCCAACACCAGAAAGAGGCAGATCACCACGGAAAGGATGAAGCTGATGACCTGGTTTCGGGTCATGGCCGAGGTCATGCTGCCCACACTCAGATAGGCTCCGGCAATGAGAAAGCTGCCGAAGTATCCGCAGTAGACGGTGCCCATATCCGGGTCTCCGAGATAGGCCACGGTCAGGGGCATGGGAAAGGTCAAGACAAGGGCCACACCCAGAAAGGCCCAGGCCGCCAGGAATTTTCCCAAAATCGCCTGGGTCAGGGTCACCGGCAAGGTCATCATCAGTTCTATGGTCCCGGTCCGGCGTTCCTCGGCCCACAGGCGCATGGCCACGGCCGGGACCAGAAACAAAAAGATCCATGGGTGCCAGTCAAAGAAGGCCCTGAGATCCGCCTGGCCCATTTCATAAAAGCGGCTGAAGGAAAAGGTGCAAAACCCGGCCAGGAGGAGAAAGATCACAATAAACACATAGGCCACCGGAGACCCGAAATAGGCAGCAAACTCCCTCCACAGTATTGCGGCGGTATTCCTCATAAAATCCCTCATACGGTCTTCTCCATGGTATCCGGGGAGGTCACCATCCGGAACACCTCGTCCAAACGGCCTTCCTCCACCCGAAATCCCTCTATCCTGATCCCCTCCTTATGGAGATACGCCAGAACCTCGTCAGCGGGCGGCGAATCAATGTCTTCGGAATAGACCCGCACCGACACATCGGTCCCTGAGGCATCCAATTTCTCGGCTTTTCTTACATGGGGAAGCGCGGTCATCTCGGCCACCACATCCCGGTCGGTTTCGTTCTTGACCGTAAACCGCAATGACCCGTGAATCGGGGATTTTTTCCGCAATCCGGCCGGCGTGTCGTCGGCCACAATATGCCCGCCCGAGATGATAACGGCCCGGGTGCAGACTTCGTCCACCTCTTCCAGGATGTGGGTGGACAGGATCACCGTCTTTTCCCGTGCCATCTCCCGGATCATGGCCCTGACCTCGTACTTCTGGTTGGGATCCAGCCCGTCCGTGGGCTCATCCATGATGAGGTATTCCGGGTCATGCAGAATGCTCTGGGCAAAGCAGACCCGCTGCTTGAATCCCTTGGAAAGGGTATTGACGGTCTGGAACCGAACCGTGTCCAGGAAACAGCGCGCGATGGTCTCTTCTATGCGCCTACGTTTCTCTGCCCCTGAAAAGCCCCGTATTTTGGCGATGAAGTCCAGGAATCCATATACGGTCATGTCCGGATAGGCGGGGGCGTTTTCAGGGAGGTAGCCCATCCGTTTGCGGGCCACAAGGGAATCCTGCGTAATATCGCTCCCCCCTATGACGGCGGTCCCTGCAGTGGGCGGCAGAAAGCCGGTAATCATCCGCATGGTAGTGGATTTCCCTGCGGCGTTGGGCCCCAAAAACCCCAACACCTCTCCCTGGGCCACGGTAAAGGAGATGTTATCCACCACCACGGTTTCTCCGAAGAATTTGGTAAGCCCTTTGGCCTCGATCATAAAATAAGTTCCCGGTTGAAATGTTCAGGTTGATGAGCATCCGGATGTCCTGGATGATCAAAAAACAATATCGGTATCCCACCATAGTAAGACCGCTATTTTTATTTCGGGGAACTATAATGATATTCTTATCTGGAGTCAAGGGGGATGGCAGGGAAAGTAACCGTTTACGGATTCCGGCCACAGCCTCACTACGGGCCGGATCCCTGACAGACGGAGACTTGGAAATATAAAGGCAAGCATTGATACGGACTATTCCGATATAAGCTCTTTCAACGCGTCAATGGCCTGATCCAGGGTATCCACATCCGCTGTATGGACCGTAATCCCGGCATTGGAAAATACATACCCCGGACCCTTGTGCCGCATCTCCTCTTTGACCAGTAATTCGTCCACCTGCTGATTCACCAGCCATTCCGCCACCCGAATCCCCTTGGCCTTCTCCACCTGCTGGTGCGGATTTTCCACAATCTCCTGCTTTATCAGGTGATGATCCATTAATCGAAAGCGCAGGAGCGCGAAATAGGGGGATTCGCCAAAGTGGGCGCTGATCCGGCCGGTGTTGTCGGCCAGGGGTACAGCCGCCCGGGTATGCTTTCGGTGCTGCGGTTCATAGTGCAGATAAACGCCTTCCACATGGGGGACCTGTTCATAAATCCTGGACTTGATACGTTCACTGATCTGGTGGGCCCGGTTCAAATCGTCGGTGCGAAGGTCCACGGTGGCCTGCAAGAATCGGAACCGTCCCGCGTTCCGGCCCACCAAGGAGTCTATTTTGGCCACGGCCGGTTCCTCCATTATCAGGCCTCTGACCCGCTCCAGGGTCTGAAAGTCAATGGAGGCATCCAAAAGCACCCGCATACCGTCAGAGAGGAGTTCCCATCCGGCATGGCCGATGAAAATAAGCACCAGGGCGGCCGCGATCTGATCGATGGTGATGCCGAAAATCTGAAATTGGATATGAAAATAGCTGAGGGTGACCGAAAGCAGCACCACCACCGAGGCGAGCACATCCGCCTGGCGATGACGGCCTTCTGCTTTGAGACTGGGGGATTCGGTCTGTTTGCCCACCTTGAGGGCATACTGCCCGAACAGAAAGGTCATAAGGGTGGCGGCCGCCATCAACCCCAATACGGTCAGAGAGATATCGGGGGGCGCCTGGGCAGGAGAGAACACCTTAGTGGCGATTTCGTATCCGGCCAGAAAGATAAACAGGGCCACAACGACTGAAATGACGTTTTCGATCTTGTACAGCCCCAGGGGAAACCGTCGACTCTTTCGAACCGAGAGCCACAGGCCCGCGCACAGGGCCAAAGAGGCAATGGAATCCGTTCCAGAATCGATCATGCTGGCCGTGATGGCCAGGCTGCCGGACTGAATGGCCATCAGCGCCTTTAAGGCGGCCAGCCCCAGATTCAACACAAAGGCATACAGGGCCACCCGCTGAATCTGTGCGGTTTCACGGCCGGTGCCGGAACCTACCGTATTGTCTTCTGATCCACTTTTGGAGGGCATGGAACCAGAAACTCTGGGCTTTGGATGCAAATAAAGACTGCGTTTTCCGCCAAAACAACTCCCGTAAGGGGCCCATTGCAGCGGGACCTTGATAGACATTATGGGCCTCGAGACCTTCCTTATTTATCGCAAATTCGGTCCATATACAACTCCTTTTATTCTGTTTATCCTGTGCTCCCCCCTGAAGCCGCCGGAAATGCATTCACTTAGCAGGCGTTGCAAGACGTGCCCTGGCAATCATGTCCATGCCGGCCGTTATGGTCTTTTTGTACCGTCTGATTGGTTGAGATATACACAATGGACCCCATTGGCCTTGTCCGGCAGACGGAGATAGGGTATAAGGGTTTTAAGGTTCAGAGGTTCAGGGGTTCAAAGGTTCAAGGGGTTGAAAGGGTGATCATGGCCCGTACAAAGAAAGGAGTCATTTCATGTTGAGGATCCTGTCCAAGGACTGGTGGATTTATGTACTCAGGGGAATTCTGGCCATTGCCTTTGGGCTGCTGGCCCTCATCTGGCCGGGTTTAACCGTTGGCATATTGGTACTTCTTTTCGGCATCTATGTGATCTTTGAGGGCATTCTGGCCCTGTCAGCAGCCTTTCGCAATCGGCATCGGAAGGTATGGTGGGTGCTTCTCTTGGAGGGGGTTGCCGGAATTGTGGTAGGCATATTTGCATTTATCTGGCCGGGGCTCACGGCGGTGGTGCTCCTCATCTTCATAGCCGTCTGGGCCATCCTTACCGGCATCCTGGAAATCGGCGCCGCCCTACAGCTTCGAAAACAATTCAAGGGCGAATGGGCTCTTCTGTTAACCGGAATTTTGTCCATCTTAATCGGTCTGATTCTGATGATCAATCCGGGGGCGGGCGTATTGGCCGTGGTCTGGCTCATCGGCATTTATGCCATCCTCTTCGGCGTTCTTCTCATCATTTTGGGCTTTAAGGCCAAAAACATGAAGGTGGAAATGGCGTAAACAACCACCCGTCATGACGAATGAGGCGCGGCTCCGGGTCCATGGAAAAACAGCAGCAAAGGAGAAGATCTTATGATCACCTGTCAACCCACCCTGGCCAAAGAAATGCTTCCCAACCCTGTTTTTGTTCAGGTGAATGAATCATTGCCGGATCTGAAGGCGGCCCGACTGATCGCTGATCAAAAGGCCTCGGAGCTGGCATCGGATCCCATGTTGCTGGCCTGGTATGAGGCCAAAACCGGGCGATTTTCACCTGATGTGGAATGTTGCAGTGAATTCAAGCCGGGTTGGGTGGTCTATGCGGAGTCCCGGGGAGGGAATGTCACCATAAGTATCAATGACCAGGAATATGTCTTTATTTACCGGGATTTTGCAGCATAGATCCCCGAACATAACAGCGAAGGGTTGTCCTACGCCCTAAAATGAAAGGAG
>JAIPDZ010000070.1 GCA_021737425.1 Deltaproteobacteria bacterium
GCTAAAGGTTGTGGCCACAAATTCCACGGCCCGCTTGGCGTTTTCCGAATCATCAATGGCGATCAGTATTTTCTTTTCCATAACTCACCTCCGGTTTGGATATTTTGGAACAGTTTAGTCCTTTGAAATGGGATTACAGGCCATGAGGGGGCCTCCATTCGAGCATTATGTATTTTCCAATGCGGCGTGCGCCGCCCCCAACAGGGCCGATCGGTCATTGAGAACAACCCGAACCGGGATGCGCTGCATCAACGTCCGAAAGCGGCCTTTGTCTGTATAGGGCGCCTCAAACCCTCCTTGTTTGAGCCTGAACAGAATCTTGGGGGGAATCCCACCCCCCAAATAGACCCCGCCCATGGCCAGCCCGGTCAGGGCCATGTTCCCGGCCACGCTCCCCATTACAGACACAAACATATTTAGTGCGGCCGTGCAGAGCGGGTCCTGTCGGGTCATGGCCGCCTGGGTGATCGCCTGGGCCGGGTCTGTCCGGCCCATCAACTGACGCAGGCCCCCGGGTTCCGCCATCCCCTCTTCGTCCCTGAGCCATGTATAAATAGTCACCAGGCCGGGTCCGGATAACACCCGCTCTATACTCACGTGATCATATCGCCTTTGCAGAAACCGCCACAACCTGACCTGGGCCGCGGTAGTGGGACTAAAATCGGCATGCCCGCCCTCCGAAGCAATGGGAATGTACCTTCCCTTCTCGCACGCCAACAAGGCCATGCCCAGGCCTGTTCCCGGCGCTATCAGCACCTTGGTCCCGTCCGCCATGGCCTTCCCCTGGACCAGTGAAAACAGCTCGCGGCTCTGCAACAGGGGGATGGCCAGGGCCATGGCTGCCAGATCATTGAGCAGCCGCACCCGCTCCCAATGAAACCGCTTCCGGATACGGGCCTCGGAAACCACCCACGGGAGGTTGGTGGTCTTGCACTTCCCCTTGATGACCGGACCTGCAATGCCGAAGCAGGCCCCGGAAACCGTAACCGGATGCCGGGCCACAAAACGGGCGACAATGTGCTCCAGATCCGGCGCCTCCCGGCTGGGATAGGTCTCCATCTCCTTGATCACCGGACGGGTTTTTCCCTGCCTGAACAGACCCAGATGGGTCTTGGTCCCTCCCACATCCCCTGCCAAAACCCACCTATGCTCTTGAGTCGACGTCATCTCCCACCTCTTTGGGGCAACCCCGATGCCGCTGCCCCATCCAACACCCAGGTGAGCGCTCCGGTTACCGGGTGGATTCTTTCCACCGGAAGCCCGGATGGCTCGCCCCTGAAAAGTCTAATTATCATATCCCGTTTTCTCTCTCCGGACACCAGAAACAAGAGTTCTCTGGCATGGTTCAACACCGGCAGGGTCATGGTGAGGCGCCACACATCCGGAGCCCCCCCCTTGACGGCCGCAACCCTTCTTTCGGTTTCATTCAGGACGTTTTGACCCGGGAAAAGCGACGCGATATGCCCGTCCCCCCCCACCCCCAGCAAAATGAGATCAAACCGGGGGAGGTCTCCCGGTTTCAAATGAAAAAACGCGGCCAGGATTTCCTCATAATGCCTGGCCCCCTGTTCAGGCGGGAGCGTGCCCGGCATGGGATGGATCTGGGCCCCGGGAATGGGCACCCGGTCCAGAAGGTCCTTTTGGGCCGTCCCCCAATTACTGGCCGGGTCTGTTTTTGGCACACACCGTTCATCCACCCAGAACAAGTGGGTCCGATCCCATACCCGGCTTGACCCATAGGGCTCTTGTGCCAGCAGGCGGTACGCAGGTCGCGGGGTGGCGCCGCCTGAGACGGCCACCCAAAATTGCCCCCGTTCTTGAACGGCCTTCTCAGCCCTATCCATGAATAGTCTTGCGGCGGCCCCTGCCAGGGCCTCGGGGTCCGCCATAAAAAGGAGCCTGCATGGGGTCCCCCCCAGGCGTTTCAGCCCCCCGGCCCTCGGATCACTCATTTCGAACCGGGTCCCTATTCCAGCGTCTCCATCCACGGGTCCCCCCCTTCGGGCCCCCAGGCGCCCGATTCATAGGGGAGAAGCATCCTGGCCCGATCCCCGCAGGACTCGCATTCTCTGAGGATGGGGGTCAAAAAGCCCCAGCAAAGCTCCACCCCGTCCTGTCTCCAGAAGAGCATCTGGTCCCCCAGCATACAATCCAGGAGGACTTTTTCATAGGCATCCAGCCGGGGGCCCGAGTAGTTCTGGTGATAATTAAAATCCATGGTGACCGACCGCAGGCATACCCTGGCCCCCGGATTCTTGGTCTGAAAGGTCAGATATATCTTTTCCTGGGGATAGATGCTTAGGGTCAACCGGTTGGCCGAGATGCTTTCTCCCAGGGTGTTTCTGAACATGGCATGGGGCACCTCCTTGAATTGGATGGTGATCTCTGTTCGTTTCTCAGGGAGTCGCTTTCCCGAGGTGAGATAAAAGGGCACCCCCTGCCACCGCCAGTTATCCAGGAAGAGCTTCATCCTGGCAAAGGTGGGGGTCAATGATTCAGGATCCACACCCGGCTCGTCCCGGTAGGCCCGAACCGCTTTGCCGTTGATCTCTCCGGCCCCGTACTGGCCCAACACCAGGGACTCCCACAAGGCTTCCACAGGAAAGGGTCTCAGGGCCCGGTAGGTCTTGGCCTTTTCGTCCCGTACCTGCTCCGCCTCAAACCTTGACGGCGGCTCCATGGCCGTGAGGGCCAACAGCTGCATCATGTGATTCTGAAACATATCCCGAAGCACGCCCGTGCCCTCATAATACCCGGCCCGATGCGCCACCCCCAGGGTTTCCGCTGCCGTAATGTGCACCCCGGCGATGTATTGTCGGTTCCAGAGAGGTTCAAAGATGGCATTGGCAAACCGAAACATCAGGATGTTCTGGACGGTCTCTTTGGCCAGGTAATGATCGATCCTGAAAATCTGGTGTTCCCGGAAATGGGCGTGAAGGGTGCGATCCAGTTCTTTCGCGGACGCCAGGTCCCTGCCAAATGGTTTTTCCACCACAATTCTGACCCAGCCCGGTTTTCCCTCCGCTGCCAGCCCGGCCTTTCCCAGCATCTCCACTGTGGCGGGGTAGAGAGCGGGGGGAATGGAGAGATAAAATACCCGGTTTCCCCCCACCGGGAAACGGCCTTCCAGGGCCTCCAGGGTTTTCCCCAGCCGGGTGAAGGTGGACGGATCGTCATAGTCAATGGTCTGATACTGAAGACAGGCGGAAAATGCCTCCCATGCCGGGGGATCGACCGCCCCCTTCTCCCTTAGCCCATCTTTCATCTTTTCCCTGAACCGGGCGGAATTCAACGGGGTCCGTGCGCATCCCAGGATAAAGAAGGGCTCGGGCAAGGCCCCGGTCTGGTGCAGATTAAAAAGGGCCGGGATCAACTTCCTGGAGGTCAGGTCCCCGGAGGCCCCCACAATAACAATGGCACATGGATCCGGCGTCTGCTCCAGCAAACAGGCGGAATAGGGAATTTTCAGATCCGGTGTCCGGGTGGTGGTCGAGGTCATCTATACGCTCCTGTCAGGGGTCGGGGTCCGATTCAGTCCAGTGCCCGGTTAGAAACAGGCTTCGAGGGTTGTCCATGCCCAGTGGGTCCGGGACCTGTCATGCGCGCCACCCCCCTCTTTTCATGCCCCCATCATGCGGGTGGATGGAGGGACCTTAGGACCCGTACCCAATTATCCCCCATGATCCGGGCCACCGCATGGTGGGGGTATCCATGGGCCTGCAGGATATCCAACAAGTCGGCAATCCCCCTGACATCCTCCAGCCCCTCGGTGATAGAATCGAATCCGCAGAAATCAGAGCCGATCCCCACGGGGTCCGGCCCCAACCGCTGGACCACCGTATCTAAGTGGGCAAAGACGTCCTGCAGACTCGCCCTACCGGACGGACCGAGCATCTCCGGATTGAAGGTGATGCCCACCACCCCGCCCCGTTGAGCCATCTCCTCCACCTGTTCCAGGGTCAGGTTCCTGGGCGTATCAAAAATATCCCGTATGCCCGTATGGGAACTGACAACCGGGGCCTCACTGCGTCTCATCAACTCCCAGAAGCATTGGGGATGGAGATGGGCCACGTCCACCAGCAACCCATTTTCCAATAAATGATGAATCACCGCCTTTCCCCGGCGGGTGAGTCCCTCTGAATACCGCACCCCGTTGCCGTCCGCCAACCGGTTGGCACCTATATGGGTGAGGCCCACCACGAAGACGCCGTTCTCCTGTAAATGGTCTATGAAGGAGAGGTGATCGGCCAGGGCATCCGCGTTTTCCAGTAAAAACAGGGTCCCCACCTTATCAGACGCCTCCGGCGCCTCCCTTAGGCTTGAGATATCTTTTAGAATGTCCACCTGGTCGTAGTGTTTGCGGGTGACATCAAGCAGTTCCTGGAAATGGGCAAAAGCTGGATCTCCGTTGAACCGGTCTTCACAATAAAGGGCGCTGAAAAAGAGCTTGATCCCTGCGTCCCTTGCCCTTCGAAGGGTAAAGGGTGCGTCATCAATCTCGCTGAGCATTGACTTGGGGGCCCGGTTCACCATAAGATAGGGAAGATCCACGTGGCCGTCCACAAAGAACCGGGCAGAGGATGCCGCCTCAGGACGACCCGGTGAAGACTCAGGCACAGCCATCACCCTTCTCTACTGAAATGAAATGAACCCATGGGCCTAAGGGCAAAGCGGCCATCCCGTCCTTTCTCTGGAGGGGGTTTCCACACCCGGATGCATAGAGCGTCATGAATATCACACTCGTATTTCCACCATTTTTTCTGGATTCCATGTACAACCTGCCCCCGCTGGGGTTGGTCAATCTGGCCACCGCACTCAAGGGTACGCCCCACCGGGTGAATGTGGTCGATTTGGTACTGGCCATCCGCCAGGGATCCCTTGGCATGGGAAAGGCCATTTATGACCATTGCGCCGACGTCATCCTGGACCAAGACCCTGACATTGTAGGCTTTTCCAGTCAGTGTACCACATATCCCCCCATTCTTCAAATCTCAAAACGGATCAAGGAGAGAAAACCCGCCACCCGGATCGTGCTCGGGGGGCACAATGCCTCATTTTTGGATTGCCAGACCCTTGAGCAATTTCCGTTTGTGGATGTGGTCATCCGGGGGGAAGGGGAAGTGACCTTCAAGGCATTGATGGACGCCTATGAGGCCGGAGGGGATTTCACGGGAATACCCGGCGCCACAGGGCGCCGCGGCACAGAAATCGTTCAGAACGAGGCGCGGGAATTGATTCCGGATCTGGACCTGTTGCCGCTCCCGGATTATACCTTTGTGCCTCCCTTTTCCACCTACCGCGATGCGTGCGGGCTTCCGCGCAGTATCGCCATCCTGGAAGTGGGAAGGGGGTGCCCCCACCGGTGCATCTATTGTTCAGAGTCTCTCATGTGGCGGCAGAAGACCCGGACATTTTCGGTGCCCCGGTTGATCCGGGAGATGCAAAACCTCCACTTTAATTTCGGAGCCGAGTGTTTCCTGCTGTCCTATGATCAGTTCACGGCCGACCGGCGTTTTGTGGAAACCTTTTGCCATGAGGTCATCCGGAAGGGATTGAACCATCTCCCCTGGTATTGCATTTCCAGGCTGGACAGCGTGGATCCCCCCTTACTGAGGCTCATGAGGGAGGCGGGCTGCGAATCCATGTGTTACGGCATTGATTCCGGATCGGAAAAGACCCTGGCCTTTATTCGGAAACGCATGGACCGAAACCTCCTCTACCCACGCGTGGTGGAGACCGCGGACCAGGGCATTGTTCCCACCCTCAGCTTTGTCATCGGCTTCCCTGAAGAGGAACGCGAGGACGTGGATGAGACCCTGAGCCTGGCCCTCCGGGCCGGCATTGTGGGCAACAACAATCCCCTGATCCAGATGCCCACGGTACTCCCCGGAACGGATCTTTCCTCCCGTTACAAAACCTCATTGACCCGCAAGGTGGACACCTACTTCTCCCTGGGTCTGGAGTTCGACAACGGCCGCCGTCTTGGGTCCGATGACCGGATGATCCATTCGGCGCCCCTCATCTTCAGCAGTTTTTACAACCTGCCCTGCGCGGGGGTCCCGCTGGAAGAACTGGGGCTGATTGCCGACTACTTTCCGCTCATGGTGCAGCTCTACCCCAGGACCTTTCTGCTCCTTTCCGTGGACTACCGCCGATCCGTGTCCCGGCTTTTCTCCAAGTGGCTCAAGTGGTTGAATAAAAGGGATAAAAATAAGAAACCGCACCTTACCCCCAGGGATACGTTCCTTTATTTTGAGACGTTTGTCACCCGGTTCATGGCACAAGAGGGCCCCCCTGAAAGGCCCTATCTTAAGGATCTGCTGAGATATGAGACCGCGGCCATTTCGGTGGCTGAGTCCCCGGCTTCCCAAACAGACTTTTCCATTGATCTTCATGACCTGAAGGCGCTTCGGCCCATCAGATCTGAGAATATCAGGATGGAGACATTTGACTATGATTTACCCATGATTATTTTAGATCTAAAGAGAGGAGATTTCCACGCATCCTATCCGGTTCAGCCCACGGTGCTGCTCTTCAAGCAGGAGCGGGAGGTGTTGGAGGTCTTAGAAATTAATCCCTTTGTTCGGGATTTCTTGACCCACTGTAACGGATATGCCAAACTAAAAGAGATTTCCCAGGAGTTACATGGCCGCTACGGGGAGCATCTGAACCGCCAGGATTTCCTGGAAACCTGTGCGGACGCCATGAAAACCCTGGGCCAAACCGGGCTGCTCCATTTGAAATAGCCCGGGATCCAGCGCAAAGGAGGTGAACATACATGGTAAAGATTAAAAAAGTGGAAAGACGTGAATCTTATGCCGCAAGTTGTCATGCGCCGTCGTGTCATGCACCCTCATGCCATGCTCCTGCATGCCATGCTCCGGCTTGTCATGCACCCGCATGTCATGGCCCGGCATAAGAAGGCCTATACCTTTAGACCCATGAGGGGAGTTCATGACGGAGCTCCCCTTTTTTTTTAACCTCTGAACCCTCTGAACCCCGGAACCTCTGAACCTTTAAACCCGGAACTCATGAAACTCCAACTCCTGGACATTCTCATTTGCCCTGCCTGCCTGCCCCACGAGGTCCGGTTATCCCCCCGGATCACGACCCAACAGGGAAACGATATTCTATGCGGATCCCTCCACTGCCGACAATGCGGGGCCGTATATCCGGTGGAAGACGGGATCGCTGCATTCATACCCCATGTGGGGGTTGAATGCATGCATAACCGGTATGAAACCGCCCCCCTGGTATCCGCCTATCTCTGGAGTCATTATGCGGATCTCCTGGGCGACCCGGAGGCCGGTCCTGCCTACAGGGAGTGGTCTGGATTGATCCGGGAACATCCGGGCCTTGCCCTGGACGCGGGTTGTGCAGTGGGACGGCTCACCTTTGAGATGGCCGCCAAAGGCGATTTCGCCATAGGCATTGACAATTCCCGGGCCTTCATCCAAACAGCCAGGACCCTCATGACCCATGGGCGCCTCTCCTTCCAGGTACCACAAGAAGGGGTCCTTCAGAAGACTCTTACCGTTTATCCGCCTCCTGCATGGAAACCCGAGCAGGTGGAATTCATCGTAGGGGATATCCAGTCTCTCCCTTTTGCTTCCAGGCACTTTTCGGCTGTGGCCTCCCTGAACCTCATCGATAAGGTGTCCCGGCCCCTGAAGCACCTTCAGGAGATGAACCGGGTGGCCCGGGCCCACCGGGCCCAGTTCCTTTTTTCAGATCCCTTTTCCTGGTCTGAAGAGATTACCCCCCGGAAGCACTGGCTGGGAGGAACCCCTGAAGGTCCTTTCAGAGGACGGGGAATGGACAACACAGGGTCTCTGTTGACCGGACACGGCGGGCATCTTTCCCCTGCTTGGCGGATTGCTGCCACAGGGTCCGTATGGTGGAAGATCAGGACCCACAGCAACCATTTCGAACTGATCCGAAGCGGGTACATCAAGGCCGAGCGGTGACCCCGGGTACTGGCGCGACAAAGGTTCCGGGGTTTAAAGGTTGAGGGGTTTAACGCTTGAGGGTTCAGTGGAGGTGACAATGGGTCACTCTACAGCCCTTCTATCATTTCCTTCAACCGCCTAAAGACCTGACGGTAAAAGGCGTCACTCCCCGGATTGATTCCCATTTCCGAGATCATCTCCAGCGGGGCCCGTGATCCACCCGACTGTAACAGGCCTGTCACCTTGTTCAGGGTATCTTGCGGATCCTCCTCATGGGCCTTCAAAAGAAATAAGGAAAGGAGGGCGCCGAATATATAGCTGTAGCAATAAAAGGGATGGTGAATAAAATGGGGGATATAAGCCCATCCCCAATCGTCTTCGGGAACCGTGTCCACCCAATTTTCATACAGCTTCTCGTTTTGTGCCCGCCAGAGATTACAGATTTCAGCCTCATCCAAAAAATGGTCCTGCCGCAGGGTATGAACGGCCTGCTCAAAGCGGGTGAGCACATGCTGCCGAAACACACAGAGGATGATTTCGTCCACGCATACGCCCAGAATCACGGCTCCATGGTCCTGAAATTCCTCCTTGTTCATAAGATAATGGCAGAACAGCATCTCAAAGAAGACGGCGCCCGTTTCCGCCAGTATGGGAGGGGGTCTGAAATTGAGGTAGCCCTGTTCGGCCGCCATCCGGTAATGGACCGCATGACCCACCTCATGGGCCAGGGTCATGAGGTTTTTTACGGATCCGTCATAACTCATGGATATATAGGCGGGATGAGAGGGGGCAAAGCACTCGCAGAAGGCCCCCGGCCTCTTTCCCGCCCTTGCCTGGGCATCAATCCGGCGTCTTTTGAACACCTCCCGGACAATGGAGTGGTATATGGGATGCACATGCTCAGCCCATTCCAAGAGCAGCTGTTCAGCCCTTTCAAGGGGGATCTTCATCGGGCCTTCCCCCATGGGAGCCGTCAAGTCGGGAGTCCGGAGTCTTTTCACGCCCAAACCCTCGGCCTTGAGTGCGAAGTATTTTCCCGCCAATGGATAATGGGCCTCCACCTCAGACATCATGGCCTCCATGCACTCCCCATCCATGTCATTTAAGGCCAGGCTTTGGTGTACAAAAGAGGGGTATTTCCGAAGCCTGGATTCCTGGACATGATCCATGACCACGGCATTGAGGATATTTTTGAAAACAACGCCATATTCACTCAGTTTTCTCATACCCCGTCGGTGAACCTCATGGCGGAGCCCAAGATCCGGTGAATTGCGCAGGGCCAGGAGTTGATCCATATGCACCTGACAGGGCCGGCCGTCCAAGGTCAACGCCACCTTCAGCGATCCCATAACCTCATCAAACAGGGATATAAAGGCGTCCCTTCCGGAAAGCCTCTGGCGCTTCAACATCCTTTCTTCTGGTTCGGGTAAGCCATGGGGCCTTTTTTGAAGCAGACGGAGCAGATATTGCCTGTATTCGGTGAGCGGGGGCTCATGGGCAAGCCTTTCCAAGACGCCCTCGGGCAGTTCCATGAGCCCCGGCTCAAAAAAGGAGAGGGAATCTGAGATGTCATTCCACCTTTGCTTGGTCTTCTTCAGAAGGGCGATCCCTTGGGGGTCATGGGTCTGCGCGGCGGCATAAAGGTAGGCAAAGAGATAGGGCCGCAAACCCATTTCATGGATGGACTCATACTCTTTGAGGGCAAGGGCCAGACCCGGGGCATGCAGATCATTACGGGTCAGCTTGGATCGGTAAGCGGTGCGAAATGTAAGGGCCTCTGTCTCAGCCGTCTTTAAATCCTGGTGGAGTCGGGGGTCCTCCACCCCCCCATATAACTCACTGAGGTCCCAGGTCATGTCCGAAGGCATCTGTGTATGGCTGCCTTGATCCATTTACCCTTTCGCCTTTTGTACGGAGCCGCTTACCCTGGAGGGTGAAATCGGGACGGTGGCCCAAGGCCACCGTCCCGGGGTGGGTTTACGCCGCCTCCAGCTTCTGCCGGTCGGCCATGTCCATGAGCACCCGTTCCCGGGCCTTGTCGATTCCCAGGGCCTTTCGCTTTTTGTCGATATGGGCGATCATCAGATGGGCCATTTCATGAGGATCGGCTGCGAACCCCCATTTCCCGAATCCCATCTCCTCTAAGCCTTCAAACAGAAGCTTATGAAACCGGGTATCCTCTACAATGGGAAAGGTTACGCCGAATACCGTATACACCCCGGAGGCCACAAAATAATGCCCGATGGAAATGGCCTTTTCACTCATCCATTCAGGGGCCGCCCCTGCCACGGGCAAGTCGGCAATACTTTCGCCAAGCCCCCCTGCCTTGACCATCTCGGCGGTGGCGATCAAGATCCGGCTGTTGTCCACACAGGATCCCAGCCCCAATACGGGCGGCATGCCCACGGTCTCACACACTTCCCGCAGCCCGGCACCGGCGAGGTGCGCGGCCTCAGGCGTATACAGCCCGGCCTTGGCGAGAGAGATCTGTGAGCACCCGGTCTGGACCACCAGGACATCGTTTTTGATCAGCTCCTTGACCATCTCCACATGCACCCAATCCTGCTTGACCCTGGGATTGGTGCACCCCACCACACCGGCCACACCCCGGATGCGACCGTTGATGATATTGTCGTTCAATGGGGTGTAAGAGGCCCGGAAGGTACCCCCCAGCATGTAGTTGATGTATTCATGGGAAAACCCGTGAATCCCGGCATTCCGGATATTGGGGATCTCAATGGGAAGGGTTCGGTTCTTGAACCGGACAATGGCATTTTCCACGATGCTGTCCGTACATTCCCTGGGGGTGTGTTCATGGAACTCGATGTGCTCCACCCCTTCAATGTGGCACCGGGGATTGGTGGTAAAGAGCTTGGTCCCGTAGCATTCAGCCACCTTGCCCAGGCCCTGCTTGATACACTGCACGTCCACGCCCATGGCATCCACCGCACCGGTGATCAAAATGGCTTCGGTGGACATGAAGTTTCCGGCATGGGGAATCCCGTGGCGGGAGAGCATCTCCGCACCCGAGCAGCACATCCCCACCAGATTGATCCCCTTGGCGCCGGCCTCCTGAGCCGCCTTGATCAGGGTAGGATCATCCACCGAGGCCAGCATGGATTCAAACAGGTTGGGTTCATGGCCGTGGATGATGATATTGACCTCGTCCTCCTTCAGACACCCCATGTTGACTTCCGCCTTTACGGGGGTCGGCGTTCCAAAGAGGATATCGGATATCTCCGTGGCCACCATGGACCCCCCCCAGCCGTCTGCCAGGGCGGTCCGGGAACACTGCTTGGTGATGTTTTCATAGTGCTGATCCACCCCCATGTGGGTCCGGTGCATCAACTCCATGATCTCCCGCATGGCGCCCCGGGGCACCACGCCCTGTTTGCGCCAGGTCTCCAGGGTCTTTTCAGGCACCCGTTTGGCGAACGGGATCTCGCCTTCCACCTGAATGTAGGTCCGCTCCAGTTCCTCATACAGATCCCTGGCAATCTCCTCCACGGACCGGTCTTCGGTTTCGATCCCGATGGACTGGGCCACCTCTTCCAGCTTGATGGGATCTTTAATGGAATAATCCGCGATATTCCCGTTCACCACTTCCCGGAACACGTCCAGCATGGACATGCCGTGATCCGTATGCGCGGCCGCACCGCTCGCCACCATCCGGGCAAAATTCCTGGCCTGAACGGTATCGATGGTGGCCCCGCACACCCCTACCTTGCCGTAGGGGTCCTTGGCATTGAGCCGGCACGGTCCCATGGAACAATGCTTACAGCAGGCGGAATCCGCACCAATGGGACACGCCTTCATGGTATTGGCCCGGTGAAACGCGGTCTCCACTCCGTCTCGTTCCGCCTTTTTCAACATCTGAGCCGTTGCGTCGCAGGACGTGGCCTCCTTAATGTCCAGTACCTTGGGCGCCTTCGCCTTCTTCATCTCTTTTTCCATTGAACTTCTCCTTCCATTCTCGGGGAGTACCCCTGGTTTATATTCGTATCCTCGGGAAACGTACACCCTTTGGCCAGGCATTCGGAACAAAGCCCGATAAATTCCAGCTTATGTCCGAAAATGCCGTATTTTGTCAGTTTACCCAGGGCCTTTTCCGCATTTTGGATGGGAGAGGTGGAGACTTGGTCAAACACATCTTCAATCCTTCCGCACCGCATACAGGTGAGGTGGTAATGAGGCCGGGTATTTCCGTCAAAACGCATCTGGGACCGACCCGGATCCAATTGTTGGATGATCCCCGTCTCGGCCAGCACCTCCAGGTTCCTGTACACGGTAGCCAGGCTGATCCTGGGAAGCCGCTCCCTCACCTGTTCATACACTTCATCCACTGTGGGATGGGTCTTATTGTGCCGGACCGCGTCCAAAATCACCTTACGCTGCTTTGTCAGGCGAATGGTATGTTTTGTCTCCAAAAATCACCTCGTTATATTTGATAATAATTACTATTATCGTTAAGTCAACCCGTTTGTCAATCCCAAAATGTCCATTTCCCGAAAAGGATACTTTCAGTATCTTACTTCCCCTTTCCAGCGGGGTATGCCGGGGAGAGGTAGGACCTTCAGTGCTGGATCCGGTATAGAAAAAGTGACAATTTGCCCCGGCCCCCCAATGACGGTTGGGTGCCGGATAAGAGAGGGTGGATCCGGCATTGAAGAACTGCACAGCCGCTTGAACCCGATAGCGGGTCCACCCATGGAAGATGGGATAAGAGGTGGTTATAAAAGGTTATTTTGGAGCAGCTCCCCCAGCCTGTTCAGGTGCATCTTTTCTTCCTCTGCAATATCATACAGGAGGGTTTGGGCCTTTTCTTCGGTTACCTTTTGCGCATATCGGTGGTACAAATCCATGGCCTGGGCCTCCAGCATCATGGCCATATTCAGGATAGCCGGCAGATCACCTATGGCGTCTTGGTTCTGCTCCAGAAACTCCCGGGGGGTGAACCCCCCTTCCATCATGTCAACCACCTGATGATCGAGCCCCTCTCCCTTTTCCGTTCCGGATACAAGGGCATCGTAGAGATCAGACAGGCGATCCTTGTGGTGATCCTCAAACCCGGCCAGCTGTTCAAACAGGCTTATGGCCTCCGCGTGATCGGCCATTTCAGCCATCTTTCGGTAAAAGGCGCCCAGTCCCTCCTCCATACCATAGGCAATGATCACGATCTCCTTGGCGGTCTCCTCTCCGGTTAAAAAGGACATCCCCATCTCCGACGGTCCTTTAGCGGTGAGTCCGTCCCAGGCCCGGATGCCCCCCTTCAGGTTATAGACCTCACGAAACCCCTTTCCGGCCAACACCTGCGCAGCAGCCCGGCTGCGCCCCCCCATGGCTCAATAGGCAATGAGCGGTTTTTGAGGGTCCAGTTCATCCATCCGGTCTGTGAGCTGTGGAAGGGGAATCAGTTTTGCTCCCGGAATCCTGGCCTTTTCATATTCCTTTGGTTGTCGCACATCCAAAAGGGTGAAGGTGCCTTCCCTGTGCGCCTGCATATAGGATCGTACTTCATCGGCCTCCATATTGCGGACAGGCGTTACAAACTGTTTCCATTTCATGGTTTTCTTCTCCTGTTCCCATAGGCTGCGCTCATAACGGCCCCGAACGATCGGTCCCCATCAATCGCCTTTTACGGCAGCGTCTGAAAACCCCTCAGACGTCAACAGATCATGCAGTTCGGAAACACCCCGCCCTTCTGACATGGCCCGGGTGATTTTGTTGAACCCCTTGGTATTTCCCAACATAATACATCCAGTGATGCGATCTTCCTCCAGAATGATTTTCTTATACACGTCTTCATCCTGCACCACCCGGGATGCCGATTCATTCTCCGCATCAATATTCCCTGCAGATGCCAGATCAATGCCCACCACCTTCAACACATTGGCCATGGTGGTCCCTTCGTACACCCGGTCTCCGCCGGCCATATTGGTCCCGGCGATCTTTCCCTGCTCCATGGCCGCGGGCCATATGCCGTAGGGGATTCCCCTGAATTCGGCCACATCCCCCGCTGCATAGACGTGGGATCGACTGGTCTGGAGGCGTTCATTCACCTGGATCCCCTTATCCTGGGCCAGACCCAGGGGTCCGGCAAGTTGAAGGTTGGGGCGAACCCCGGCCGAAACAATCACCATTTGGGCTGAGATGGATTCGCCCCCTTCCAAGACCACCCCTTCCACGGTCTCCTCTCCGCTGATCGCCTCGGTCTTGGCGCCCAACCGGAATGAAAACCCCATATTTTCCATGAGTTCCTGCAGTCGTTTTGCGCCATCCACATCCAGCTGCCTGGGGAGTAATCTCGGGAAAAATTCCACCACCGTCACCCGTTTCCCCAATCTCCTGAGGGCGTTCCCAGCCTCCAGCCCGAGCAGACCGCCCCCGATGAGGACCACGTCCTGAATATCCCGGGCAAACGCAGTGATGTCCCGGGCGTTCTGAATGGTGCGAAGCGCGAACACCCCCTTTTTGTCTGCGCCCTGTATGGGGGGAATAAAGGAATGGCTTCCCGTAGCGAGTAACAGCCGGTCATAAGGGAACTGCCGGTGCTCTGTCATGACCACTTTCTGTACCGGGTCTGCGTCAATAACCCGCTGCCTGAGACTGAGATCAATGCCGCGGTCTTGATACCATTTTGGGTCTTTGACAATCAGCGCCTGTTCCGTGACCTCTCCCACCACAAAGTCGTTCAACCTGAGCCTGTGGTAAAACGGGAGGTCCTCATCGGTGACCATGGTGATCTTTCCCCCCTGATCCGTCTTGCGGATATGTTCCGCTGCCGTGGTTCCGGCAACGCCGTTGCCTATGATCAGAAAATTTGTCATTGAACCATTCTCCTTTTCTTAGGGCTCGCTCAAAAATAAATTCACAGGATTGACGCTCAGCTTCGGGCCGTGTTCGGCGGCCGTCCCATTTGGCCGTTTCGGATTTCGGGGTTCAACCCCGGCAGTCTGCGCACATCACTCCTTGATCTGTAAGACCTCCTCTTCGTAGAGTTCCCAGTACTGCCGCTCTCTGCCCGGAGGCACGGCCCAGTTCTTCACAATCTGGCGGTATGCGGGAAGGTCCCGGAGTTCAATCAGAATCTGATTTATTTCCCGGATCATGTTACGCCCCCAGGGAGTGTCGGGACAGCGAATCGCACCCCGGACAGGGGGACAATCTGAGTTCTCTTTAAGGGGAAGCGTCTCAATTCTGTCCAACACTCCGGCCTTTTTGGCCGCATACTTGATGGACACCGGATATTCGATGAGATAATCCACCCGTCCCTTGAGGAGCATCCCCAAAAGGCCCTCCAGGGTATCCTTTCCGGCTCTGTGATAGATGTTTTCAGCATTGGCATATTCTTTTAATACGGCATCCAGTGGAGGGCCGTACAGTCGGCCCCGGGCGGTCCCCAGCACCATTTGGGGGTCTTGAAGAAGGCGCCTCAGACGAACCGTTTTTCCACCACCAAAGCGCTGAACATCTTGCCCCCGCACCACCAATGTGTGCGGCAACAGGGCAATGGTGGGGGCTGAAGTCAAAAATTCAGGATTGCCGTAAAATTCCCCTGCAAAACAGACCCGGTTGTCCCCGTTGAGCTCCTTTGCAATGCGCGCTGCATTGGCCACCCGGCGATGAAACCGGTAGCCATCCAGTCGCTCTTCAACCATTTTTTGAATCTGGTCTGCAAGACCCTCCCCTTTGTCAGGACCTTTGGTGATGAAAAAGGGGGGGAGATCCAAAATGAGCCACGTGACCGGTTCCCGGTGTTCAGATTGAGCCCAAGGTATTACAGGCCACGAGAACAAAAGGATTGCAAGAGCGGCGATCATCCGCCCATACATGTTCATCTACCATGCCCTCGAATGTCCAATGTAGTATTTCGGTATTGATTTAGCCTTTTGAAATCACTACCAATTGATACAAGGCCATGAGGGGGTCTTTTTCAAAGACCGTACACAAATGCTGTGCTTATAGAACGCCCCAGCAAGATTTAAGAGTATGCACTGTTAGGCAGAGAGGATGACGTCTCCGACAAGGCATATCCTTTGGGGCTATCAGCAAGGTAAGTCGAAGCCCCACTGCCGTGAAAGGAAGGGATCCGGATATTTACGGCCTTTGAAAAAGACCCCCTCATGGCCTGCAACCCCTTTCAGCAACCTAAACTGTTACGAATTTTGAACAATGGGTTAATAGGCCCATTAACCTTTGAACCCTTGAACCTATGAACCTTGCAACGATCATCAGTAGGAATCCATATCGAACTGCGAGAACTGCCCTGCCTTGGGAGCGGAGGGTTTATGTGCGTATGTTTTCGGTTCAGTGCCCTTTTTAAAGGACTGCAATACTGTTTTTTCAGAATGGGGGCCGGCCAGAAGCCCGCTTTTGGCGTCGATCTTGGCAAAGACCACCCCTTGAGGGACCTCGAAGTCCAGGACGGGCGTACCTTGCAGCACCTCGGACATGAAATAAAGCCATATGGGACTGGCCGCCCTGGAACCGGTCTCCCCTTTTCCCATCTCCCTGGGTTCATCGTAACCGACCCATACCCCGGTGGTCAGGCCGGGCACATACCCCATGAACCAGGCATCCCTCAGCTCGTTGGTGGTGCCGGTCTTGCCTGCTGCGGGCCTGTTGAGCGCCTTGATCCGCCAGCCGGTTCCCTCCTGGATCACCGCCTTCATGATGTCGGTCATCACGAATGCGGTTTCCGGTGAAATCACCTGCTGGACCCGGGGTTGATTCTCCTCCACCACCTGCCCGCTCCGATCCACCACCTTTCTGACAAAGATGGGCTCCACCAACATGCCGCCGTTGGCAAAAACCGAATAGGCCCGGGTCAATTCCATCAGAGAAACCCCTGAGGAACCCAAGGCCAAGGATAAATCCGGGGTGAGCTCCGAGGTGATGCCCAGGTTTCGCGCATAATCGATTGCATAATCGACGCCGATCCTGCGCAATATTTTCACAGTGATAACATTCCTGGACTTGACCAGGCCGGTCCTCAACAGGGTGGGACCATAGAATTTTTCCTTGTAGTTTTTGGGCTTCCATGCCTCCCCGCCCGGCTTTCGATCCGATATGAAGGGGGAATCGAGAATGATCTGGGCGGCGTTCATCCCCTGGTCCAGGGCAGCGGCATAGATAATGGGCTTGAATGCAGACCCTGGCTGGCGTCTGGATTGAATGACCCGGTTGAACTGGCTCTTATCAAAATCGCGCCCGCCCACCATGGCCTTCACCGCGCCCGTATCAGGCTCCATGCACACGATGGCCCCTTGAACCACGGGCGTCTGTTCCAGGGCCACCTCCCATAAGACAGGGTCGGGGTCTGTTTCGGTCCCCTTTTCTTCAGCGTGCCCAAAAACCGAATCCCCCGCATAAGGCCTCAAAATTCGGACCTGTATCACATCCCCTTTTTCCAAAACCTGAGAAGGCCTCTTTACCTTGGCCGCATAATAGGGAACCTTATGGTTGGGCTTTCTGGCCCACTCCATCCTTTCGAGCAAGAGCCGTCCCATTTGGGTGCCCAGCTGAACCCATACAGTGTTTTGATTATCGTCCACCTTCATCACCACGGCCTGAACCACCTCACCCGGCCCGGGCGGCTCAGCAATGAGGCTTTCTGCGGCCTTCTTCTGAAAATCAATCAGGGCCCGGCCTTCCACATGTTGAATGGGCCCCCGGTACCCTTCCCGCTTGTCCAACTCGGCCAACCCTTTTAAAAGGGCCGCCCTGGCCATCCTTTGCTTTTTCAGATCCAGGGTGGTATACACCTGGAGGCCGCCTCGGTACAGGAGGTCTCTCCCGTATTTTTCCAGCAAATACCGCCTGACATGTTCCGTAAAATAGGGGGCTCTCTCAAAGGTGTTCTTTTCACGGGTCTTTATTTCCAGGGGGGCGTTCAAGGCCGCTTCATAGGTCTCGTCATCAATATACCCTTCTTCCACCATCCTGTTTAACACATACTTCTGCCTGGACCGGGCCCGGTTAAAGTGGGCCACAGGGGAATATTTGGCCGGGGCCTGGGGCAAACCGGCCAAGAGGGCCGACTCGGCCAGGTTGAGTTCCTGGATCTCCTTATTAAAATAGGTCTCAGCAGCGGCCGCCACCCCATAGGCCCCCTGGCCCAGGTAAATCTGGTTGAGGTACAAAAAGAGAATATGCTCCTTGGGAAACATCCGGTCCAACTGGACCGATAAGATGGCTTCCCGGACCTTTCTCCGGTAGGTCTTTTCCACGTTCTTCAGCAAGAGCGACTTGGTAACCTGCTGGGTGATGGTGCTCCCGCCCTGTTGGATCCGACCCGCGGTCAGATTCTTCAGAAAGGCCCGGAAAATGCTCCTGAAATCCACCCCTTCATGATGAAAAAACCGGCTGTCCTCGGCCGCCACAAAGGCGTCCACAAGATGATCCGGAACCTGGTCCAGGGAAACCACCTCTCGTTTCTCCTCCCAGAACCTGCCGATCACCTCCCCCTGCTCACTGAA
>JAIPDZ010000071.1 GCA_021737425.1 Deltaproteobacteria bacterium
GTGTCAGGAAGGGACAAAATGCTTTACCCTGAAACCCGAAACCTGAAACCTGGACATCTGCCCCTTTAGCAACCGAAATAGATAAATTCTCCTTTCATATTCAATGCGTTGGATGTTAGAACAAAATCACCGTGGCCCATCATCCATCCTGGTTGACAGTGCAATCGCCCTTCCCTATGATAGCCTCCAAACCAGAACCCAAAATAAGGAGACCGGCGGCTATGGCAAATCTTATTCTGGATGAACGGGATCAGAAGTTTCTGCTGTACGAGATGTTTGATGTAGAGACGCTCCTGGAACAACCGAAATTCGAGGCGTTTTCAAGGGAAATGCTCGATATGATCCTGGAGGAGGCGCGGAAATTTGCGGTCAACGAGATCTTTCCGACCCTCAAGTCCGGCGATACGGAAGGGTGTCGGCTCGAAAACGGACAGGTGCATGTGCCGAAGGCCTTTCACCGCTGCTACAAACTCTACTGTGAGGGGGGCTGGGGGGCCATGAGCTTCCTGCCGGAGTCGGGAGGACAGGGTCTCCCCCATATCGCTGCCGTGGCCGTGAGAGATTGGTTTGTCCATAACTTCGCCTTTTTTGCCTACCCCGGTCTCACGGAAGGGGCGGCCCGGCTTGTTGAATCCTATGGGACCCCAGAGCAGAAGAAACGGTATCTGGGAAAGATGATCACCGGTGAGTGGGGGGGCACCATGTGTCTGACCGAACCGAATGCCGGGACCGATGTGGGCAATTCAACGACCCGGGCCGTTCGTCAGCCGGATGGCACCTATCGGATACAGGGGACCAAGATATTTATCTCATCCGGCGACCATGATCTTGCCGAAAACATCGTGCATCCACTTCTGGCAAGGATCGAAGGCGATGTCCTGGGCACCAAGGGGCTGTCCATCTTTCTGGTGCCCAAATACCTGGTCAACGAGGATGGGAGTCTGGGCCGGCGCAACGACTATGAGGTGGCCAAGATTGAAGAAAAGATGGGGATTCACGGCAGTGCCACCTGCCTGTTGAACTTCGGGGATAACGGGGACTGCTATGCCGAGCTGCTGGGAGAAGAACGCCAGGGTATGAAGATTATGTTTCAGATGATGAACGAGGCCCGGATCGGCGTGGGCATGCAGGGTGTCACCAGCGCCTCTATCGCCTATCTGCATGCGCTCCAGTATGCCAAGGAGCGGATTCAGGGCTCTTCTATTATGGATTTCAAGAATCCGGAGGCCCCCCGGGTGCCGATCATCCAGCACCCGGATGTGCGCCGGATGCTCCTTTGGATGAAGTCCAACGTGGAGAGCATGCGGGCACTCCTCTACTATACGACCCTCTGCGGGGACCGGGCAGAGAGTGAAACGGACGAGGCCCAAAAGGAGAAATGGCGGGGGATGGTGGAGGTGTTGACCCCCATCTGCAAGGCCTATAACTCGGATATTGGCTTTCGGGTGACCGAGACGGCGATCCAGGTCTACGGCGGCTACGGATACTGCTCAGAATATCCGGTGGAGCAGTTTTTGCGCGATGAGAAGATCGCCTCCATCTATGAAGGGGCCAATGGCATTCAGGCCCTGGATCTGGTGGGTCGGAAGCTGGCCCAGAAGAACGGCGCCTACTTCATGAGCCTGATCGGAGAGATGAACGACACCATTGCCAGATACCGGGAGGCGCCGCATCTGAAAGATCTTGCGGACAATGTCCAGAAGGCGGTTGCTGTGCTGGGCGAGACCGGGTTTTTCTTTGCCCAGTGCGCGGGACAGAAGGACTTTCTGACCCCTGTCAATAACGCCTATCCGTTTCTCATGATGATGGGAAAGGTCATCGCAGGCTGGTTCCTGCTCTGGGAGGCGGGCGTGGCCACGGAAAAGCTGAATGCCCTGAGTCAGGAAAAGGGCGTGGATTCAACAGATCCGGCCGCATGGCAAACCTTTATTAAGGGGAGCAAAGAAGCCGCCTTTTATTCAGGCAAGGTCTTCAGTGCCCGATACTTTATCCAAAACATTCTTCCCGAGGCGGAGGCAGCGTCCAAAGGCATCAAGAGCAAAGATATGTCGGTCGTGGAGATCCCTGAGGAGGGTTTTGCATCGTAGGACGGGGTGTATTATGGATGGGCCCCCTTCTCCCTGTTGATTGATGTGGGGGGATGGAGGGCCATGCTCGCTTAAGGTATGATCCTGTTGATGCTATGGAATGGCTCGCCGCCATGTGTTCCCATGTTCCCAACAAGGGGGAGCAAATGGTCCGGTATTATGGATACTACAGTAACGTCTCCCGGGGTAAGCGGAAGAGAAACGATCAGGACAAACGGATCCCCTCTATCCTTGAGCCGGTCGAAGACCCCGACTTCAGCGGGGACGGGTCTTCCAGTGAATACAGGAAGAACTAAGCGCGTCTCATCCAGAAAATTTACCCTGTGAAATCCCTGAAAGGGGCAGCGTAGCTGCATTTCACAGGGTGAATGAAGTCGATCCGCTCACATGTCCCAAGTGCTCAGGGCAATGAAGGTCATAGGCGTCATAGAAAACCAAGATGTCATCAAAAAGATCCTCAAGCACCTGGGTCTATGGGAAATCAAACAAAGGCCGCCACCAAAATCAACCGGGCCGCCTAAGCCCTTCGAGTACAGCATCGACCATTCCGTATCTCAACTTCCGGCGTCTGATAAGTGGCTTGCCGCAGGTCACTTCAGCGTGATCGACCCCGTCTATCCGGAGGCTTCCGCTTCCTGATTTATGAAAAATTGACCGGAGTCAACGGGTTCCTTTACGCAAATTCCCCCCATTTTCAACGCTTCCTGCGTCACAGGAGTGTGCGCATCCCTTAACACATCGGACCGTACCCTAAATTTGGCCATCCATATTGAGGCCCTTTGTCACACCCCCCATATCCTGTGATCACCTTTTCTTTGACACCCAAGCCTGTTTCTGCTATATCTGTTCCCAAAAAAAGCGACTTCTTATCACCTCACCTCACTCAACCAAAGAGGGCAACGTGAAAAAAGCATTATCGGCCGTACTTGTGCTTGTACTGGCCGGAATGGCTGCCGTGGCCATGGCGACCCCCGCCGGGGACAACGGGGAGGCGACGAAAATGCCGCCCGCGGAGTTGCAATTCGGCAGGGTTCACTCGGAGAACCACACGGCGGACCATTCCAAGTTTCCCGAACTCCAGGGCGAGTTCACCTCCGGCCCGGAGGTTACCCGAGCCTGCCTCCAGTGCCACACGGAGGCAGCCAAGCAGTTGCAGGAAACCATCCACTGGACCTGGCTGTGCCCGGCCGCGGAGCCGGAGGCCCACCTGGGAAAGGCCGGCTGGGTGGTGAACAACTTCTGCATCAACATCGCCTCGAACGAGCCGCGCTGCACGTCGTGCCACGCCGGGTACGGCTGGCGGGACAAGAACTTCGACTTCACGCAGCAAGACCACGTGGACTGCCTAGTGTGCCATGAGCAGACGGGAACCTACAAGAAGTTTCCCACCATGGCCGGAAACGTGGTGAGCGAGCCCAAGCAGTTCGGGGGCAAGACCTGGATGCCGCCGGACTGGAACAAGGTGGCCCAGTCCGTGGGCCTGCCCACCCGGCGCAACTGCGGCACCTGCCATTTCTTCGGCGGCGGCGGCGAGGGCGTGAAGCACGGTGACCTGGACGCCAGCCTGTTCAAGCCGGACGAGCAGCTGGACGTACACATGGCCGTGGCCGGGGAAAACTTCAGCTGCACGCGGTGCCACGAGACGGAAAAGCACCGGATCGCGGGCCGCTGCTACAAGTCCACCCCGCTCACGGACCGCCGGAGCCTGGTGGACTTCGACCAGATCAAGCGGATCACCTGCTACGCCTGCCACACGGAAACGCCCCACGAGGACGGGCACAAGGCCAACGACCACGTGGACAAGGTGGCCTGCCAGACCTGCCACATCCCGGCATTCGCCCGCGAGCATTCCACCAAGATGCGCTGGGACTGGTCCACGGCCGGCCGGAAGGACGAAAGCGGCAAGCCGTTCTCGCGCGCGAAGAACGGGCGCCCCGCCTACCACACGAAGAAGGGCGATTTCGTGTGGGCCAGCAATGTCCAGCCGGAATACTTCTGGTTCAACGGGCAGCTCACCTACACCACCCTGGTAGACAAGATCGACCCGTCCTCGTCCGTGCTCATGAACAAGCCACACGGGGACTACAACGACCCCCACGCGCGCATCTATCCGTTCAAGGTACACCGGGGCAAGCAGCCCTATGACGCGGGCAACAACACCTTCGTGGTGCCCCACCTGTACCCGTCCGGGAAGGACGACCCCACGGCCTACTGGAAGCACTACGAATGGGGTCCGGCCATTCAGACGGCCATGGACTACCTGGGCCTGCCGTACTCGGGCAAGATGGGCTTTGTCGAAACCGAGTACCTGTTCCAGACGACCCACATGGTGGCGCCCAAGGAAAAGGCCCTGGCCTGCACCGAATGCCACGTCCGCGGCGACGGAAGGCTCGCCAACCTGGCCGGCTTCTACATGCCGGGCCGGGACCGCTCGGGCATCCTGGACTTCCTCGGCTGGGCCGGCGTCATCGCCGCGTTCATCGGCGTGCTGATCCACGGCGCCGTGCGCTTTGCCACGCGCAGGAGATAGGAGTGGAAAATGACGGAACCTTTTTGCGAAATCGAACGCGTTTATCTGTACACCAGGTTCGAGCGCTTCTGGCACTGGGCCCAGGCCCTGTTGGTCATGTTCCTTCTGCTGACCGGCTTTGAAATCCACGGTTCCTACGACCTGTTCGGATTCAAGCTGGCCACGGAACTGCACAACTATACGGCCTGGACGTGGCTCATCCTGTACATCTTCATCCTGTTCTGGCAGGCCACGACCGAGCAGTGGAAACAGTACGTCCCCACGACCAAGAAGCTCTTGGCCGTGGCCTGGTACTACATGCACGGCATCTTCAAGCGGGAGCCGCACCCGGTGCCCAAGAGCGCCCGGGTGAAGCACAACCCGCTCCAGAGGCTCACCTACCTCGGGATCGCCATCGTGCTCATCCCCGTGCAGATGGCATCGGGCATCCTGTACTTCTACTATAACTCCCTGCCGGAATGGGGCATGTCCATTCCCCTTTCCTACATCTCCTTTGTCCACACGGCCTGCGCCTACGCCCTGTTGATCTTCCTCGTGGTCCACGTCTACATGACCAGCACGGGGCACTCCATCACGGCGCATTTCAAGGCCATGTGTACGGGCTGGGAGGAAGTCCCGGCCAACGGCGAGGAGCAGGGCGCGGCCTGAACCGCGGCCGGAACGGCATTGTGACCAAACAGGACAGCGGGACGCCCGGGCTCCAGTCCGGGCGTCCCGCTGTTTTTAACCTGTTACGGGTTTTTCCGTCCCTATGTCAAGCAGGTGATTTACCGCTTTCTCGATTGCGGTCTCCTCCATAACGGCTTAGCGAGGGTGAAGTGTGAAACATGCGGTCACGAGTATTTGTTGGGGTTCTCATGTAAGCGCCGCCACTTTTGTCCATCCTGCCATCAGAAACGGGTGGTGGAATTTGGCGGTCGGCTTTGTGAGGAAATCCTCAAGGCCCTACCCCACCGTCATTTCGTCTTCAGCTTCCCCAAAATCCTGAGACGCTATTTCCTCTATGACCGCAAGCTCCTCTCCGACCTGAGCCGCTGTGGCTGGGAATCTCTGAAAGCCTTTTTGCAGGGAACCGTCCCTGAAGATAATGCTGTCCCTGGGGCTGTTACCGCCATACAGACCTTCGGGGATTTCTTAGGATTCAATCCCACCTACATATTCTGTGTCCGGACGGCTGTTTTTATGGACACGGTGCCGCCGGGGGGGGTTCCATGTGGCCCCGTTCTTTGAGTTGAAACACCTGGAAGAGATCTTTAGACACAAGTTGTTCAGGATGCTGCTTTCAAAGGGGAAAATGGCCAAAGACCTTGTTGATATGCTCATGAACTGGCGGTATTCGGGTTTCAATGTCTTTTGTGGGCCCAGGATTCGGCCCGGCGTGGAAAAGGCCATGGAGAACTTGGCCCGGTACATCATCCGCGCATCGTTTTCCCGGGAAAGGATGACATATATTCCTGAGGAATCCAAGGTGGTTTACCGGTCCAGAGACGGAACAGAGGGGCTTTCTTGGAGGCATCAAATTTGGTCTTGTATAATATATGATTTCCTGAAATGATAAAGGTTTCAAATGGCGACAACGATCACTTTTAAGAGATCACATTCCCAATGCAGGCCTACGGCCGCAACCAAATCAGTGGCCAGTGTTCAGGTTTCAGCAAACAATAAACCCTGACACCTTTTTCGCTAATGATTCAAAGGCGTTAACCTCAACAAAACATCTTCGCTTTATGCATAGAAGTTTCAATCTAAGACTCTAAATATCGAGTGTTGAAGGGGGCTGAAACATGCGCGAGTTGATTGCCATTGCTTCTTTTGTCATGGCCGTTATCGGCGGTCTCGCCACTATGTTTCATAACGAAAAGGATAAACAGATAATGGGCGCCATTGTTGGGGGGGTATTCTTGATCTCCTTCCTGATCAACGTCCGGCCGGAATCCATGCTGGTGCTCCGTGCGGCCTGCATGGTGGCATTTGCCGTGGCCATCACAGGCGGCGTTGTTACGATCTTCAGCAATGATGGGGACAGAAGATCATCGGCAATTGGCACAGGGATCGTATCGCTGGGAACATCGCTGCTCATCCTGTTTATGTATCTGGAATTCAGTCCGATTTGATGTAGGGCAAGAAGAACTGCAATCCTAAAAGGCGGGTGGTGGATTGGTTACTTTCAATGGACTTCACGGGGGACAACCACTGATCGACCTGGCGTCAGTTCATGAGCAACGCGGACCTATTGAGAAGACGTGACCAATGACAGGGAGGTGAAAAAGACATGGCCGATAAGAAGACTTCCACGCTCTGGCGGATCAATATCATATCATTTATCTGTTTCAGCCTCTTGGGCCTGACAGGCCTCATCAACTGGCTCCTTCTGCCAAAGGGTTATGAGGCAAAGGCAAGTTTCCTGGTGTCGCTGAGGCATTTTCTTGTCGAGTTCCACCAGTGGACGGCCGTTATATCCATGCTCACCATTGCCGTGCACATATTGCTGCACTTGAGTTATGTGAAATCCAATCTGAAACGACACAAGATCTTGAAATGAGAGCTTCCCATCCCTCAGCAGCACCCTGATCTGGCGGACTGGCTGGTCTTAAGCCCGCCGCCTCCCGAGTCCTTATCCGGTTCAATCACACAGCAGCACGACGATCCGTCACGGCCCAAGGCCGTATTGATCACCGCAGCCGCACACCCCACGCCTGCCTCGACAGTCACGGCCTCTGTCGGGCAATTGCGGGAGCAGGCCCCGCACTCCATACAGAGATCCCGGTTGACGATCCTGGCATGTCCGTTATTCATACGGAGTACGCCGTGAGGGCAGACCACCAGGCACATGCCGCACCCGATACATTTTTCCGGATCCAGTGCCAGGGTAACCACATCCTTGAGATAAACGAACCTTTCCATGTCACACCATCCTCATGTTATCAACAGGGAACTCAGCCACAGACACACCCCCGCCACACCTCCGGCTATCTGAAATGGGACCGCCCACTTCATTTCCTTACGGACTCCCGAAAGCGAGGTATAGGTGCTGGCCCCTGTGAAATTCATGGCCAGATACGCCGAAACAACGGGAATTATAAAGAGCCATGCCATCATCCGGGTGGGATACCCCGGCTCGCTGAAACCCCTGGTCCATAAGGTCACCAGTAGGGCCGAGGTAATCAGGCCCATAACAAACCCCTTCAATGAGAAGGCGCGTCCCGGCAGCCAGGGCAGCAACATGGGTGTCAGGACAGCCCCCGCGACCACAGCACTCAACATGGCAATTACTGCAAAGAGCCCGTTTTGCAGCATCCCCGCCCAGAACCCGGCGTCTCCCCCCAGGCCGCCGGCCAGGAAAAAGAGGGGAAGGATAACAAGGCTCCACTTGAGGGTGCCCACCAACTCCACCGGGACGAGGACGGTCCGTTCCCTCATGGTAAAGGTCTTCCTGCGCATGACGGCGGTCGCCTTGAAGCCCGCATCCCAGAAAGCAGGCAGATCCGTCGACCTTATAGGCCCGTAAATGACCGTGAAGCCTGAGCGCTTCCGGACCTCATGGGCCGCCACCCCGGGGCCTGAGAGCTGCGGCAGTATCAATTCCCGGTGGGTCACCACCTGTGTCAGTCCGCTGGCGGCTACGCGCCGGACCAGTTCCTCTGTGCCGAAGGTCCCTTTCCCTGCCGCGCACCAGACGTTGATGCCCTTGGTATCCAGCACCAGGATCCATGCATTGCGGCCCGGGATGGCCTCACGGAGCCGATCAAAGCTCATCTTATAATTGGCGGTAACAAGGACCGGCGCCTGGTCGTCGGGATTGCCGAGGGCGTACAATCCGGGATCAACCATATAGTGCATACGGCCCACACCCCATCGGGCCTTTATACTTCCCCAGCGATCCGCCCACGTCAGAGTAGAAGAAACCCGGGGAACGGCCCCCGCCTCGGTCTGAAGGACTCGGTTCACGAACGGCTGATGAAGATCGGGGCGGCTCACCTGAGCCGATCCACCCTTGGGTCAACAGCCACCCGCTGGTGACGGATCACCCCGTGAATCAACGGTCTTGAACATCACAAGGATATCCTTATCCATATCTCAATTCCCCCTATCCATGTCCCATGCCTTTTCCATCAGAACCATCCATTGCGATCTATACACCATGAAGGGCTCGGTTCATCAGCGCCAGATAATACTCGGACATCCCCTTGATCGTGCAATAGCATACCCGTGGACCGTCGATCTCTCCCTGTATCCAGCCGGTTTCTTTTAAGACCTTGAGATGCTGGGACACACTGGATTGGGCCAAGGGAAGCGCATTGACAATATCGCCGCACACGCACCTTTTATCCAGCGGCTTGTTCTCAAGGATTCGGACGATCTCTACCCTCGCCGGATGGGCAAGGCCTTTGGAAAGCCGGGACAGTTCCCTCTTGCAGTCATCCTCCGACATCCTTTGGATCTCCAAAAGCTCCGAAGAGATGTCTGCACATTTAAGCCCTTCTCGCTCTCCCTTCATCACAAAACCCCTGTCTTGATTGTCAGGTACGTACCACTCACACCAGACAAAGCTTTACCGAATTATCGTTTATCGTAGATATACGATAATAAGACGAGAGGATCCTTCTGTCAAGCACTTTCTGTGTAAGGTACAGGAGATTGTCTGCTGGTCCTTTGGTATGACCGGCTTGTATTAAGAGTCAACCACCTATTCCCTTGGTGCTCTTTGCGTCTTAAACGAAGCCCCGAAGGGCCGGGATGGAAGCACGGGCGTCAGCCCGGATCAGAACACCGAGAAATCAAAATAGTCGGCAACCCCCTCTCCACACCCACAATCCCTCACGAACTTTTAAACGGCCTTCGGGGGGGTTTTTGGGGGATTCGTCACCTCACCCCCTCTGGCGTGAAATCTCAGACAAAATCACCGCCCCTGCCATGGAGACGTTCAACGACTCCACACGTCCCCGGGCCGGGATTCCCACCATGTGGTGGCATTGTTTGGCCACGGCCCGGCCGAGCCCGCGTTGCTCATTGCCCAGGACCAGGACCACGGGTCTGTTCCAGTCAAAGTGGTAAATGGTAGCAGCCCCCGTGCCTTTTGTGCGGTCTTGCTCTTGGTCAGGGGGGGCAGGGGGGGAGGTTCCGATAATCCAGAACCCCTGTTTGTTCAAAAGGGTGAGGGCCCTTGCCATATTGACCACCCGGGTGATGGGGATATGGACACAGGCCCCTGAGGATCGCTTGAGCACGGTGGGGGTGATCTGGGCGGATCGATCCTTGGGGATGATTATGCCGTGCACCCCGAAAAAGGCCGAACTCCGGATCAGGGAACTGAGGTTCCCTTCGTCCGTGATGTGATCCAGGGCCAGGAGCAGGGCGGGTCCGTCTGCCTGAAAGGCGTGATCCGCAATTTCCTCCAGCGAGCGGTAGGCAAAGGGGGCTGCCAGGGCCATAATCCCCTGGTGGGCCACACCGGGGGCCAACCGGTCCAGGTCCTGAGGGGCCTTGAAGGTCACAGGGATGCCGCGGGCCTTGGCAAGGGCCGTGATTTCCGCTATTCTGCCGGACTTTTTGCCCTTTGCCAGCCACAAGGCCGAGATGCGGATTCCCCCCTCATCCCGTTCCAAGGCCTCCCGCGCCCCATGAAACCCTGGGATGGGCAACAGTTCTTTATCAATCAAAGTAGCCCTTTCCTGCCCACAAGGGGCGCTGACACCCAAAACCTGACACCTGAGTCCCCAGCGTTACCCTCTTTTTTATCAGGCCGCCTCCAACAGGGCCAGCTCCCGGGCCTCCAAGGCCTTGATCCGGTCCCTCAAGAGGGCCGCCTCTTCAAAATCCAGATTGGCGGCGGCCGCTTTCATCCGCTCGGTCAGCTCTTTGATCCGTTCATCCAGCTGCTCCGGCGGGGCATAGGGGGCGTCCGGCTCCGCCACGGCGGGGACGGTCACATAATCCGCTTCATAGACGGATTGCAGAATGTTGTCGATGTTTTTCTCAATGGTGGTAGGGGTGATGTGGTGGGCCTCATTGTAGTCCATCTGGGCCTGACGCCGGCGGTCGCACTCCTCTATGGCCCGGGCCATGGCGCCGGTGACCTGGTCGGCATAGAGGATGACCGTCCCGTTCACATTCCGGGAGGCCCTCCCACTGGTCTGGATCAGGGACCTCTCGGAGCGGAGGAATCCCTCCTTGTCCGCATCTAAAATGGCCACCAGGGAGACCTCCGGAATATCCAGGCCCTCCCGAAGCAGATTGATTCCCACCAGCACATCAAACACCCCCAGCCTCAGTTCCCGGATCAGTTCCATCCGTTCAATGGTCTTGATATCCGAATGCATGTATTTGACCTTAAGGCCCAGGTCCGAATAGTATTCGGTCAGATCCTCGGCCATCCGCTTGGTCAGGGTGGTGACCAGGACCCTCTCCCCCTGTTCCACCTTTTGCTGGATCCATTCCAACAGATCATCCACCTGATTGGTGGCCGGCCGGATCTCTATGGCTGGATCGATGAGACCGGTGGGCCTGATCAGTTGTTCCGTGGTCAGTTGGGAGCGTTCCATTTCATAGGGGCCGGGCGTGGCGGATACATAGACGGTTTGTTTGGGCCGGGCCTCGAATTCTTCGAATTTGAGGGGCCGGTTGTCCAAGGCCGAGGGGAGACGAAACCCGTAGGAGACCAAGGTCTCTTTCCTGGACCGGTCCCCCCTGTACATGCCGTTGAGCTGGGGGACGGTGATATGGCTTTCATCAATGATGAGGAGAAAGTCCCGGGGAAAGTAGTCCAGCAGGGTGGGGGGAGGATCGCCCGGCTCCCGGCCGGTCAGGTGCCTGGAGTAATTTTCTATTCCGTGACAATACCCGATCTCCGCCATCATTTCCAGGTCAAAACGGGTCCGTTCCTCGATCCGCTGGGCCTCAATATATTTTCCCTGTTGGTAAAAGGAATCCGCCTGCTGGGCCAGTTCCGCCTTGATGGCCTGAATGGCCCTCTCCCGGATATCCTCGGTGGTGACGTAGTGGGTGGCCGGATATAGGGTGATCCGGTTGAGCGTGGTCAGGACTTTTCCGGTGAGGGGATCGATTTCGTGAATGGATTCCACTTCATCCCCAAAAAAGGAGATGCGGATGGCCCGGTCCTCCTCATGGACCGGACAGACGTCTAAGACATCTCCGCGCACCCGGAACCGGCCCCGGTAGAAATCCATATCCCCCCGCTCATAGTGGATCTCCACCAGCTTCTGGACCGCAGCCTCCATGGACCATACGGCGCCGGTTTCCAAGTACAGGAGCATATTGTGGTAGGCCTCCGGAGAGCCCAGACCGTAAATGCAGGAGACGCTGGCCACGATAATGACATCGTCCCGGTCCAGCAGGGCCCGGGTGGCGGCGTGACGCATCTTGTCGATCTTGTCGTTGATGTGGGAGTCCTTCTGGATATAGGTGTCGGTCTGGGGGATATAGGCCTCAGGCTGGTAATAGTCGTAGTAGCTCACAAAGTATTCCACCGCATTGTGGGGGAACAGCCCCTTCAGTTCGCCGTACAGTTGGGCCGCCAGGGTCTTATTGGGGGCGATGACCAGGGTGGGTTTCCGGGCCCCGGCAATCACATGGGCCATGGTAAAGGTCTTGCCGGAGCCGGTCACCCCCAACAACACCTGGTGGTCCAGCCGCCTGGAAATACCGTCCAAAAGATCCCTGATGGCGCCGGGCTGATCCCCGCAGGGGGTAAGTTCGGTCTGGATCTCAAACATCGAGCCTCCAGGTGGTCCCCTGGGGACCGTCTTCCAGGACCACGCCCATCCCCTTAAGCTGGTCCCGAATCTCATCCGCCCGGGTCCAGTCTTTTCGGGCCCGTGCCTCGGTCCTTTCCTCCACCAGCCTCTGGATCTCCGGGGTGTCCGGTCCTGGGGTTCCCCCCGTCATCTGCCCGAAGAATGCGGCGGGCGGTTCCTGGAGAAGCCCCAATATATTCCCGGCCCAGAGGAGATGGGAGCGGTCCTGCCTGAGAGGATTCAGTACGGTCTCGTCCATGGCGCCCGCATCCATGATCCGATTCATCTCTCGGATCTTTTCAAAAATAAGCCCGATGCCGCCTGCGGTGTTCAGGTCGTCGTCCATCAACTGGACAAAGTCCTGGATAAAGGCGTCTTGGTGGCTGACGGCAGGCGGGCCGGGGGGGCCCAGGATCGCTTCCAGGCGCTCCAGGGTGCGATAGATGCGGATTAGACCGGACTGGAGGTTGAGCACATCTTTTTGGGAGAAATCCAAGGGGCTCCGATAATGCTTGGATAAGAGAAACAGCCTGAGCACCTCCGAATGATACTGGTCCAGGGCATCGCGTATGGTCAGGAAATTGCCTAAGGATTTGGACATCTTTTCCGATTCCACGGTCACAAAACCGTTGTGGACCCAGTAGCGGGCAAAGCGGCCGCCGTTGGCGGCCATGGACTGGGCCCGTTCATTTTCGTGGTGGGGAAAGAGGAGGTCCCGGCCCCCGCCGTGGATGTCAAAGGTGGGCCCCAGGAAATGGTTGCTCATGACCGAACACTCCAGGTGCCATCCCGGCCTGCCCGGACCCCAGGGACTGGGCCATTGGGGTTCGCCGGGTTTGGCCCCCTTCCACAGGGTAAAATCCATGGGGTGCCTTTTCCTGCTGTCCACCGCAATCCGGCTGCCCGCCCGCATATCTTCCAGATTTCGACCGGAGAGGCGACCGTATTCCTTGAATGCCTCCACCGCGTAATAGACATCCTTTTCCGCCGCATAGGCGAATCCGCGTTCCAACAGGCGCTCGATCATCCGGATCATCTGAGGGATGTACTCGGTGGCCCTGGGCTCCTGGTCTGCCGGCAGGACCCTGATCCGGTCCATGTCCGCATAAAAGTCCTCAATATATTCCCGGGCAACGGCATGCGTTTCCTTTCCCAGTTGGGCGGCACGGTCGATGATCTTGTCGTCCACGTCCGTGAAATTGCGCACATAGGTGACCTCAAAGCCTCTGTCCCGCAAATACCTGACCAGGACGTCAAACACAATGGCGGAGCGGGCGTGCCCGATGTGGCAGAGGTCATATACGGTGACTCCGCATACGTATAGGCCCACCTTTCCGGGGGTGAGCGGTTCAAAAATCTCTTTTTTCCGGCTTGCCGTGTTATACAGTGTAAGACTCAACGGTGTTCTCCTTATGACGGCCGGGCTTTCTATCCAGGCTATGGATTTCTCTCAAGGAGGCTGATCACCGCAAACGCCTCCATCCCTTCCCCTCTTCCGCAAAACCCCAGGCGTTCGCTGGTGGTGGCCTTGACATTGACGGCGTGGTCGGGGACCTCCAGCAGGGCCGCCAGTTGCATTTCCATATCTGATAGGTAGGACGCCAGTCTCGGGGCCTGGGCCACGATGGTGGCATCCACATTGTTGACCTGAAATCCGCTCTCCTTGACCATGCCGACTACGGTTTTGAGCATGGAGAGACTGGAAATATCTTTGTATTGGGGATCCGTATCCGGGAAGTGTTGTCCGATATCGCCGGCCCCCAGGGCCCCTAATACGCCATCCATGACCGCGTGGGTCAAGACGTCCGCGTCCGAATGACCATCCAGTCCCCAAGGGTGGGGGATCTGAACCCCCCCGAGGATCAACGGTCGGTTCTCCTTCAGACGGTGTACATCATACCCGAACCCGATTCTGAACAAGGCGGTTTGGTCTCCTGAGGATGTGCTGTGATGGAATATCAATGGCAGCTGCTGCAATTGGTGCTGGAACAACCGCTGCAGCCGGATGAGCCTGAGGAAGGGGTGAAGCCGCCCTCAGCGCTTTTGAATCCGCAGGCCGACATGAGGCGTTTCACCTCCTGCCCCTTGCATTGAGGGCAGACCACCCTGTCATGACTGCCAAAGATCAGGGTCTCGAACTCGTTATTACAGGTGGTACATTTATATTCGTATATAGGCATGGTTATGTCCCTTCTTTACTGTTGCTCGTTAAACTTTTCAATGACCGCGGCGGCCAGTAGCGGAAACATGATCTCATGATGCCCCACCAGGCTGTATCCCCTGCCGCCATGGAGGGTGGGGCGTTGGACCACGTTGGTCATGGGCCGGTATTGCCGCATAAAATCCATGTTGACGGTGGTGAAATTCTGGACCTCAAAGCCGAGATTCCTGACCAGGGTCAGGGCCTTTAGGAAGACCTCGGGGAGGATGACCGCGGACCCCAGATTGATGAATACACCGCCCTCGAGCCGTGACACCAGGGTTGAAAAAATGCGAAAATCCAGGTGAGAGGCCTGTCCAATGGCAGCGCCGTTCGCACTGGGATGAATATGAATGATATCCGTGCCCATGGCCACATGAACGGTTACGGGAACCCCCAGCTCATGGGCCCTGGCCAGGAGGCTGAGCCGGTTGTGGGGAAAATGTTCCCGGACGAGCATCCCCCCCACCGAGGCCCCGATCCCGAGTCCCCGGGCCGCGCCCTCGGTAACGGCCTGGTTGAGGAATTGTGCGGTCTCCCGGGCCATCCCGAATTTTCCGGATCCGATTTCTGCGCTCACATCCTCGGAGGTATTTCCCACCATGGCCAGTTCCGTGTCGTGAATAATGCCCGCTCCATTCATGGCGATGCCGCTGATGACGCCGCGTTCCAGGAGATCCACAATAACGGGATTCAGTCCCACTTTGATGGGGTGTGCGCCCATGGCCAGGAGAATGGTTTTATGGGCGCATGCGGCCTGCACCATGGAATCGGCAATATCATTGAGGTCGTCGGCCGCCAGAATACGGGGGAGAGAATCGAGCCATTGAGAAAAGGTTTCGCCCGGGCTCCAGGCCTTGGCAAAATCCCCCACATGTACCTTGCTCTTTCTCTCTTTCAGGGGATACGATTTGACGTTATGCAATGATAAGGGTTCGCTTTGAGCCATCAGATATCCGTTGGGGCCGCGGGGGTAAACCGTCAGTTCGTTTCCAGATGACGCTGAAACAGGATATAATCCACGAGCTGGCACAGGATGTGTTCGGCGATAATATGGGCCTCCTGGATGCGGGCGGTTACCCCGTTTTTCACAATCAGGGCCATATCCAGCAGGAGCCTGAGTTCCCCGCCATCCTTTCCCAGGAGTCCTGCCGTAAACAGCCTCTTTTTCCGGGCCGCGTTGACCGCGCTCACCAGATTGGAAGAGGCGCCGCTGGTGGTAATCACCAGTAAAATATCTCCGGCCACGCCCAGGGCCTTTACCTGTTTTTCAAAAATGTCCTCAAACGAGTAATCATTCCCTATACTGGTAATCACTGAGGTATCGGTTGTCAAAGCCATGGCCGGGAGGGGAGGGCGTTCCAGCTGGAACCGGTTCACGAATTCGGCGGCCATGTGCTGGGCGTCGGCTGCGCTTCCCCCGTTTCCACAGATCAACAGTTTTCCGTCCTGCAGAAATACAGAGGCGATTTTTTCAGCGAGTGCGGTGAGCCCGGAGACATTGTCTTCGATGAAGGTTCCACTGACCTGCACACTCTCTGCCAAGACCTCTCGGATCGTCTTGTCCACGTATTCCTCCTGGCTCGGGCTCAGGGAAAGGAGACCGCCCGGATGGCATCGGCCACCGTGTTGAATTCCTGGGTTTGGATGGTTCGGACGTCCAGCATGACCCGGTCTTTTTCCACCCGGGCGATCACCGGGGGAGAATGGGTCCTCAGTCTGTTTTCAATGGTCTGGGCCGAAAGCTTCCGGGGGATCAGACACAACAATCGAGTGGGGAGTTCCTGAAGGGGGAGGGCGCCCCCGCCCACCTTGGAGTTTCCGTCCGCCCTTTGGACCGTGAAGTTGTCGGTCCGGATCCCCTTGAGACGGGCATAGAGGCGGTTGGCCTTTTTCCGGAGGCTCTCATAGGATTGAGATATCATTCTCAGGGTGGGGATGTGCGCCATCACTGAAGCCGGGTCCCGATACAGCCTGAGGGTTTCCTCCAGGGCCGCCAGGGTCAGTTTATCAATGCGAAGGGCCCTGTTGAGCGGGTTTTTGCGGATGGCCTCCATTAGTCCCTCGCGACCCAGGATGATGCCGGCCTGGGGACCGCCCAGGAGCTTGTCGCCGCTGAAGGTCACCAGATCCGCCCCCTGGGCCAGGACCTCCTGAACGGTGGGTTCCTGGATCATCCCGATCCGAGCGAAATCCATCAAACACCCGCTTCCCAGATCTTCCATGACCGGAATCCCGTGGCGTCTGCCCAGGTCCGCCAGGGCTTCCATAGGGACCTCTTGGGTGAACCCCACCACCTGAAAATTGCTGGTGTGGACCTTGAGCAGGAGGGCGGTCTCCGGACCGATCACCTCCTCATAGTCCTTCGGGTGGGTCTTGTTGGTGGTCCCCACTTCGATCATGCGGGCCCCGCTCTTGCGCATCACGTCCGGGATCCGGAATGACCCGCCGATTTCCACCAGCTGCCCCCTGGAAACCACGGCCTCCCGGCCCCGGGCCAGGGTCTCGATCGCGATCAACACCGCCCCTGCATTATTATTGACCACCATGGCGCTCTCGGCCCCGGTCAACTCCTGGAGTATCCCTTCCACATGCACATACCGGCTTCCCCGCTTTCCCTGATCCAGGGCGTATTCCAGGTTGCTGTATCCGCCGCCGATGGCCCTCAATCGGTTGAGCGCGGTTTCCGGCAGGATGGATCGACCCAGGTTGGTATGGACCACTACGCCGGTGGCATTGACCACCTCCCGCAGGCTGGGCTTCGATAAGGCGGCCAGGCGCTCTGAGACGCTCTCCGAAACCGTTTCCAGCTGGAGTTCAGGTTCGGGCCCGGCAATGGCCCCGGACTTGATTTTCCCCCGGATGTCTTCCAGGACCTGGTGAATGGCATTGAGGACCAGTCCCCTGGGATGGGAGGTCAGGGCGCGTTCCATTAAGGGGGTCGCCAGCAGTTGATCAACCCCTGGTATTTCCCTGAACAAGGACTGTTTCTGAGTAGACACGGATCAATAGCCTCCCTTCAAACGAAGCGTTTTAATATAGGAGATTTCGAACCCAGCGTCAAACATTTAAAGGCATTGTCTCCAATCCCCATACGTTGGGTCCACATCACTCTTATCCGCCCGCAGCGGGTCCCTAAATAATGGGCTCGGGAAATATTTTGACGCCGGGTTGATTTTGGCTTGTAAAGTGCCGAGGCATTGTGATATTATTTACACCAAATGGTGGGTGTAGCTCAGTTGGTAGAGCACTGGGTTGTGGCCCCAGTTGCCGTGGGTTCGAGTCCCATCATCCACCCCATAAAACAGTAAAAAACCGGGTAATTACACGTTACCCGGTTTTTTTACGGGTGAATGGGGGACGTTGCCACTCTTGCACTATTCTTGACGAGTAGGGGTGTCTGGAATTCCGATATAAGGATTGAAAAAGATTCAAAGTTTTTTGAAAAAACGTACATGTTCTTGATTTCATTTTGCTTTTTCAAAGTTCAACGAGAAGGGGCCTGAGAGTCCACAGGCGCCACGAGGGAGCACAATC
>JAIPDZ010000001.1 GCA_021737425.1 Deltaproteobacteria bacterium
GGCATGGATTAATCTGGGCCGGGTCTTTTCCGGAAAGATGATATGATCCGTATACCCCAGTTCCGCGGCCTTAAAGGGACTGGCCACATTTTCCCGGTACGCCTCTACCAGCTTTTCTTTGGCAGCCACCGGATCATCGGCCTCGGACAATTCCTTCCTGAAGATGATGTTGGCCGCCCCTTCAGGACCCATGACGGCGATCTCTGCCGTGGGATAGGCAAAATTGATATCCCCGCCCAGGTGCTTGGCAGACATGGCAATGTAGGCCCCGCCATAGGCCTTGCGGGTGACCACCGTGATCTTGGGGACCGTGGCCTCTGAATAGGCAAAGATGATCTTGGCCCCGTGTTTGATGATGCCGTCATACTCCTGCTGTACGCCGGGGAGATATCCGGGCACATCCACAAAGGTGATGGTGGGGATATTGAAGGCGTCGCACATGCGGATGAACCGGGCGCACTTGACCGATGCCTTGGTATCTAAGCACCCGGCCAGAAACCGGGGCTGATTGGCGATAATGCCTACGGAGAGGCCGTTGAGCCGGCCGAACCCCACCACCATATTTTTGGCAAAATGTTCCTGCACCTCCAAGAACCGGTTGTCATCCAGCACGGCCCGAATGATCTCGGTCATGTCATAAGGGATCCTGGGGTTGGTGGGGACCACCGTGTTCAGGAATTTTTCAGTCCTGTGGGGGTCATCCGTGCATTGCATTGCAGGGGGTTTTTCCCGGTAATTCTGGGGCAGGTAGGAGAGGATCTCCTTGACCCGGTCCAGGGCCGCCTGGTCCGAATCCTCGGCAAAGTGGGCCACCCCGCTCTTGGTATTGTGGGCCATGGCCCCCCCCAGATCCTCCGCGGTCACCTCTTCGGAGGTCACCGCCTTGATGACCTGAGGACCGGTGATGAACATATTGGAGGTCTTCTTGACCATGAGGGTCAAATCGGTCAGGGCCGGAGAGTACACGGCACCCCCGGCACACGGACCCATGATCACGGAGATCTGGGGCACCACCCCCGAGCTCCACACATTCCGCTTGAAGATCTCCCCGTATCCCCCCAGGCTCATGACCCCTTCCTGGATCCTGGCCCCGCCCGAATCATTCAATCCGATCATGGGGGCGCCGTTCTTGAGGGCCAAATCCATGACCTTGCATATTTTCTGACCAAAGGCGTTGCTCAAAGAGCCCCCGAATACGGTAAAATCCTGAGAAAAGAGAAATACCCGGCGCCCGTTTATGGTGCCATACCCGGTGACCACCCCGTCTCCGGGGATCTTCTTCTTATCCATGCCGAAGTCCTGGCACCGGTGAACCACAAATTTATCCAGTTCCTGAAAGCTCCCCTCATCCAGCAGATAGGCGATCCGCTCCCTCGCGGTCATCTTCCCCTTTTGGTGCTGCTGTTCAATCCGTTTTTCCCCCCCGCCCATCTCGGCCTCAAGGTTCCGGCTCTTCAATTCCTTTATTTTGTCGTCAATATCCATAAGAACTCTCCGAATGTAATGGTTGGTAACCTCAGGATTTCCGTGACCGCCCCGGCCCGATGGGCTCTTATACTATTTCAACGGGCTTTGTTGTCAAGGACAAACCATCCTTTGACCCAGCATATGCCCCAATTGAAGCCTTGACATAACCGGCTAAACTGGTTAGCCTTTCACACTCGATGTCAGGAACCGATTTCCGGTTATAACCATTTTCCACCATGACAGGGCGGTAGCCAAATGACGAAACCCATAAGAACCATACTGATTTTTCCGGGCCAGGGATCCCAATATGTGGGGATGGGAAAAGACTTCTTTGACGAATTTGCGGTGGTCAGAGAGGTATATCACCAGGCCAGCGAGGTATTGGGATATGATATGGCAGAGTTGAGCTTCAAGCGGCATCCCTTCAGCAAATTCATGCACCGGGCCGACCTGAACAAGACCATATATACCCAGCCCGCCGTTTTGACTATGAGTTATGCCTGCTACCGGGTCCTGGATGAAACCTGCAAGGAAAGAGGACTGGATCTGAATGTCTCCTTGCTGGCCGGACACAGCCTGGGGGAATACACGGCCCTGCTGGTGGCCGACGCCCTGGACTTTGAAACCTCTCTAAGACTTGTGAACAGGAGAGCGACGCTCATGACCGAATGGGGCAAGGCCTATCCCGGGGCCGGACTGATGGCCATTGTGAAAAAGGGCGAGGAACTGGACCAGGACAGAATTTGTGCCTTGTGCAAGGATTTCGGTGTCTCTATCACCTTGAACAATACCAAGAGTCAGATCGTGGTGGGCGGTTCCAAGAGAAGGCTCTCGGATATGGCGGACAAACTCAAGGAAGAAGGCCTCCGATCCACTATGTTAAAGGTGGAAGGGCCGTTTCACACCCCCATTATGAGACCTGCGGCCGATAAGTTCAACCGGGAGTTGAAGGACTACGAAATCGATTTTGCCGCCAAGCCGATCATGGCCAATGTCACCTCGGAGGCCATTGTGGACCCGCATCACATCAAAGAGGAACTCTATCAACAGATCTTCAATATTGTGGACTGGCGGGGCACCATTGAACGGATCATTACCCGACGCCACAATGTGTTTGTGGAAGTGGGACCGAAACAGGTCTTAAGCAACATGATCAAAGATATCAATCCAGCCGTGCCCAGGCTTAATGTGGAGAATATGGAGTCATTGGAAAAGACCCTGAAAGAGTTTCCGAAGCTGGCCGCTTCCGGGCCTACCGAGGAAGATCCGGAGTCTTCGGAAACACCATTGAAACAGACCCCGGATGTACCCGCCGACTGACCCGAGAGTTTAGGTAAGCCACCGCTCCCGCCACATCTCCCACATCAAGAGCGCCCACAGACGGTACTGGTGGTTGGCTTTCAACCCCAGATGGGCCCGGATCTTTTGTTCCACCGTCTCAGGGTGAAACAGGCCCTCTTTTTTGAGACGTTCCGCTGAAAGATAGTCCAGCAGGAGCCCCTTCATCTCCCCTCTGAACCAACCGTCAATGGGCATGCCAAACCCCATCTTGGGCCGCTCAAACAAGGGTTTTGGCACATAGCGGGCCAGGAGCCTCCGGAGCAGATATTTCCCCTTGCCCCTGCGGTATTTGAGGGAGTCCGGAATTCGGGCGGTGAATTCCAATACCCGGTGGTCCAGAAGCGGGACCCGGACCTCCAGGCCAAAGGCCATGCTGGCCCGGTCCACCTTGGTCAACATGGCGTCCGGGAGATAGGTCCTTTGGTCTACCCGCATGAGTCGGGAGAGGATGGGCCAACCCCTGGTTTCTTGAAAGGCGTCTTCATATCGGGTGACCCCCACATCCCTCCCCATGAGCTTCCGGATCTCCGACTCAGACCATAAACAGATGGTCATCCGGTACAAGGCTTCAAGGTCCCCAGGGGTCATCAGGTGGGTGAGTTTTTGCCACTTTTCAGCGAAATTGGCCACTCGGAAACGCTGGGGCAGCCTATCCCGCCAGGGTAGATAACAGGCCTCCACCCACGAAACCGGCATTTCTTTCAATATCCCGCTCAATGCGCTTCTCACCGGTTTGGGCAGCCGTTGAAAGGCGGTGGCCATGGACCGGGTGCTCCAGTAGCGGATATACCCCGCGAACTGCTCATCACCCCCGTCCCCTGAGAGGGCCACCGTAACCCGGGTACGGGCCAGTTCGGAGACCAGGCTGGTGGGTACGGCAGAGGCATCGGCAAAGGGTTCATCATAGATTTCGGGCAAACGCGGAATGGTCTTGAGGGCGTCTTTGGCGGTCACATAAAACGAGGTGTGATCCGTACCGAGATGGGCGGCCACCCTGGCGGCCCAGGGGGCTTCATCATACCCGGGTTCCCTGAACCCGATACTGAAGGTCCGTACCGGTTTTGCACTGGCCTTTTGCATGAGGGCCGCCACCAGGGACGAATCGATTCCCCCGCTCAACAGGGCGCCCAAGGGCACATCGCTGACCAGCCGGCTGGACACTGCATCCCCAAGAATTCGCTCCAGTCTATCCAGAAGAACCGCCTCATTCCCCTCCCCGTTCGCCGGCTCCACCCGCGGCAGGGTCCAGTATTCCTGGGTTTTCAATCCATCCCCTTCATACACCAAAAAATGCCCGGGCAGGAGCTTGAACGTATGTCTAAATACGGTCCGGGGAGCAGGGATATACTGATAATGGAGGAAAAGGGGCACTGCTTCGGGGTCTATGTCCCTGGGAAAATCCTCAAATGCCATCAGGGATTTGAGTTCGGATGCAAACAGAAAGGTGCCGGCCTTATAATGATAATAAAGCGGTTTGACGCCGATGCGGTCCCGGGCCAGAAAAAACCGCCCCAGCCGCTGGTCCCACAGGGCAAAGGCGAACATCCCCACAAACCGGCTCAGGCACGCCTCTCCCCATTGCACGTAGGCCCTGAGGATCACCTCGGTGTCGGTTTGGGTCCAAAAGCCATGTCCCAGGCCGGCCAAGGTCTCCCGGATTTCCTTGAAATTATAGATCTCCCCATTATAAACGATTTGGATTCTTCCGTCTTCTGTGGCCATGGGCTGTTGCCCGGCCTCAGACAGATCAATGACGGAAAGCCGCCTGTGTCCCAGGCCCACACCGTTTTCCGGGTCCAAAAAAAGGCCTGAATCATCCGGGCCGCGATGGGCCAGTCTGGTGATCGCCCGGGGGAGGGACTCCTGGAGACGACTCACATGGTGATTGGACTTGAAACCGACAATCCCGCACATGGCTTCTGGGCTCTATGGTGCCTTGGGGTCAATGAATGGGGGCTAAGGAATCCCCTGCCTTGAGACCGGAGCATAGGGGATTTCGGGACCCCATGTCAAAAAAAAGGAGGCCCAAAGGAAAAGGCCTCCTTCTCAGTTACGGTTGAGCCAGGTTCAGGTTTAGAATAGACCGGTGACCTTGCCGGTACTGGTATCCACATCCACTCTCCTGAAGGCCGGATTTGAACTGGTGCCCGGCATCAGGCTGATGGTCCCTGCGCAGGGGCAGAGGAATTTGGCGCCCGAATAGATGAGCACGTCGCGAACGGTGAGATTCCAGCCCTTGGGGACACCCTTCTTGGCCACATCGTCAGTGAGGCTCAGATGGGTCTTCACCATCATGGTGGCAAAGTCGTCGTACTTGGGATCACTCTCCAGCATCTTGGCCTTGGCCTCTGCATCCGCAGTCCATGACACGCCGTCGGCCCCGTACACCTCTTTGGCGATCAGATCCACCCGATCGCGGAGCTTGGTCTCGATGGGATACAGATACTTGAATTCATTTTCCTCATCGCAGGCCTCTTTGACGGCCTCGGCAAATTCTATGGCCCCATCCCCGCCGTCGGCCCAGTGCGTGGATTTGGCGCAGCGTGCACCCGCCGCCTCGGCCGCCTTTCTGACCACCTCGATTTCGGCATCGGTATCGGTGTGGAAGCAGTTGATGCAGACCACCGGGTTGATCCCGGCCTTCCGGATGGTGTGAATATGATGGACCATGTTTTCGCAGCCCTTTTCCACCAGTTCCAGATTTTCCTTTTTGTATTCGTCCGGAAGATCCAGGCCGGCCACCACCTTGGGACCGCCGCCGTGCATCTTGAGGGCGCGGATGGTGCTGGTCAGAACGGATACATGGGGTTTGAGACCGCTGTTGCGGCACTTCACATTCCAGAATTTCTCAAATCCGATATCTGCCCCGAACCCGCTCTCCGTAATATGATAATCAAACAGCTTGAGGCCTACGCGGTCAGCAATGATGGATGACTGACCCACCGCAATATTGGCAAAAGGCCCGGCATGGACCATACAGGGCTGGTATTCAGCCGTGCACATGAGCGTGGGGTTGATGGTATTGCGCATCCACGCGGTCATGGCGCCGCCGCATTCCAGGTCCCCGGTGGTCACGGGCTTACCGGATTTATCAAAGGCCAGGGTGATATTATCGAGCCGCTCCCGCAAGTCCTCCAGGTTCCGGACGATGGAAAGAATGGCCATGCATTCCGATCCCACGGCAATACCGAATTTGGACTGCATGGTAAACCCGTCATACCGGCCGCCGAGGCCGATGACGATATTCCTGAGGGCCTGGGCACAATAATCGATGATCCAGCCAAATTCCACGCGGGTGGGGTCGATGTTGAGCCGACGCATTTTGGTCAGCCTCTCCAGCTGCTCGTCATTGTAGTTCCGCTCATGCTGCATCCGTGCGGTCAAAGCCACCATGGCCAGGTTATGGGCGTTCATGATGTCGTTGATATCGCCGGTCAATCCCAGGGAAAACTCGGTCATGGGAATGAGCAGGGAATTGCCGCCTCCGGCAGCCGTCCCCTTGATGTTCATGGTGGGGCCGCCCGAGGGCTGCCTCAAGGCACCGCCCACGTTCAGGCCCAGTTTGCCCATGCCTTCCATGAGGCCACAGGATGTGGTGCTTTTCCCTTCACCCAAGGGGGTGGGGGTGATGGCGGTCACTTCGATGTACTTGCCGTCCGGTTTGTCGCCCAGACGATCCATGATCTTGAGGAAATCCAGTTTCCCCAACCTGCCCATGGGAAGCATCTCTTCCTTTTTGAGTCCCAGCTTCTCGGCCCACTCCTCGGGCAGGGGCATGTTTTCTTCCGCCGCTTCCGAGATCTGCCAATCGGCCATTTCTACTGCGTTATAAGCCATTTGTTTTACCCTCCTTCTATTCCGTTGGTTTTTGGGTGCGGATATATCCGCCTCACCCGGGTTTATATTTATGGACTGTCCGTCCACAAATCGTTTTCGGACCCTGTCGCGCGTCCCACCCCCAAATGCGCAATTTTTCACAAGGTCAGGCAAAACCCGACGTCATCCGGAGGTGTACGATACAGTCTGTCGCACAACAAACCCACCGTGTAACATCGACCTGTCCCGACCAAAGCGGGGGATTGCGGAAAAGAGCCTTTTGTGGGTGGAAACGATTTAGCCAAAATAGGGTTGGCTTTTTAAAGACGCCCCTGATTATCACAAAAAAAACGGGGCGTCAAGCAATCTTGACACATTTCAAACTATTCCTTGATGGAAAAAAGGTTAGATCCTATAATCGGCCCCGACCCATGGAAAACATGCCCGTTTGTGCGGGCAACCGGAACCATTCACCCCAGCGTGTCTACCCCGAGCGGATAAAGGATGAAGACCACCCGCCAGCAGATCATCCATCTTTTGAGCCAGGTGGAGACGGATGCACTGGGAATTTCCCAGGAACTGAGGATCCGGGAAAGGGAGGTGTATGAACACCTCCCCCATGTGGCCCGATCTGTGCGCGCCAGGGGAAAACAACTGATCATCACACCCGCGAGTTGCCTGAAATGCGGGTATGTATTTGAAGCCCGCACCCGCTTTACCCGGCCCGGTCGATGTCCCAAATGCAGAGAAACCCATGTTCAACGACCCACCTATCGGATTGACTGAAGGGAGCAAAGATGCCAAAAGGGCGGTGTGCAATTGGCCAACCCCAAGAACCCAGTGTTCAGCATTCCCCTGAGGGGTGTGGAGACACGTAAAAGGAGATGCCATCATGGACCAAAACCGGAAGTTGGGATTCATCGGTGCGGGAAACATGGCCACGGCCCTCATTAAGGGCCTGCTGCAGGACGGCCGTTATCAAGCGGAGGATTTGCTGGCATCGGACAACAGCGATACGGCATTGCGTAGAATCTCCGCGGATTTCGGTGTGCCAGGGTATTCTTCCAATCTGGATCTCCTGGCCAAGAGCGAGATCGTAATCTTGAGTATCAAACCCCAGAGTATGAAAGACGTGCTGGACCATGTGAAGGGAGCACTCAGGACCGATCACCTGCTCATCTCCATTGCGGCCGGGATACCGCTTTGCATGATTGGCGACATCATACCACAGGATATCCCCCTGATCCGGGTCATGCCCAACACCCCGGCCTTGGTGCAGCAGGGCATCAGTGCCCTGGCGGCCGGGCCCTCTGCATCGCCGGCCCATATGCGCACGGCAAAAGGGATATTCGCGGCAGTGGGGGAGACCGTGGAAGTATCCGAAGAGATGATGGATGCAGTCACTGCGGTCTCGGGGAGCGGCCCCGGATATGTATTTTACCTGATGGAAGGCATGGTGGACGCGGCTGTAGCCACCGGGCTTGACCCGCAAACCGCCATCCGTCTCGTGATCCAGACCTTCTTAGGGGCGGCCCATCTCGCCAAGACGTCTGAAGACTCCCTGTCGAGGCTCCGTGAAAAGGTGACCTCCCCCGGGGGCACCACGGCAGCGGGGCTCGACATGCTTGAGAAGCTGGGGATGAAGCGCGCCATCCAAAAAGGCGTGGACGCGGCCTACCGGCGATCCGTGGAATTGGGAAAGCCCGATTAAGCCCCCCCTCTCTTCATGCAACCCCTTCATGGTCAACCTCCTGGTAAAATTGGGTTGACAATAAGGGTCCTGGATGGTACCAACCCTTTTCCGGCCCAGGAAAGTATCTTCAATCGGTGGAGCAGTGCTGTGACGACCAAATACCGACTCCTCGTCGGTCTGAAAGAAAACAGGGGCGACTGGGTCTCCGGAGAGGCCCTCAGCAAGCGTCTTTCGGTAAGCCGATCCGCAGTCTGGAAGAATATTGAAAACTTGCGGACAGAGGGATATGACATCGAATCCGCTCCTAAAAAAGGATACCGCCTTTGGCGGGTGCCGGATCTGCTCCTCCCTGCGGAAATCCTGGACGGTCTTCAGACCCGGAACTTTGGCAGAGGAAAGATCGCCCATTTTATGGACATCGATTCCACCAACGACCGGGCCAAGGAGATGGCCCTGGGCGGAGCGACCGAAGGCACGGTGGTGGTGGCCGAAAATCAGGCCAGGGGAAGAGGGAGAAAAGGAAGAGTGTGGTTTTCACCGCCCACAGACGGGATTTATTGTTCCGTGATCCTGAGGCCCGGAATTCCGCCGGCCGACGGCCCCAAGCTCACCTTCCTCTCTGCAGTGGCAGCCGCCGAGGCCCTGCAACGGCTGACCTCCCTGAGGCCGACCATAAAATGGCCCAATGATATCCTGATCAACGGCAAAAAGCTGGCCGGGATCCTGACCGAAATGGCCTCGGAACCGGATGCCATCACCTATGTGGTGGTGGGGATGGGCATGAACGTGAACACCCGAGGGTTCCCGGAGGAGATCGGACCAAGGGCCACCTCCGTGTTCAGGGAGACCCACGAACCGGTTTCCAGGGTGGGTCTCCTGCAGGCCTATCTGGAGCAAATGGAAACATGGTACGGGGCTCTCCAAAACAAGGGCTTCGGACCGATTGTACAAAGATGGCGCAACCTGGCGGATATCGAGGGCAAACACGTACGGGTGGAAATGATGGGCAAAACCATTGAAGGCCGGGTCCGGGATATTGATCCGGACGGTCTCCTTATGGTGGAGGAAAAAAACGGGACCTCGCACCGGATCATCTGCGGGGATGTGTTTTTTTTATGAACAACACCCCATGAAAACCCGCGCATCCATAAGACGGATGGTCTACGCGTCCCTGTTCGGCGCGGCCACGGCAGCCGGGGCATTCATCATGATTCCCCTGCCGCCCGTGCCCATTACCCTTCAGACCCTGATCCTCTATCTCGCGGCCGCTCTTTTGGGGGGCAGGCTCGGGGCACTGAGCCAGATCATATATCTCATCATCGGCATCATGGGATTTCCGGTTTTTGCCGGAGGCAAAGGGGGGCTGGGGGTCCTGATGGGACCTACCGGCGGCTATCTGATCGGTTTTGTGGCCGGGGCCTATGTCCTGGGAAAACTCCTTGAAATTCCAAAAGCGCCCCAACTGCCGTGGATGATTTGTGCCATGGGCGTGGGAACGCTCATCATCTACCTGTTCGGGGTCGCCCAGCTGATTCTGGTGGCAAGACTGTCCCTGTCCAAGGCGATTATGGTGGGGGTGCTTCCCTTTCTGATCGGGGATGCCGTCAAGGTCACGGCGGCGTCTTTGGCGGCATTGAAAATCAAAAAGCACATACGGCTTTCGCCATGATCCAGGTGAACCACCTCTTTTATGAATACGATTCCCACGCGGGGCCGGTCCTGAGGGACCTGGATCTGTCGATCCCTGCGGGCAGCTATGTGGGGGTCATCGGCCCCAACGGATGCGGTAAGACCACCTTTATCCGGCATTTAAACGGTCTGTTGTCCCCCACTTCCGGCGAGGTGTGGGTGGAGGGGATCAACACCCGGGATACGGATCAACTCCCTCTCATACGCCAGTCCGTGGGCATGGTCTTTCAGAACCCGGACAATCAAATCGTGGGAATGAGTGTGGAAGAAGACGTGGCCTTTGGTCCCGGGAACATGGGTCTTCCATCCATGGAGATCCAGGACCGGGTGAAAGACGCCCTGGACCTCGTAGGGATGAGGGATCAGGCCAAAAGGGCCCCCCACACCCTTTCCAACGGGGAAAAGCAGCTCGTTGCCATGGCCGGGGTGCTGGCCATGGCCCCCAAAACCATTCTGCTGGACGAACCCACGGCCTATCTGGATCCTTCGGCCCGCAAGCGGCTCCTGTCCGTGCTCCGGGACCTCCATGGTGAGGGCATTACCATCGTGCATGTCACCCACACCATGGATGAGATTGCACAGGCCGATGACATCGTGGTCCTGCACCAGGGCCGAATCGTACAGCAAGGGGCCCCTGCCCGGGTCTTCAGCCGGATTGAACGCCTCCGAGGCCTGGGATTGGACATCCCCACGGTGACCACCCTCATGTTGAAGATGCAACACTCCGGGTTTCCTGTTCGCACCGATATATTCACTGTGGAAGATGCATACGCAGAGCTCTCCCCCCTGATGGGAACTCGATCCGGGTGAGGTGCGAATATGTACCGCATGGGCCAATACCTTCTTAGAGACTCCCGGGTCCATCAACTGGATCCCAGAATAAAAATCGTATCCGTCATTCTCATGAGCATTCTGGTCTTATACGGGGAGCCGGTGACCCAATCCATGATCACCCTGTTTCTCATGGTCCTTCTTCCCCTTTCCCGCACAGGGATCAGACCGATACAACAGGCCCTCAAACCCATGCTCATTTTTTTTGCCTTTCTGTTTTTTCTCCATCTGTTCTTTACCCACGGGACCCCCATCCCCCCGTTTCCGTCCTGGCGGGTCACCCTCACCTACGAGGGGCTGTATACCGGGGCCTTCACCACCTGGCAATTCCTCCTCCTGGTGGTGACCGCCGCCTTCCTCACCATGACCACATCTCCCAGCGAGCTGGTAGGCGCCATAGAAAGGCTTTTGCGCCCATTCAAACGAATGGGGCTCCCTTCTGATGATGTGGCCATGATGATTTCCCTGGCCCTCAGATTCGTCCCCACGCTCTTGGAGGAAATCGCCCGCACCAGGGATGCCCAGACGGCCAGGGGCGCAAGATTCAATCAAGGGGGAATCCTGCAGCGGTTGAGGGCGATTTCATCCCTGGTACTCCCGGTGATTCTATCCACCCTGAGACGGGCCGACGCCCTGGCCGTGGCCATGGAAGCCAGGGGATACGGGGGGGGAGACCGCACCATGCTGCAGGAGTTGTCCCTACGCCGGGCCGATTACGTGGCCATGACCCTCATGGGTCTGTTCGCAGGGGCGGGTTTCATGACATGTACTTCCCTGGGGCAAACCCTATGGCCCGTTTTCTCGCAACCGTCATAAAGCAGGTGGCAAAGTATGGGGATTGCCTGTGGTGGTCGCCCATCCCGGGCCTTCAACCGGGGCTTTTGTCCTCCTGGCGTTGCCAAACCGGGTATACTTGTAGTAGGATATGTTCTGAACCAAACGGGCATTATAGCACCCTGCAGTCCCGCCCGGCGGGACAGGGAGTCTCCCAACTGTATGGCAGCCTGACCATTTTTTGAGTCTGCCCGCTGAGCATTTTCACTAAACCCGGAAGTTCATCCCATAATTTTCAACCGAAGGAGCACAATATGGCATCTTTGACAGACCGGATGATCCGAGCATCCAAACTGGATCCCAGCGTATTTGAGGAAGTGGAAGCGGACCCGTCCACCATGGGACAGGCCATGGGGGTGGTAGTGCTGTCCAGCGTAGCCGCAGGCATCGGGAGTGCTGGCGTCACCGGGTTTTCAGGCATTTTGATCGGGATCCTGGTGGCCCTGGCAGGATGGTTTATATGGGCCTTTCTGACCTATATTATCGGAACAAAAATGCTGCCCGAACCCCAGACCCGGGCCAATTACGGGGAGCTGCTACGGACCATCGGCTTTTCCAGTGCCCCCGGAATTCTGAGGATACTGGGGTTTATTCCCTTTGTGGGGCTGCTGATCAATTTCCTGGCCGGCATCTGGATGCTGGTGGCCATGATCATTGCGGTCCGGCAGGCCCTGGACTATCAGAGCACCGGCCGGGCCATAGGGGTCTGTCTGATCGGATGGGTGATTCAGATCCTTTTTTTCCTTTTGGTTTTCGCCCTGGTGGGGGGTCCGGGAAAACCCGCATAAAGGGTGCAAAGTTAAGAGTGGGGTAACATCTCAATACATCGGGGGGATTGCTTTCTCCGGCACCGTCCTGGCTTCCCCCTAATTATCGGGATGTTACAAAGTGACTTGACTGATCTGAAGTAACTGGTCGATATCCGCCATGATAATGGACAGGGGGTTCCCCAGCAACTTCGCCCGTTCGACTTCCCGGGGCAGATGCGTTCCCCACGGGTATCATATTCACCCTTGATCCACGCCTTCCATTGCCTGTACTGATGAAGTTCATCCAGGACGACGGTGTTCTCCTCGGCCGGTCACCGCCCTGCCAAGATCCTTTTCCGACCTTCCCTACGATTCCAGTTAGAATAGCGATCGTGTTCCTTCCTCAGAATTTTAGATGAGGTACTCCACTTCTCTTGCACTTGTCTTTCTAACCAAATCAACGGAAATTCGAACCGGGTTCAAGAAAACTAAAAGGCGCGTAATTGACAACTCAAGGAGTCGTACCAGCACGACAAGCATGATTTTAGCCGGGTCGGCCAATTTTGTTCTTGATGAGTTTCAATCTTTTTTAACATAAGGGTGTTTTGGAGTCATCGATTGATCAGAGACCATTGTTTCTTTATTGCCAGTCAGATGCAGAAAGTGTATTTAAAAAGGGAGCCCCATGCGGTGCCGATTCAGCGGGTAAACCCGCAAAGCATCCCGGTTGGAAAATTTATCCCTCTAAGAGGAGTAACATCATGCGTCCCATTCGCATGACCATACGCGCACAGATTATGATCGCGTTTATTGTCACTTTCGCGTTCATGGCCGGAATCCTCGCGGTCAACTATGAATACATCCACCGACTGTCGCGATCCATGCAGTTGTTCGAGGTGGCCGGGGAACTCAACAGCACTCTTTTGGAGATACGACGATACGAGAAAAACTACTTCCTCTATGGGCAGGAATTTAACTACGAAGAAAATGTCACCTATACCAACCGGATGGCCATGATCCTTCAACGGGAGAAGGAAGCTCTTGTTGAGGCCATCGGCAGGGAAAACTACGGACAAGCCCTCAAATATGTCGAGGAATATTCGGCGAAGATGACCCAACTTCGGGAGGCCTCCTGCGATGTGGGAGATTGCGCCCCACTTCAAACGCAAATCCGCGGTATCGGTCATAACCTCCTTCTCTTAGCCGATGAGTTCCTCACTATGGAGCGTCGAGCCATTGACAGGCTGCTCCAGCAAATGAAGCCCCTTCCCTGGATCGGCCTCCTCATGCTCGTGGTGTTGTCGGGTTTCATTTTATTTTTTATCGGCGAAAGAGTCATCCGGCCTCTCGCAAGAATCACCCGTGAATCCGAAGCCGTGGCCCAGGGCGCTTTTGAGCGGATCACGCCCTACGGGGATGCCAAGAACGAGATTCACCACCTGGTGTCGGCCATCAACCGGATGATGGAGGAGTTGGAAAAACGGCAGGAACAGCTCATCCAGTCCCGCAAGATTGCCTCCATCGGGACCTTGACCGCAGGCATTGCCCATGAAATCAACAATCCGGTCAACAACCTTTCGCTGATTCTGGAATCCCTGGTCGAAGACGGCGACAACATGGACAACGAGGAACGCCGGGGGCTTTATCAGGAGGCCATGGATCAGGCCGACAGGACCAGCGAGATCGTCAAAAATCTCCTCGAATTTTCAAGGGCGAGCCACCCGCGTCTCGAAGACGTGGATCCCTCGGAAGTGGTGGAAAAAACCGCCCGTCTGCTTCGCAATGAGATGGAATTGCGAAAAATCCGGTTCACTAAAGAAATCCAGCCTGGATTGCCCAAGGTCCGCACAGACAAGGACGGCCTCCAGCAGGTCCTGCTCAATCTGTTCATGAATGCCATTCAGGCCATGGAATCTGAGGGCGAGCTGAAGGCGGAGGTAGGTCTGGCGGACACACCAGACGAGATCCGTATCGACGTCGTTGATAACGGACCAGGTATTCCGCCGGAAATCACTGAGCAGATCTTCGACCCCTTTTTCACCACCAAGAAAGAAGGCGTGGGAACCGGGTTGGGTCTTTCGGTGAGCTATAGCATCATTGAAAAAAACGGGGGTAGGATAGAATTGGCGAGTCAGCCCGGCCAGGGAGCACGCTTTTCCATTTTCCTGCCGCTGGCAGGTGCAGCGTTCAGCGGGGAGTAGGGATGGACCGATTCAAAATATCCGTAATAGACGATGAACCCATTGTCTGCCGAGAAATCAAGCGGGGCCTGTCTAAGGAAAACTACGACGTGGAGACTTTTGCGGACGCTGAGTCCGGTCTGAGCGCCTTTGAACGGGAGTCCTTCGACCTGGTACTGTGCGACCTTCGGCTGCCGGGCCTGGGCGGACAGGACGTACTGAAGCACATCCGCATGCATTATCCGCACACCGAGGTCATCCTCATCACCGGCTACGGTTCCGTGGACTCGGCCATCGAGGCGATCCGGGCCGGGGCCTTCCATTATGTGACAAAGCCGGTGAAGATGGCTGAAATCCGACTTTTGACCAAACGGGCACTGGATAAGGTGGCCCTGGTTCGCGAAAGGGAGGCCCTCAAGGAGGCCCTTTTCGCCAAGGACCGGCCAATGGAGATTGTAGGGCGAAGTAAGGCGATGAACGAGGTATTCCGGCTCATCGAGAAGGTGGCGCCGCTGGACTGCACTGTGCTTATCCAGGGGGAAAGCGGCACCGGCAAGGAGATGGTTGCCCGGGCCCTGCACCGTCGAAGTCCAAGAAACAAAGGGCCTTTTGTGTCCTTCAACTGCGGCGGTTTTACCGAGGAGTTGATAAGTAACGAACTGTTCGGCCATGAAAAGGGCGCGTTTACCGGCGCCAACGAAAGGAAAATCGGCCTCCTGGAGGCCGCCCATACGGGGACCATCTTCCTGGACGAAATCAGCGAGATGCCGACCCCAATGCAGGTCAAACTGCTTCGTTTTGTGGAGGAACGCGTTTTGCTGCGCGTGGGCGGCGTGAGGCCGCTGCCGGTGGATGTCCGTCTGCTCGCGGCCAGCAATCAGGATCTGGCGGACATGGTCAAAAGACGCGCGTTCCGGGAAGACCTCTTCTACCGACTCAATGTCGTGGGGATCACCTTGCCGCCGCTCCGGACCCGGCGGGACGATATTCCCCTCCTTGTGCGGCATTTTTTCGACAAATACAGCCACGCCTTTGCCAAGGAGGTCAAGGGGGTTTCCTCCGAGGTCATGCAGATCCTCTCCAGATATCCATTTCCCGGCAATGTAAGGGAACTGGAAAACATTGTCGAACGCGCCATCGCCCTGTCCGAAGAAACCGAGATCTCGGTGCGCGATCTCCCTTCCGATCTCCAGGCGCTTTCCATCAGCAGTCTGGAAAAAAATCACTGGCTGTCGTTGGAAGAGAAAGAAAAAGAATATATCCGCGAGGTGTTGGTCCAGACCGATTACAACAGGAATCTCGCCGCCGAAATTCTGGGTCTGCCCCGGACCACTCTCTGGCGCAAGATGAAGCGCTTCGGCCTCGAATGATCATTTCCCATTGCCCTGTCGACGTCTATTATCCTTTTCAATATGAAACATAGGTCTCAACTTATTTAAATCCTAAGCTATTCTTCCAAGTTAACTCCATTTCTTGTCCCCGCCTGTTTCAGAATGAAACCTTTTGGAAAATCCAGCCAATGGTGTTTCTATCTAACCTATTGATATCAAAAGAGTTATTTCGTTTGGTACGTATATTGTATATTTGCAGGCGACAGGCACAGGCAGGGGAGACCGCAATGCTGCAAAAGAAAATACTCGTCCCGCTAAGGACCTCGGAAAAAAGTCTCAAGGGTGTCCATCATGCCCTGGCCCTGGCCAAACGGCTTGGGGCCCAAGTTTACATTCTTCAGCAGGGTGCATCCACGAAAGAGGAAGACCCCTTTGGATCGGTTCTGGAGGAGGCCCTGATCGACCTGATCAACAGCGCCCGCGACGCCGGTCTGAGCTTGTCGCACCATGTCGCAACCAGGAATTTGAAAGAGGAGATCGTCGGCATGGCAAAAGAAGAGGGGATTGACCTGATGGTGTTCGAAACAGACGACGAGATCGGCAGGCGGCTCCTGGGACAGGTCAAACCCCTGGTGGCGAGCCAGATCATTCAGGTACAGGAAAAGGTTGTCAGCGATTGCCTGCTCGGCGATGCCCCACAGGAAACTTATGGGACCGGCATTGAAAATGTTTAGGAGGATGGGGAGGGCTTTACACTGCGGCGCGTTACAGCCCCGAGAACTTTCATACCGCGGTCGTTCATGCTGCCTTTCCATAACAGGTATAGAAAGCCCTGGGGCGGCCACCGAGCGGTGTGTATCCATTTTAATGCAGCTCTTGGAAAGAGACCCCCACGCGCTGACTGATAAGGCACCGACTTCTCCGCAGGGTGCAGAGACGTTACAACCAAAGATTCTAAAACCGTGCAGCAAGGCATTTTCTGAACGGGACCCGGCGGCACATAACCCGACATCAGGAAAAGGAGGGAATCATGAGAGATCCTATCAAAATAGTCGTTATCGATGACGAGCCTATCGTAGGGGAGCGACTCAAGGCGATGCTGGTCAGGGATGGGCACCGGGTCGAAAACTTTGTCAATCCCCTGAAGGCCATTGATCGTCTCCAAGAAACGGATTTTGACATCGTGATCACCGATATCCGCATGGGTGAAATGGACGGGATCCAGGTTTTGGAGAAGGTCTTCGAAAAATCCCGGCATACCAGGGTCATCATGATCAGCGGGTACGCTACCCTGGACCTGGCAAAAGAATCCTTGACCAAGGGGGCCTTTGATTTCATTGCAAAGCCTTTCAAACTGAAGGAACTTCGAAACACGATTAAAAAGGCGGTCAAATCCCTGGACCGGGCAAATGAGCAATCTGCAAGCGCCGCATCGGCCTAAGAAATGCCGGGTGGGGCGCTTCAGTGTGCATCCGATCCTTTTTTGGGGTTGACTTCGCCATGCAGGAAGGGGCGGCCTGCAGGGCCGACCCCAACAGAAAACCACCATATGGAGGAAAATCAAAATGGAAATATACAGAAGTCCGATGGAAAAAATTCTCAAGCAGTTCGAAGACAGCCTTGTGATCACCAATCCCAAGAATCGCTGCAAGGCTCTCCGGCTTAAGGTAATTTACCGTTGCGCCTACTGGGTCGATCGCGTTGTGGGATTCTTTCACAAACGTTGACGCGGCCATTCCGCCTCTTGAGGCAACGCCCGGGACGAGATGTGAAATGAACAGGACTTGGGAAAGGGATCTCGCTCCGATGCAGGTGAAAAGGAAAAGCAGGAACATCCAACCCTGAACCGATTTTGTAGGTAACCCCAGACAGAGGAAATACACGTATGGAGCAACTGACACCGGAAATGATCTTGGTAATGGCGATGATCGGCGTGGCCGTATTCCTGTTTATCGTGGAGTGGGTACGTGTGGATGTGGTAGCCATTCTGATGATGGTCGCCCTGCCGCTCCTTCACCTGGTCACCCCCAAGGAGGCCTTCATCGGCTTGAGCAGCAACGCCGTGGTTTCCATTATTGCGGTGATCATCATCGGGGCCGGACTCGATAGAACAGGCATTATCAACAAGATGGTAAAACCCATCGTCCGCATTGCCGGCAACAGCCCTTCGCGGATTGTGATCGCCATCTCCTTTACAGTGGCCATCATCTCCAGTTTCATGCAAAACATCGGCGCCGCCGCGCTTTTCCTGCCTGCCATACAGCGCGTGAGCAAGTCCCTCAGGATCCCCATCAGCAGGCTCCTGATGCCCATCGGCTTCAGTGCCATCCTGGGCGGGACCGTGACACTGGTGGGCTCCAGCCCCCTGATCCTGCTGAACGATCTCATAGCCCCCTTCAATCTCAAGCCCTTCGGGCTGTTCGATGTGACCCCCATCGGACTGGGGCTGGTGATCAGCGGCATCGCCTGTTTCGTCCTGTTTGGGAAGTTCATCCTGCCGAAAGGGCCGGACGCCGCATCCGACCAACAGGGACAGGAAGATGGCTCCAGCCCGCTGGAAGAAATCGGCGAGGCATATGAACTCAAGACGCCCGATGACTTCACCCACTATCGGGACCCGGTGCGGATCGATGATCTTCGCCGGAGATATCTCGTGAATGTGGTGGCCATTGTCGAGCCCCCTGATTTCAAGATCGTCAACCCGCCCCCGGACATGGAGCTGCGGTCCGGCATGGACCTGGCGGTCTACGGCGTAGAAAGAGACGTGAAGCGCATGGCCGAACAGGAGGGGATGTTTCTGAAGGACTCCCTTCAGGTCTTCCAAAATGAAGTGGCGGAAGGCACTTCGGGCGCCGTGGAAGCGGTCGTGGCACCCCGTTCTCCCCTAGTGGGAAAGACGTTGAGGCAAATTGATCTTCAGGATCGTTTCCGAGTGACGCCACTGGCCATTTATCGGCACGGGGAGATCTATCGTGCCGAGATCGGCGACCTGGCGCTCGGGGTAGGCGACGCCATCCTCCTTCACGGGACCTGGAAGAGGTTGAAAGCCCTCCAGGGAGAAAAGAGCCTCCTGTTTACAACCCCGATTGATGTGGACCTGATGCGGCCCGAAAAGGCCGTTTTTGCTGGGTTTTGGCTGGCAACCGCCCTGATTATGATCATGATTTTTAAAATCCAATTGTCCGTCTGTCTGATGACCGGAGCCCTGGGGATGGTGATCACGAAGGTGCTCACCATCGATGAGGCATACCAGTCCGTAGACTGGAGGACCATCTTTTTGCTGGCGGGCCTGATCCCGTTGGGGATTGCAACCGAGAAAACAGGTACCGCGGCGTGGATCGCCCACGCGGTCCTGAACACCATCGGCACGGTGAATCCGATGGTCCTGCTGTCCATTATCGGCCTGCTGTCCACTGTTTTTACCCTGGTCGTCTCCAATGTGGGCGCAACCGTTTTGCTGGTCCCCCTGGTGGTGAACATGGCCATTGCGGCCAACGCGGATCCCCGGATGGCGGCCCTGGTGGTGGGACTGGCCACGAACAACTCCTTCATCCTTCCGACTCATCAGGTCAATGCCCTCTACATGGGACCCGGCAGGTACAGGAGCGTGGACTTTATGAAGGCCGGCGCGGTGGTCAGCGTGGTATTCCTGGCGGTGCTGATCGGCATCATCTCCCTGGTGTATGGGATTTGATGCCAAATTGCATCCATGGGCAATTTGAACACGTCATTGCGAGACGTCGAAAGTTATGAAAGGAGAAGTCCTCATATGGCAATCATAACCATCTCACGGGGTTCGTACAGCAAGGGCAAGGAGGTGGCGGAAAAGGTGGCCGCACGGTTGGGCTATGAGTGCATCAGCCGGGAAGTGCTCTTGGATGCCAGCGACCGGTTTAATATCCCTGAAGTGAGGCTCATCAGGGCCATTCACGACGCGCCGTCCATTCTGGATCGGTTCAGTCATGGGAAGCAGGCCTTCATGGCCTACATAAGATATGCGCTCGCCTGCCGGGCCCAGAAGGACAACTTGGTATATCACGGTCTGGCCGGTCACGTCCTGCTCCTGGGCATACCCCATGTCCTGAAGGTAAGGGTTATTGCAAATCTGGAAGACCGGGTAAAAAGCGAGATGAGCAGGGAAAAGATCAGCGAGGAGGAGGCTCGCTCCCTCATCCTCCGGGATGACCAGGAAAGACGTAAGTGGACCAGAAGCCTTTATGGCCTGGACCCCTGGGACAGCGCTCTTTACGACCTGGTTCTCCACATTCATAAATTGACGGTAGACGACGCGGTGGCCTTCATCTGTGAGGCTGCCAAGCTGAAGCAATTCGAATCCACCCCGGAGACACGGCGCAAGATGGATGATCTGGTTACGGCCTGCGAGGTGAAGGCGCTCCTTGCAGACGAATACATGGATGTGAGGGTTGCATGTGAATTCGGAAATGTATTGATTTACACCAAGTCAGGGGGACGCCTGCAGCACAAACTGCAAGAGAGCGCGAGGAAATTGGGCCGGGAAATCAAGGGTATCCATCACGTTGAAGTCCATCCCGGGGTCCCGACCCCGGCTCAAGCAGTCTGACAGGCCTCACTGCAGTCTCCCGAATGGTGAAGACAAAAACGCACAGACAGAGGACCCGATATTATGTCCATCATTATTATTTCATCGGATTCGTACGAAAAGGGCGAGGAAATTGCCCATAATGCGGCCCGGGCCCTGGATTACGCCTGCCTGGACAGGGAACTTCTGGCCGTTGTTGCAGCCCGGTACGGGATTCCACAGGACAGGCTGGAGTGGGCCTTGGAATCGTCCCCCTCGTCTTGGGGGCGGTCCGCCAGACTTCAGGACCGGTGCCTGGCATATATGCAGAGCACGACCTTGGGCGAGTTGCTAAAGGATAACACGGTGTGTCACGGACTGGCCGCCCATCTTTATGTCGTTGGCATCTCCCATGCACTCAGGGTGCGCATCCTCGCCGAACCGGTCGAACTGGCAAGGGAGATATCAGGAGAGGGAGAGGTCCCCCCTGAACGGGCGCCAAGGTTCATCGACCGTCAACGGAAATTGCGCCAGCACTGGTCCCTAACCCATTATCAACTGGACGAGACCGATCCTTCGCAGTACGATCTGGTCATCAGTCTCAGCCAGATCCATACGGATGAGGCCATCAAGATCATCGCCCAGACCGCGGGGTACCGCCGGTTTGCGCCCATGACCTATTCCCTCAGGTGTATCAAGGACGCTGAACTGGCAAGCAGGGTTCGTGCCGGGCTCTTGGAGGCGTACCCCAAGGTGAAGGTGCGTGCCGAGGGAGGGACCGTGATTGTCGAGACACAGGGGAGCCGACGCAACAAACTGAAAAAGGCCGCTGCCATCAAAGAGGAGGTCCAGGCCATGGAGGGAGTGGATTACGTGGAGGTCCACATCAAAAACGGTTTGTTCAAGAGGGCTCCATGAGGCTATTGTTTTCAATCCCTCAATTCCTCAATCCCTAAATTTCTAAATCCCCACTTCCGGTTCATCCGGGTTAGGAGGTAATACCTATGTCCGAAAGACTGAGCGTCCTGCTGCTGGATGACGAACCGATCGTCGGCAGGCGGCTGGGACCGGCCCTGGCCAAAATCGGCTGCAATGTGGAGGCATTTGAAGACCCGAAAAAGGCGCTGAAGCGCATCGATCAAAAGACCTTTGACGTGGTGGTGACAGACATCCGCATGGGTGAGATCGACGGCATGCAGGTCCTGGATCGCGTCAGGAGCAAATCGCCGCGAACCAAGGTGATTCTGATCACGGGCTATGCCATGATGGAACTTGCGAGGGAAGCAATGGAAAAGGGGGCCTTTGATTTCATCTCAAAGCCCTTCAAGGCAAACGATTTGAGACAAGTGGTTGCCAAAGCCGCCCGGGCCCTGGGTGCATCGGTGGATTTAGAAAAAGCAGCCAATTTCAGCCAATAACCACTTCGATTGGCCATCCTTTTGAGAATTGAAGAACCCTGTAGCCCCGACAGGTCGGGATCTACGCTTCGCTCCAACAAGCTGCGGGGAATGCGCTCGCTGAGCATTTTCACCGGAGCGCCTTACGGCACTCCTGTATATAACAGGCGGCCTGCTCTGAATTCGGGAATCGGGTCAAAACAGAAAGGGCATCCTCCCACTGGCCCAGGTTCATGTAGCTGATCCCGAGACACAGGTGCAATGCCTCGCTTTCAGGGTATCGAACAATGGCCTCGTTCAGAATCTCTACGGAGCCGGCAAAGTCCTTGCGCCGTTGTCTGATCATGCCCAGACCCAAATAGGCCCGATGATTGGGCCGGTATTGGAGCGATCTATGGTAGAGGGTTTCGGCAACGGCCGGCGTGTGGGCAATGCCGTCCACCTGGGCATAGTCCCCGTGACTGAAGGTCATGCCCAGCCGGGAGAGAAAATCGGCATGCAGGGGGTAGAGGTCCTCTCGGTCCACCAATTTTAGAGAATCCACAAATTGCGGCAAATGTGTAACAAATTCCTCCCTCAGTCTCTGACCAAAGGCCAGGATGAGATCCTTGCTCAAGGCCGGATCGGTCTCAAAATACATGATATCCTCCCCCTGCTTGAGCCAGATATCGTCACTGAGCCCGGTCCTCTTTACAAAATCCCTGTACAGGGCAGTCCCCGGGAAGATGTCCAGGATATAAAAGATGGCGCTCAAGGGCTTGATCCCCCGGATCATCCGTAGGGTATCCTCAATGGTGTCCCAATTCTCTCCCGGAGAACCGTAGATAAAGTAGCCTCTCGCCATGATGCCGAGCTGCTGAGTCAGATGAAAGGCCTCCCTGATCTGATGGTCGCTGATCCCTTTATTGAGAAAGTTGCGGATCTTTTCAGATCCGCTCTCCACCCCGTAGCTGATCTGGGTGCACCCCGCCTTTCTCATCCACAGGAGGATCTCCTCATCCACCAGGTTGACCCGGGAGATGGCGGCCCAGGAAATGGCAAGCCCCCGCTTCAAGATCTCCTGGCAAATCTGAATTACCCGCTCCTTTTTAAGGGTAAAGGTGTCGTCACTCACATAGAAGAAACGAATCCCTCTTTCATACAAAAGCTGCAGCTGATCCACGAAATAGGAGGGCGAATGGAAACTGACCCTTCTTCCCCAGAAGCGGGGGGATCCGCAGAAGGTACAGTTATTGGGGCAGCCCCGGGAGGAGGTCACGTGCTGAAAGGTGAAGTATTGGGCCGGGTTGGGTAATGCATCAATATCACAAATGCGGTCCGGTGATGGGGTCCTTCTCACTCGGCTTCCTTCCCGGTAAGCAATTCCCAGCACCGCCTGGATCGCGACCGCATCCCCCTTGGAGAGGGCCTTGACCAGGTTGAGGAAAGGATACTCCCCTTCGCCCAGGACACAGAAGTCCACTTCCTCAAAATGGGTGAGGAAATGGTCCCACAAAAAGGTAGGCCCGATACCCCCGAATACGATCCGCACCTTGGGGTCCAATGCCTTGGCCGTGCGGGCGATGTCAATGGCCCCCCACCGGTTGGCGTGAAGTACGGAAAACCCGATAACATCCGGCCGTTTTTGAATCAGGGTGTTTTGGATCCCTTTTTGATCCTGGCCCACCTGGTGCCAGTTCAATATCTCCACATCAAAGCGGTGGGCCTTTAATAGGGCCCCCACATAATACATGCCGATGGGAGGAACACTCACATCCTCCGCGTCCAGGCGGGCCTCCAGACAATGGGGATATACCAGGAGAATTTTCATATCCAACCCCACAAAAAAATGCTTGACTTTCAAAATTGGTGAGATTATAAGGGATTTTTATACCAAAACGCACGACGAATGGTCAAAGAGAATGAATAACGGTCTTCACAGGCATAACATTATCGACATTATCAGCGCAACAGGGATACCCGTATCCTTGTTGCTCGTCCTTCTTGTCCTTGTCCAAGGCAGCAGAGGCCCGGACCTGATAATGTAACCGTTACCGAAAAGCACTTTTTAAAAACCGTTATCAGGCCCGCCTGATAACGGTTTTTTTTTGATCCATACATTTTTTCAAAACCGGGGAGAAACGCCATGTCCCAACAGATCATGCTCTATGATACCACCCTCAGGGACGGAACCCAGGGAGAGTATGTTACCCTGTCTGCCGAGGACAAACTCAAAATCGCCCGAAAGCTGGATGACTTCGGCATCCACTACATCGAAGGGGGATGGCCGGGCTCCAATCCCAAGGACGCCCGGTTTTTTCACCTGGTCCGCAACTGCCGGTTTACCACCTCCCGGCTGGCTGCCTTCGGCAGTACCCACAGGCCCGGAATCCCCCCCCACATGGATCAGAATATCCAGGCCCTCTTGCACGCAGAGACCCCGGTGGTCACCATTTTCGGCAAGAGCTGGGACCTGCATGCCTCTGGTATTCTGGGAATATCCGTAGAGGAAAATCTGGATCTCATTCACGAAACCATCGTGTATCTGAAAGGACAGGACCGGGAGGTCATCTTTGATGCAGAGCATTTCTTTGACGGGTTCAAGGGGAATGCGGCTTATGCGCTCAACACCGTGGAAGCCGCCCAAACCGCCGGTGCAGACCTGGTGGTCCTGTGCGACACCAACGGGGGCACCATGCCGGACCACATCCGCACCACCATGGAACAGGTCAAAGCCCGGTTCCAGGTGCCTTTAGGCATTCACACCCATAATGATTGCGGACTGGCCCTGGCCAATTCCCTGGCGGCGGTCTCCAGCGGGGCCGTCATGGTCCAGGGGACCATCAACGGCTACGGGGAACGGTGCGGGAATGCGGATCTAATCACGGTCCTGGGCAACCTCCAGATAAAGATGGGATTTCAGTGCGTGCCCAAGGAAAACCAGGGGCAATTGACCGAACTGTCGCGATTTGTCAGCGAGGTGGCCAATATCCCCCCCTTTAACCAGCGACCCTTTGTGGGAAAAAGCGCCTTTGCCCACAAGGGAGGCGTTCATGTAAGCGCCATCTTAAAGCAGCCTTCCGCCTATGAGCATATCCGGCCTGAACAGGTGGGAAACCGGCGCCGGGTGGTGGTGTCGGATCTCTCCGGGCGGAGCAATATCGAATACAAGTCCCGGGAGATGGGCATCGCCCTGGGCGGAAACGGGTACGACAGCGAAAAGATCGTCAGCGAAATCAAGCGACTGGAAGATGAAGGATACCAGTTTGATGCGGCCGAAGGCTCTCTGGAGCTCTTGATCCGGAGAGCCACCGGCCAGTTCAAGGACCCCTTTGCCCTTCAGTCTTTCCGGGTGACCACGGAAAAGGACGGCGCCGGGGAGAGCACCTCCCAGGCCACCATCAAAATCCGGGTGGGGGAGCAGGATGAGATTACCGCGGCCGAAGGAGAAGGACCGGTCAATGCCCTGGATAATGCCCTGCGCAAGGCCTTGGCCACATTCTTTCCCAAGATCCGGGAAATGGGGCTGGTGGACTTCAAGGTCCGGGTCATTGACGGGAGCGAGGCCACCGCGGCCAAGGTGAGGGTCCAGATCGATTCCCGGGACGCCAGGGAGATCTGGACCACCATCGGGGTCTCTGAGAACGTCATCGAGGCCAGTTGGCAGGCCCTGGTGGACAGTGTGCACTATAAGCTGCTCAAAGAGATCCAGGGCTCGAATTACCGTGAGAAGGGACCCGGGGCCGGCGCGGTCTCCAATCCCGGGAAAAATTAATAGGATCCACTGAAACCATGACATTCAAACCATACCCAAAGAAAGAGGGAAAAGCCGCCGCAGATCATGAATTTCTGCGGCGTGTCCTTACAAATGATTGGGCTTGCTCCCGGCACCGCCACGGGCACGCCACGCGCGTGCCCCGCACACCTGTTTTGAGGAATACCCATCAATTGTAAGGAGGTCAGGAATGGAAAACAGAGTCTATATATTTGACACCACCCTCAGGGACGGGGAGCAGTCCCCTGGCGCCAGCATGAATGCGGCAGAAAAACTGAGGGTGGCGCGACAGTTGGAGAAACTGGGGGTGGACGCACTGGAAGCGGGATTTCCCGCCTCCTCTGAGGGGGATTTTGAATCGGTCCAGATGGTGGCACACAAAATTGAGCGGGCCGAGGTGGTCGCACTGGCCCGGACCGCCAAGGCCGATATAGATCGGGCCTGGCAGGCCGTGCAGAAGGCCGCCAAGCCCAGAATACACACCTTTATCGCCACCTCGGACATCCACCTGGAACACAAGCTGAACATGAACCGGGACGCGGTGATTCAAGAGGCGGTGGAGGCGGTCCAGTATGCCAAGGCCCTGACCCCTAATGTGGAGTTCTCGGCCGAGGATGCCACCCGAACCGACCGGGATTTTCTGTGCCGGGTATTTGAAGCGGTCATTGCGGCCGGCGCCACCGTCGTCAACCTGCCGGACACCGTGGGGTATGCACTCCCCCAGGAGTTTGGTGAGCAAGTCGCCTATGTCCGGGCCCACACCCCCAATATGCATCAGGCCGTGTTGAGTGTGCACTGCCACAACGACCTGGGCCTGGCCACGGCCAATACCCTGGCCGGCATCCATGCCGGGGCCCGGCAGGCGGAGGTAACCATCAACGGCATCGGCGAGCGGGCCGGGAACACCTCCCTGGAAGAGGTGGTCATGACCCTCTATACCCGTGAAGACCGGTTGAAACTGACCCATGGGATCCATGCAGAGGAGATATACCCCACCAGCCGGCTCGCTTCCCTGATCACCGGTATCGTAGTCCAGCCCAACAAGGCGGTGGTCGGCGCCAATGCCTTTGCCCACGAAGCCGGCATCCACCAGGACGGGGTCTTAAAAAATCCCATGACCTATGAAATCATGCGGCCCGAGACCGTGGGGCTCGCCACCAACCGGCTGGTCATCGGAAAGCATTCCGGAAGACATGCCTTTAAACAAAAACTGGCGGAATTGGGATATGACTTCTCCAAATCGGATCTGGACCGGCTTTTCGAAAAATTCAAGAGACTGGCCGACAAACGAAAGGAGATATATGATGAAGACCTGGAAGTGCTGGTGGTGGAAGCCATTCTGAGGGGCTCCGGAACCTACGCCCTTGAATATCTCAATGTGGTCAGCGGTACGGTGGCCGTGCCCACCGCCACCGTGAAATTAAAGATCAAAGACCAAGTGGTTCAGGGGGCTGGATTCGGCGTGGGGCCCATTGATGCCGCGTTCAACACCATTGCCAAACTGGCCGGGAGCCGCTCCCAACTGGTCCGTTTCTCCGTAAATGCCATCAGCGGGGGCATGGATGCCCAGGGCGAGGTGACGGTCCGACTCAAGGAAAACGGGCGGGTGGCCCTGGGCAAAGGCGCTGATCCCGACATCATCACCGCCAGTGCCAGGGCCTATGTAAACGGCCTCAATCACCTCGAATATATGAAACAAAACCCCTCTCTAACGCTGCGAAACAGCAGTGTCTAAAGGCATGCCATGATACCCCCAATGACCATTACGGAAAAAATTCTGGCCCGGCACGCCGGGCTGGACACCGTACGACCCGGAGATATCGTCCGGGTGGATGTGGACCTGGCCCTGGCCAATGACATTACCGCCCCTTTGGCCATCAAGGTCTTTCATGCGCTGGGCGTAACCCAGGTCTTTGATCCTAACAAGGTGGCCCTGGTTCCCGATCACTTTGTCCCCAACAAGGACATCCCCTCGGCCCAACAGGCCAAGGGGATGGCGGAGTTCGCACTGGCCTATGGGATTACCCACTATTTCAGGCCGGGCGAAGCGGGGATCGAACACGTGTTGCTCCCGGAACAGGGGCTGGTGAAGCCCGGGGACCTGATCATGGGAGCGGACAGTCATACCTGCACGTACGGGGCCCTGGGCGCCTTTTCCGCCGGGGTGGGAAGCACGGACCTCGGGGTCATCATGGCCACCGGAAAGACGTGGCTGAAGGTCCCGCCCACGGTGAGACTCCTCTATGAGGGGAAAACCGGCCCATGGATCGGCGGGAAAGACCTTATCCTTCATACCATCGGTCGGTTGGGCGTGGAAGGCGCCACCTATAAGGCCCTGGAATTCACCGGGGAAACGGTTCGATCCCTGTCCATGGCCCAGCGGTTGACCATGGCCAATATGGCCGTGGAGGCAGGGGCCAAAAACGGCATTTTTGCGCCGGACCCGGTGACCCGGGACTTCATGGCGGACCGTTCGCAGGAAGCCGGCGTATTTTTGGAGAGTGATCCGGATGCCCATTATGAGCAGTCTATTTCTATTGATGTCACCCAAATCAGGCCCCAGGTGGCCCTCCCCCATTCCCCTGACAATGTATATGCCGTGTCCGATATACCTCCGGTCAGCCTGGACCAGGTCTTTATCGGCTCCTGTACCAACGGCCGGATAGAGGACCTCCGGGCGGCCGCGGAAATACTGGAAGGAAGAAAGCGGGCCCGGGAGACCCGGCTCATTGTGATCCCCGGGTCTCCCCGGGTCTATCTGCAGGCCATTCAGGAAGGCATCATTGAAACCTTTCTAAGGGCCGGCGCCGTGATCGGCCCGCCCTGTTGCGGTCCCTGTCTCGGGGGCCACATGGGGGTTCTGGCCAAAGGGGAGCGGGCCCTTTCCACCACCAACCGCAATTTTGAGGGCCGGATGGGCCACCCTGGAAGCGAGGTGTATCTGGCAGGCCCTCAAGTGGCCGCGGCCTCCGCCGTCCTGGGCAGAACCGGGGGGCCGGAGGAGCTGTAAATGGGAGAGTCAAAGGAGAACCGATGAAACTGAAAGGGAGAGTCTGGAAGTTTAAGGATCATATCAACACGGACCTGATCGTACCGGCCAGGTTCCTGAACAGCTCTGAAGAGGCGATGCTGGCCCGAAGCTGCTTTGCCGACATCCGCCCGGGCTTTTCCGAGGAGGTAAGGGAAGGGGACATGGTGGTGGCCGGGGCCAATTTCGGCTGCGGATCTTCCAGGGAACACGCCCCTGTGGCCCTAAAGGCGGCCGGGATCCGGGGCGTTATCGCCGGCAGCTTTGCCCGGATATTTTATCGAAACGCCTTTAATATCGGACTCCCGGTCCTGGAATGCCCGGAGGCGGCGGCAGCGTTTTCCGACGGGGATGTCCTGTGCGTGGATCTGGACTCGGGCCGGATCACCGACCCTGAAGGCGACATCGCCCTGTGGGCCGAGCCCATTCCCCCTTTTATGCAGGACATCATCGCCTCAGGAGGGCTGGTGGCCCACACGCGAAAGGGACTGGGGCAAAGGGGTTTCAGACCTTGAAGGCCTAACCTGTTACCAAGCTGAGGAGTTTCATACGGGCTCGTGGCCATGCGGCCTGTTTCCGTGCCATTCCCACAGGCACCCGGGGGCAGGTGCTTTTTTTTGCAAAGGAGGGGGTGGTCATGCATCAAAGCGGAGTCGATATTTTCCTGCGCAGTCTTATGGAGGAAGGGGTGGATACCATTTTCGGATATCCCGGGGCAGCCATCGTGGATATCCACCACCAACTGATCCAGGCCCCCATCCGCCACATCCTGGTACGCCACGAACAGGGGGCTGTCCATGCCGCCGACGGTTATGCCCGGGCCTCCGGCGGGGTGGGGGTCTGTCTGGTGACCTCCGGCCCCGGCGCCACCAATACGGTGAGCGGCATCGCCTCGGCCTACGCGGATTCCATTCCCATAGTGGTCTTTACGGGCCAGGTGCCCACCGCCCTCATCGGGAACGACGCGTTCCAAGAGGTGGATATCGTGGGCATCACCCGGCCCTGCACCAAGCACAACTACCTGGTCACCCGGATTGAGGATCTGGCCCGGGTCATCAAAGAGGCCTTCCACCTCGCCGCATCCGGCCGCCCGGGACCGGTACTGGTGGATCTTCCCAAAAATCTCATGCAATCCACCGCCCCTCACACATCCGCGGCGGCGGTGGACATCAAGTCCTACCAACCCACCTATCACCCCAATGTGAAACAACTGCACAAGGTGGTGGAACTGATTCAAAAGGCCCAAAAACCGCTCATCCTGGCAGGGGGAGGGATCATCCTGTCCAAGGCATCCCAGGCCCTGAACCGGCTTGCCCACATCATCAACGCCCCGGTCACGGCCACCCTCATGGGGCTGGGCGCCTTCCCGGCCGACTCCCCCCGGTGGCTGGGGATGATCGGTATGCACGGGACCTACAGGGCCAATATGGCCTCCGCCGCGTGCGACCTGATGATCGCCGTCGGGGTCCGGTTCGATGATCGGGTCACCGGCAAAATAGAGGGGTTCGCCCCCCACGCCAAGATCGTGCACATCGACATCGACCCCACCTCCATCCGCAAAAACGTCCCGGTCACCGTCCCGGTGGTGGGGGACTGCAGAGTGACTTTAAACCGGCTGAACCGCCTCCTACAGGAGGCAGGGCTCTTTTGGAGTCCCGATTCCAGGGAATCCTGGATGGCCGAGATCGAAACGTGGAAGCAGACCCACCAGATGCGATACGAGCAGGCCGACGTGATCAAACCCCAGTATGTGGTGGAAAAACTGCATGCCTTAACCGACGGAGAAGCGGTGGTGACCACGGAAGTGGGGCAAAATCAGATGTGGGCGGCCCAGTACTACCACTTCAATCAACCCAACTGCTTTATCACCTCGGGAGGCTTGGGATGTATGGGGTTTGGATTGCCAGCCGCCATCGGGGCCCAACTGGCCCGTCCGGACAGGGTGGTGGTGGATATTGCCGGCGACGGGAGTATCCAGATGAATATTCAGGAAATGGCCACGGCAGTCCAGTACGACCTTCCCATCAAAGTCATTATCCTGAACAACCAGTACCTCGGCATGGTTCGTCAATGGCAGGAACTCTTCTACCATAAATGCTATGCCTGCACCAAGATGGAACACACCCCTGACTTTCTGAAACTGGCTGAGGCCTACGGGGCCATGGGGCTTCGGGCCACCCGGCCGGAAGAGGTGGTCCCGGTACTCAAAGAGGGCCTTTCCATCCCCAGGACCGTGATCATGGAATTCATGGTGGAACCCGAAGAGAAGGTATACCCCATGGTCCCGGCAGGGGCCCCCATCACCGAGATGCTGCTGGTGTAGGGAGGATGGACGTTCTTATGGCGTATAAGACCGAGAAACACATCCTTTCCCTGATTGTGGAAAACCAGCCCGGAGTGCTGTCCCGCATTGTGGGCCTTTTCAGCGGGAGGGGCTTTAATATTGAGAGTCTCTGTGTGGCTGAAACGGCTGAGGCGGATATCTCCCGGATTACCCTGGTCACCCTCGGGGACATGGATATCATTGAGCAGATCAAAAAGCAGCTCAACAAGCTGATCAACGTGATCAAGGTGATAGACCTCACCCATCGCCCCTTTGTGGCGCGTGACATGGCCTTGATCAAGGTAAGGGCCAGGCCCGAAAATCGCGCTGAAATCCTGCGGATGGTGGATATTTTCAGGGCCAGGGTGGTGGACGTGGGAGCCTTGTTTTATACCGTGGAAGTCATCGGCGATTTGGAGAAAATAAGATCGCTTATCAATCTGTTAACCCCCATGGGGATCAAAGAGGTGGCGAGGACAGGGACCATCGCCCTTCCCCGTGAACTCAAAAAAAGGAGCAAATAGATGGCAAAGATCGATTTTGGTGGAATTGTGGAAGATGTGGTAACATCAGAAGAGTTTACCTTGGCAAAGATGCGGAAGATTCTGGCCCGGGAGACCGTGGCGGTGCTTGGTTACGGGGTCCAGGGACCCGGGCAGGCACTCAACATGAGGGATAACGGCATACCGGTCATTGTGGGCCAGCGCCAAAACAGCAAGAGCTGGGATCGGGCCGTAAGGGACGGATTCGTGCCCGGAGAAACCCTCTTCCCCTTGGAAAAGGCCGCCCGCAGGGGGACCATGATCCTCTTTCTGGTATCGGATGCGGGTCAAATGGCCACCTGGCCCCAGGTCAAAAAGGAATTGAATCCCGGAGATGCCTTGTGTTTTTCCCACGGATTTTCCGTGGTGTACGGGGATCAGACCGGCATTGTGCCGCCATCGGATGTGGATGTGATCCTGGTGGCCCCAAAGGGTTCGGGGAGGACGGTCAGGACCAATTTTCTAAACGGAAGCGGGATCAATTCCAGTTATGCCGTGTTCCAGGATTACACGGGCCGGGCGGAAGAGAGGATTCAGGCCCTGGGGATTGCCATCGGTTCAGGGTACCTCTTTCCCACCACCTTTGAAAAGGAGGTGTACAGCGATCTGGCCGGAGAGCGGGGGGTGCTGATGGGGTGCCTGGCCGGGGTGATGGAGGCCCAGTACGCCCTTCTCAGAAAGCACGGGCACTCACCCAGTGAGGCCTTCAATGAGACCGTGGAGGAGTTGACCCAGAGCCTCATTCGGCTGGTGGCTGAAAACGGCATGGAGTGGATGTTTGCCAACTGCAGCACCACGGCCCAGCGGGGGGCGCTGGACTGGAAGTCCAGATTTAAAGATGCGGTTACGCCCCTGTTTGACACCCTTTATGACAGCGTCACCTCCGGCAGGGAAACAGAGATCGTCCTTACGGCCAACAGCAAACCCGATTACCGGGACAGATTGGAAAAAGAGCTTTCTGAAATGGCGGAATCGGAGATGTGGAAGGCGGGGGCCGCTGTTCGCAGCCTGAGGCCTGAAAACAGGAATAAAGGATAGAAGGGGTGCGAATCATGGGAAAATCATATACCATCGGCCTGATACCGGGGGACGGCACCGGACCTGAGGTGGTCAGAGAAGGGGTCAAGGTCCTGGATGCCCTGTGTCGGGATCACGGGTTTGGTCTTGAATTCCAACCCTTTGATCTGGGGGGAGAGAAATATCTTCAAGACGGCGCCCTCCTGGATTCCGCGGTCCTGGATCAGCTTCAAAAAACGGATGCTATTTTCCTGGGCGCCATCGGCCACCCCCGGGTGAGGCCCGGGATCCTGGAAACCGAAATCCTTCTGAAACTGAGGTTCGAGCTGGATCTGTACATCAACCTGAGGCCGGTACGCCTCTATCCCGGAGTCAAAACGCCTTTACAGGATAAGGGCCCCCAAGACATCGATTTTGTGGTGGTGCGGGAAAACAGCGAGGGGATGTATGCAGGCGGGGGAGGGTTTTTCAAAAAGGGCCGACCGGACGAAGTGGCCATCCAGGAATCCATCACCACCCGAAAAGGGGTGGAACGGTGTATCCGGTATGCATTTGATTATTGCAGAAGCCGGGAGAAGACCGGGCGTCTCACCCTGTGCGCCAAGACCAATGTCCTGGTGTATGAATCCGATCTGTGGGAAAGGGTCTTTCATGAAGTCCATCAGGAATATCCGGATGTTGCCATAAACTATCAGCATGTGGATGCCCTGTGCATGTGGATGATCAAAAATCCGGAACAATTTGATGTGATCGTGACCTCCAACCTGTTCGGAGACATTATCACCGATATCGGGGCCATCATCCAGGGAGGCCTGGGGATTGCCGCCGGTGGAAATATCAATCCCGAGGGCCTGGCCATGTTCGAGCCCATTGGGGGATCTGCACCCAAGTATGCCGGAAAAAACTGCATTAACCCCTTGGCGGCCATCTGTGCGGCACAGATGATGCTGTCCTTCCTGGGGGAACACGCCGCGGCCTCTTCCCTGGAAAAGGCGGTCCAAAAAACCATTCAACAGGACCTGGACACCCTGGAGGCCGGAAGAATGGGCCATACCACCAGCGAGGTGGGCGATCTGGTGGTCAGTCATCTTGGAGGATGATATCGGATGATGACCATGGCAAAGCCCAAAAAAGGAGACATCGTTGAGTTGACCCTGGACAAAATGGCCAACGGCGGGAGCGCCGTGGGCCGATTGGACGGCTTTGTCATTTTCGTACGGGGGGGCGTACCCGGGGATGTGGTGAAGGCCAGGATCTATAAAAAAAGACGGACCCACGCAGAGGCCCGTCTGGAAACGGTGCTCCATCCCTCGGCCCATCGCATCCCCCCTCCCTGTGCCTATGCCGGATATTGCGGAGGCTGCCAGTGGCAGCAGGTGGCCTACGACCGGCAACTGGCGTACAAACAGGCCCTGGTCAAGGATCCCCTGATCCATATCGGAGGGCTCAAGGATGTGATTGTGCACCCGGTCATCCCTTCCGGGGAAATTTTCGGATATCGCAATAAAATGGAGTTCTCCTTCTCCGATCGTCGGTGGTATCTTCCCCATGAAATGGACAAACGGGAAAAGGAAGGGAATTTTGCCTTGGGGCTTCATGTGCCCGGAGCCTTTCAGAAGGTCATTGATCTGGAAACCTGCCTGCTTCAAAAAGTGACCGGCAACGACATCCTGCGGGCAGTAAAGGCCCATGTTAAAACCAGCGGTATTCCGGTATACGGGCTCAAAAGCCATGAAGGGTTCTGGCGGTATCTAACCATTCGATCCTCCGGGGCCTTTGACCAGTGGATGGTGAACGTGGTGACTTCCACCGCACGTCCTGAGGTGATCCGTTCCCTGGCCGACCTGATGCACCACAAGATCCCGTCCGTCACCACGGTGGTCAACAATATCAACCGGCGCAAGGCCTCCATTGCCGTGGGTGACCAAGAACAGATCATCTCAGGAGACGGTTATATCCTGGACCGGATCGGTCCTTTCACCTTCAGGGTATCCGCCAATTCGTTTTTCCAGACCCATCCCGCTGCAGCACAACGCCTCTATGAACAGGTGGTGGCCTATGCCCGCCCCACGGGCAGGGACACCGTGGTGGATCTCTACAGCGGCACCGGGACCATTCCCCTGTTCTTTGCCCCCCGGGTCCAGTCCGTGGTGGGCATGGAGTTAAGTCCCAGTGCGGTTTCAGATGCCGTGCGAAATTGTGCTGAAAACCATATTGACAACTGTGAATTCATCTGTGGGGATATCCGGGAAACCCTGGGCGCATTGAGCCACCGGCCGGACATCCTGATCATAGACCCCCCCCGGGCGGGCATGCACAAGGACGTGCTGGCCCGGGTCCTGGATCTATCCCCGGAGCGGATCGTCTATGTGTCCTGCAATCCCGCCACCCTGGCCAGGGACCTGGGACAGATGGTACAGGCCTATCATCTGCTCGAAATCCAGCCCGTGGACATGTTTCCCAACACCTATCACGTGGAGTCAGTGGCCAGGCTGAGTCGTCGAAATCCCCCACCCGCAGTGCCAAAACCGGCAGATCCCCTCTTGACAGATGGCTTCTAATCTGAAAACCTGAATCTCCATAGCGGCACAGGACCTCCCCCAAACCGTCCCGCCGTCATGGACTGGAGTAACCCAGGCCCTCTCCTGTACCCACTGTCACAGTCCGGACGGGGTCATGGATTTCAAGGCCCTGGGCTATTCAGGAGATCCGGCCCTATCTAAAGGAAGGTGACCGGGGCATCTTCATCCTTGACAACATGAAACATTCTTATGAATAATGGATTCATTCATATGCCCTTCAAACCCAACGTCTTTCTTTCAGTATAAAGAGTGAGCCGTCATGACCATCACCAAAGCGCATCTCGCAAGCATTATCGGAAACCGATTGGCCTTTTCTGCTGACCGCGCCTCCTGCTTCGTCAACGCCCTTCTCGAAATCATGAAAAAGACCCTTGAAAGCGGAGAAGAGGTCATGATATCCGGATTCGGCAAATTCCAGGTCAAGGACAAAAACACCCGGCGGGGCAGGAATCCCCAAACCGGCAATCATCTGACCCTGGATGCCAGAAGGGTGGTCACATTCAGATGCTCAGAGGTGTTAAAACGCAAGATGAATGGAGGAGGGTAAGTTTCAAGTTCAAGCGGGAGAATGGTTACGCCTCTCCTTGCTGCGGATGCCAAGGTGAGACCTTTGAAAAATGTTCAATTTTGGTTTAGCTCAAGTCGAACATCCGCTCTTTCCGTCATTCCGGCGAATCCCGGATCGTGGTCCGGGACAGGAGCCGGAATCCAGTGTTATCAGGCTCTTATCAAATCCCTGGCCCCCGTTTTTCAACGGGGTGACGACTTTTTACGAATGCATCATACTTAAAATAAAAAAGGGTGAATCGCTTCCAGCCGATTCGCCCTTTTTCTTACGCTTTACTGGTCGGGACGCGGGGATTTGAACCCCGGGCCCCCTGAACCCCATTCAGGTGCGCTTCCAGACTGCGCCACGTCCCGAAAATGTAAAGTGATATACTATAACACCCTGGGTTTTTGTCAAGGGATAAAAGCGGGCCCCGGATCACAAAGCCTCTTGTCAGGGTCTACAAAGGGCGGTACTATATAGACCAACGCACCCCCTCCCGGCAAATAAGATGGACTCATCAGGACCCGAACCAGGATGACGCCATGACCCATCCGAATTGCATAAACAACCGAAATATTAAGATCATCGCCACCTATGTCAAGGGGAAGTTGGGCAGTTGGGACCCGCTGTTTGAAGGGCTCTCCTATCCCACGGAAGAATACCCTTCGGCAGAAGATTTTTTCTTGGATGAAGATCAATGGACCACCTATGAGAATTTCGATCTGGTTTTGAGAAAGGCCAAAACCTTGGCGAATGAACCCGACTTCTGCTTCAACTGCGGGATCTCGTCCGCAAAGCTGCATTCCTGGGGCCGGTTTCAGTATTTTTTAAAGGTATTCGCCACCCCCAACGATGGGTACATCAGGGTTCCTTTTTTTAATAAAAACCTAAACGATACCAAATACATAGAGGTTGTATCCCCCCCCGTTTTCGACCGCAACACCAAAAAAATGAGAGCCCTATTGAAGGCAAAATTCCATGAGGACTTCGATCTCAACCGGGATTATATGGCCGCCCCCTACCTGCGGGGGATCCTTTCATCCATCCCCACCCTATGGGGACTGCCGCCCGCCCGCGTAAAAGAGACGCTCTCCCCCTACGATCCGGAAGTGGTCTTTAACCGGGATCCTGAATTTGCCCCTTACCACCTCGATGTCGCTGTCAAAGACGGGGTCATGACCCTTCGGCACCCGGTTACGGGAGAGCGGGCCAAAGTGGGAAAACGGGTCTTCCTGGTGGCCGATCAAATCAATGACCATCCGGTGTTTATGGGTAAGTACAGCGCCAATCCGGCTGAAGCCCTGTCCAACACGCCGAATCCCCAGGAGGCCATCCTCATCACCCAAACCATTCAGGTGGACGGGCAAACCCTGTTCAGGGAAGGGGAGCTGTTCAAGGGACCTTACGCCATCTTAGATATCACCTACGACCGGATTTCCTGCTTACAGCGAATCGCCCCCCTCTTCAGTGTGGGAGGGCTCCAGGACTCGGGAGAGGAACTGATTGAGACCCTCGATCAATTGAGAAAAAACGTAATGGCCAAAAATGAGGCCTACCTTGTGCTGGAGAAAAGCAATGAGGAACTGAAGGAAGCCAAGGCCCGCTTGGACCAATACAATACCGAACTGGAAAACAAGGTGGAGGAACGAACTTTTGAACTCAGAAAGGCCCAAGAGGAACTGCTTCAACTCAACGCAGAACTGGAAGCCAAGGTGCAAACTCAGGTGCGCCAACTTGAACGATATAAGGAACTGCGGCGGTATCTCTCTCCCAAGCTGGCCGAACAGATTCTGAGCAGTGATCAGGGCCTGGGGACAGAACCCGAGCGCAAACTGGTGACCGTGATCTTTACGGATATCCGGGGCTTTTCAAACCTGACCGACAGCATTGAGCCGGAAGAGGCCTTCTCGGTATTGAACCACTACCTGGCCGAAATGATTAAAATCGTCCACGACCATGACGGGACCTTGAACAAAATCACCGGTGACGGCCTCCTCATCTTTTTCGGGGACCCGGTACCGGTTTCCGATCATGCAGAGCGGGCCGTACGCATGGCCGCGGCCATGCAACAAAGGGTGGACCAGCTCAAAGAAGACTGGACCCAGTACGGCCAGGACATGGGAGTGGGCATCGGGATCAACACCGGGTTTGTGACCGTAGGCAATGTGGGTTCGGAGATACACCGGGACTACACCATCGTCGGCACTCAGGTCAATGTGGCCGCACGTCTGGAGTCGCTGGCCTTAGCCGGACAGATCCTTATCAGTAAACGGACCCACAGCAAGGTACACCACCTGGTACGGACGGATGATGTGGGGGAAATACAGGTCAAAGGGATTCCCCGGCCCGTCAAGGTCTATTCCGTACTCTGGTAATCCGTTCAGAAAATGGCGGTCCCTTTTTGCAAAGGTTTATACATGCGGCAGTTGGCGTACGATCTTCTTCATCGGATCTCACTTTTTGGCACAAAACAGAGGAGGCCCTATGCACGAACAGACCGTTACCATTAGACTCATGGAGGCTGGTGATTTTGACGCTGTGGTGGAAATTGACGGGAAAATTCTGAAGACCTCCCGGCCGGAGTATTATGAGCAGAAGTTCGAAAAACTCTTTCAATCCAAAGATTATCTGCCCGTGTCCCTGGTGGCGGAAGCAGACGGCAAAGTGGTGGGGTTTGTCATGGGGGAACTCTATCTCGGAGAATACGGCATTTTCCAGGAAGAAGCCACCCTGGATACCATTGGCGTGGACCCGGACTACCGGCACCAGGGGGTTGGGGAACAGTTGATCAACGAATTCGTGGCCCACTTGAGAGATGTCGGCGTTCAAAAAATAAACACATTGGTGGCCTGGAACGATACCGACCTGATTCGTTTCTTCAGCGCCAATCGGTTCAGCCCCTCCAACACCATGAATTTGGAGCGAACCCTCTGAGGGATTCAAAAGTCTTAAGGAAAGTGCGGGCCTTTATTTCTGCTTACCCTTTCGGGTGAGGGTTCTTTTCTCCTCAGGAATGGGAGCAGGGACCGGTTCGCCCGCAATCTTCTGCACCGCACCGAAGCGGGGGGGACACGCCTCAAAACAGGTGCCGCACTTTATGCATTTGGCCTGATCAATGACATGGATCTGGTTCTTACCCCCTGTGATGGCCTCCACCGGACATCTTCGTCTGCAAATCATACAGGCCTGGCATTTTTCCGGATCAATATAGTATGAGACGACTTCACTGAATAACTCGTCTATCTCCTCACGAGTAAAAAATCCTTCATATTCCGCCTCGTTTTCAAGCGGTGACTCCAGTTTTTCCCGCTTGGCCATTTTAATGTAGGGGACCAGTGTGGTGACTTCTTCCAGTTTGGATTTTACATCCGCCTCGTCGATGTCATCGCTTTTGCCAAGGGGTCCCAAATCCTTCACCTTTTTACTGAAATCGTTCATGACTTGGGCAAAAAGGATGCCTTCGCCAGAGGACATGAATTCCACCCTCAACCGCTCCGGGTTCAGCCCGATATGTTCCATGATTCGTTTACAAAGCAGCACCAGTTTCAGGGCATGGTAATTGCCGTGGGTAATATAGTTGCATTCGCCTAACCGGCACCCGGCGATAAACACGCCGTCCATTCCATTGGTAAAGGCCCTGAGGATAAACTCCAGGTCCACTCTGCCGGAACACATGACGCGAATCAGCCTGGCTTCGGTGGCATACTGTAGTCTGGAAACTCCAGCCATGTCAGCAGCGCCATATCCTCACCAATGGCATACAAAGCCCAGTATCTGCGGCGTAAATTTAGCTCCTGCACTCATTGATTCCCACCTTCATAAAGACCCCCCAGGTCTTGTTTGCTGTTAGACGCTACCTCCGACATCTTGTGACGGGCCGATGAGGATATCGGCCTGATGAACCTATATTTTTTCCGCCTACGCATCTCCTACTGCCGCATCCATTTGCGGCGGCGCCTCTTCCGCTATGAAGGCTGCATCGATCTGGCTTTCGATCTCTTCATCCGTAAAGTGTTTCAGGTAAATGGCCCCTGTAGGACACTTGGCATTGCACAGTCCATCCCCTTTACAGATGACCGGGTTCACCACCGCCTTTTGGCCCTGTTTGGTGTCCCGAAGCTCTATGGCGCCATAGGTACAGGCGGACATGCAGGCCCCGCATCCGATGCACTTCTTCTCATCCACCTCGCATACCGAACCGGATGCAGTGACGATGTCATGAGACAGCAGGGTCAAGGTCCTTCCGGCAGCACCATATGCCTGGTTGATCGTCTCTGATATATGTTTGGGATAGTGGGCCATGCCGCACAGATAGACCCCTTCTGCACTGAACTCGACCGGCCTCAATTTGACATGAGCTTCTTTGAAAAATCCATCTGAACCCAAAGAGACCTTAAAGAATTGAGCGACGTCGCTGCTTTCAGCAGATGGGATCACCGCCGCAGATAAGGTCAGGTAATCGGCATCTATGGCCAGTTTTTGGCCCAGGATGGGATCCGGGACCGACACCCTCACGACCGAACGTCCCCCCTCTTCAACCGCCTCTGCCTGGGGTGGATCCGCCGGCTCATAGCGGACAAACTTGACATCCTGCTCCGAGGCTTCCCGATAATAATCTTCCAGAAGCCCGTAGGTCCGCATGTCTCGAAACAGGATATAGATATCCACCTCGGGATTGATCGCTTTTAGATTCAAGGCGTTTTTGATGGCATGACTGCAACAGACCCGTGCGCAGTAGTCCCGGTCTTTGTTCCGGCACCCCACACACTGGATCATCACCACCGTCTGTGCATTGACCAGGGCCTCATCTTTTTCAACGATCTTCTCCTCCAGTTCCAACTGGGTCACCACCTGGTCATGCTCTTTATATAGGTATTCGGTGGGTTTGTACTCATCCGCACCGGTGGCAATGACCGCCGCACCATGTTTGATCTCCGTGACACCGCTTTCCGAGTCCACCTTGGTGACAAAATTTCCGATATACCCGGTGGCCTCGGTGATGGTGGCATCTGCCAGTACATGGATGAGCTGGTGCTGATACACCTGGCGAATCAGATCCTTCAAATAGGCCTGGACATCCATGCCCTCCAGGGTGGAATAAATGTGTCTAACCATCCCCCCCAGTTGGGGCTCCTTTTCCACCAGGTATACCTCATGGCCCTGATTGGCGATGGAAAGCGCACAGGTCATACCCGCAATACCGCCCCCCACCACCAGTGCGGCCTTGTTGACGGGCAGGTCAATTTCCTGCAAAGGGGACAGGAGGCAGGCCCTTGCCACGGACATTCGGGTGATATCCTTGGCCTTCTGGGTGGCATATTCCGGCTCTTTGGAGTGGACCCAGGAGTCATGCTCCCGGATATTGGCCATCTCATAGAAATACTGGTTAATGCCCGCCTCCCTGAGGGTATCCCGGAACAACGGCTCCAGGGTCCTGGGAGAACAGGCGGCCACCACCACGCGGTTGAGGCCCTTTTCCTTGACCATGTCCGTAATTTCCTGGGCCGAATTGGTGGCACATGAAAAGAGCTGCTCCTGGGCATACACCACATTCGGGAGCGTGAGGGCATAGTCCACCACGGCCGGTACGTCCACGATTCTGCCGATATTGGCCCCGCAATGGCAGACAAAGACGCCGACCCTGGGCTCCTCCTGGGACACATCCTTCTCCTGGGGGTAGACCCTTTCCTTGGTAAGCTTGTCCCGCCGATGCCCCAAGAACTCCCCACATTGAGATCCAGCTCCGCTGGCACTAAAGACCGACTCTGGGATGTCCATGGGCCCTTGAAAGGCACCGCTGACAAAGACCCCGGGCCGGCAGGTCTGCATGGGGTTGGACGGCAGGGCTTCGCAAAAACCTTTGTCGCTCAAAGCGATGCCAAACTGCTCTGCCAACTGTGCGTTGTCCACGGGTGGATTCAATCCCACAGACAACACCACCATATCGAACGCTTCTTCCTTGACTCCTTCATCTGGCGTAGCGTACCGGACCACCACGTTCTTGGTGTCCGGCACCTCTCCCACCACTGATGTATAACTCCGGATAAACCGTACCCCAGGCAGTTCTGCGGTGTTCCGATAGTAGGCCTCAAAATCTTTGCCGTAGGATCGGATGTCGTTATGAAAGATGGTACACTCAGCATCTGCATCATGATCCTGGGTCAAAATGACCTGCTTCTGGGTGTAGGTACAGCATACGGACGAACAGTAGCTGTTGTCGCCGGGGGTCACCCGCCTGGAGCCCACGCATTGAATCCATGCCAATTTCTTGGGGTGCTTCTGGTCTGAGGCCCGCAGGATTTCCCCTTCATACGGGCCAGTGGCGCATAAAAGCCGCTCAAAATCTAGACTGGTGACCACATTCTCGAACCTGCCATACCCATAGTCCCCTTTCGTGGCAGGATCAAAGGGCTCATACCCAGGAGACAGGAGGACCGCCGCCACGTTGATTTCCTGTTTCTCCGGCTTTTGCTGAAGATCAATGGCGTCATTGGCGCAAACGCCTTCGCAAATCCGGCACTTTTCCTCTTTTAAATACAGGCAGCTTTCATCAATATAGGCAATCAGGGGAATGGCCTGAGAGAAGTAGATGTGGACCGCCTTGTTCTGGGATATCTCCTGATTAAAGGGATCCGGGTATTGTACTGGGCAGTATTCTGCACAGGTCCCACACCCGGTACACTTATCTTCAATAATATATCGGGGCTTTTGGGTAAGGGTGACCTTGAAATCACCTGCCTCTCCTTCCACGCTCTGAATCTCCGTGTAGGTCAGAACCTCGATGTTGGGATGCCGGCCGACCTCGACCAGTTTGGGGGAGAGGATTCACATGGAGCAGTCATTGGTGGGATAGGTCTTATCCAGCTGGGCCATGTGCCCACCGATGGCGGGTCCCTTTTCCACCAAATAGACCTTAAAACCCGCGGTGGCCAGATCCAAAGAGGCCTGAATGCCGCTGATCCCGCCACCCGCCACCATGACGTCACCGAAGTGCTCGTCTTTATGGCCTTTACGGAGTTGTTGAATTTTTTTTCTTAATTCGATTTCATCCACTTTTTGTCACCTCATCCGGATGTTAGTACCTTCTTAAATCACTTCCGCTATGATCTCTGTGATGTCTTTGATTTCGGGGACGCTTCCCGTCTCCTCCTGGTCTTCCATGGTGATTCGGCTGTCCTCAAACATGGTGATACAGTAGGGGCAGGCCGTCACCAGCACCTCAGCACCGACCCCCATGGCCTGCTCGATCCTGAGATCGGAGAATCGCTCCCCTTTCTGGGTTTCCATCCACACCCGGCCGCCGCCCCCGCCGCAACACAGGCTGTCCACCCGGCAGTCCGGCATCTCCGTAAGGGTTAGGCCGGGGACCCTGTTCAAAATCTCCCGGGGCTCGTCATAGATGCCGTTATGCCGTCCCAGATAACAGGGATCATGATAGGTCACCTTCTTTTCATAGGGGTTCTTAAGCGTCAGTTTTCCCTGCTCGATGAGTGAGGAAAGATATTGAGACATATGAATGATCTCAAAATTTACCCTGAATTCAGGATACTCATTTTTGAAGGTGTGGTAGCAGTGGGGGGAGGATACCAGGATCCTCTTTACCCCATGATCGATAAAGGTCTTGATATTTTCCTTGGCGAGACGCGTGAACACCTCTTCGTCCCCGGTCTTGCGGATGCTCTCCCCGCAGCAATTCTCCTCCGGGCCCAGGATGCCGAAATCCACTCCGGCGGCGTTCAGGATATTGGCGGTGGCCACGGCCACCTTTTTCAACCGGGGATCATAGCTGGGATAACAGCCGGGGAAATACAAGATGTCCATCTCTTCGGTGAAGGTCTTCACGGAATGCCCCTTGGCCCAGTCCCCCCGTTTGGCCCGCTCCTCGCTCAAGGTGTTCCCTTCACCCACCAGGCTGCCTCGAATGGTGCGCACCGGGGTCACCGGTTTGGGAAACACCCCGTATTCGGTGGCGATCCGGCGCAGGGCGATGCCGGACTCGATCTGCTGCACATCTCTGGGACACTGCTGCGGGCATCTGCCGCAGGTGGTGCACAGCCAGATATCCTCGCTTTCGATATCCGTCATGCCGAAGGTGGCCTGCCGCACGATCTTGCGCATGCTGAAATCCCTAACCCGGTTCCACGGGCAGACCACATCGCACAACCCGCACTGAAAGCATCTTTTGAATGCGTCTCCGCCGCTGGCCTTAATGACATCAACGATTTCCTTATAATCGGCTACATTCTCCACGATCTTACTCTGTCCCTTCTTTCATGTTCCCGGCTTAGCCTTGTTTGGCCTCTGACATGCGGGCCAGGGTCTCAATGATCTTGTCCATCCCGTACTTATTGGTCAAGGCGTCCAGTCCCATCTCCAGATCGTCCTGCTCCGGTTGCTCTTCCACTTCCTCTTCTCTTTCTTCATAGGTGAGGGCATCCGTGATGCACCACTTGACACACAACGGTTCGTCTTCGCCTTCGCACATGTCGCATTTGAGGGGAAGACCGGAATCCGGTTCTTTGAAGATGTCTCTCGAAGGGCAGGATGCCCGGCAGAAGGCGCACTCTTCGTATTCCTTTCCGTCGATGACATACTTGTCCCGGCCCATGCATTCGGCCGGGGCATACTCGCCAGCGTATACGGGCACATAGATATCTCTCAAGGGATCCCGAACCACTCGAATACGGGACCTGGCCGGATTGTTGCTGCTGTATTTGGGCTCAGCGTGAAAAGCGGAGCAGATCACTTCACAGGCTCGACACCCGTTACATTCATCCGCATTCACCTTGATGGTCTTTACGATCTTCTTATTCTTCTCACCCACGGCTAACCCTCCTTTTCTTTTCCCGCCGAGGTGGCATCAGAAGATGATTCCCCATGGTCTGGCCCATTATCTGAATAGACCCCCCGCTTTTCGAATTCCTCATACACATAATCCAAGCCCAAATCATGTAACGATTCTTGGGTCGGAATGCCGTCTTTGTTCCACCCCTTAAACTGATAATAGGTGTCCAGGAGCTTTTGTTCCAGTTCGGGAAATCGCTTCTTCCAATGGTCCTCAGGAGGTCGCTCATCTTTTCGCCGCATTCCTCTTCTGATATTATTGGCCCTCACCAGGGTCCGATACCGTCGAATGGCCTGCGTCAGGAGGTCTTCATCCATGTCAATCCCGGCCCCTGCCGAGATAAATTTGGGATAGTTGTGGATATGGTACGGGGGTTTAAGGGGGAACGAGGAAAGCCCGGCGCACATCCCCAGGGCATCATCGATATAATGCATCCGCTCCTGCCAATCCACAATGTCACAACACATCTCAGGTGTAGGGTAGTAGGGGATGGAGTTTTCTCCCCTCGGCTCCCAGTCCAAAAAGTATTGTTTGAACTTTTCATCCGGGACCTGGAACCAATCCTTCACAAACGCCTCTCTGTGCTCCCGCTTGGGATAGGGCATTTGGGGAAACTGCCCTTCGATCTGGGTGATATTGATCTTCTCCCCCGTGCAATACATCAAGAAATAAATGGGGTTCAACATGGACAGCTTGAGCGGCAGCTGTTCATGCTTCTTAATGTTGTTATGGGCATATTCTTCTGCGCCGTTCCCAATTTCCCGGGCCGCCCAGTAGGTCCCATTGGCCAGCACATCGCCGATCCCTTCCCGCCGGACAATCCGCTCCAGCAGCCAGTAAAACCGACCCTCATTGTCCTCCGGCATTCCGGGAAAATCATCGTCTGTCAATATCCCGTTTTCCAAAAGCTCCAGGCCAAAGGCCATCACCTGGGGCGCGGAAAATCCGTCCACCCCATATTCTGTGGCACTCTGCGCAATCCCCAGGCCAAATTCCAAATCTGAGAAGGCGGCCATGGTATAGGTCAGTTTGGAAAAGCATTTCATCATATAGGTGGGTGCGCCGGGAGGGGTAATGGTGGCTCCGCATCTCATGGGACAGTTGTAACAACTGATCAGCCGTGTCCGCAGACTTTCCATGGTGTCCATCCACTCTTTGGCGATTTCTTGGTTCCAGAACCCTTTTCTGCGGACCCGGGAATTCCCCCACATGAAATTCTCGGTATGCCATTTTTCATCGTGGACCTTCATTTCCTGCGGGGAACCCAAACCGGCCAGGATGGGCATGACCCCGGGGATGGGATTTTCATTTCTCCACTTGATATATTCCAGGACTTCGTTGCAAAGCTCCATGTATTCATCGGGTTGGGCCACATTGATATCCCTGGTCCCCCGCACCGCAATGGCCTTAACCCCCTTGTCTCCCATCACCGCACCGAGCCCCTGTCGGCTGGCACTGGAACGGCCCTGCTCAATGGAGGCAAAGTAGACCCTGTTCTCACCGGCCAGTCCAATGGCGGCCACCTGGGCCCTCGGCTCCTTCAGCTCCTCTTGGATCAGTTGGGCCGTTTCAATGGCCCCTTTGCCCTTGAGATGCGAGGCGTCCCGGATTTCCACCTTGTCGTTGTTGATCCATATATAGACTAAATCCGGGGACTTGCCGCGCAGGACCACCTTATCATAGCCGGCATGTTTTAATTCCGGGGCCCAAAACCCGCCCATCATGGAAAATGCCATGAGTTCAGTCTGCGGCGAAATGGTGGTTACAATGGTGCGGTTACACCCGGTGGCCGGCGTGCCGCACAGCAGACCGGCGCTGAATATCAACAGATTATCCGGGGAAAAGGGTTCCACCTCAGGGGGCACCCGATCCCACAACAGCTTGGCATTGGTTCCCAAGCCGCCCAGATACAGTTCAGTCTCTTTCGGATCGGTCTCCACCCGCTCGATGTTTCCCCGGGACAGATCAATTTCCAAATTATAGCCTGTCTCTGCGTACCTCATTTTCTTCCCCTTCTACACAACCAAAATTCCCCTGTAACCTGCAGCCTGTTTCATGGTGTTTTGCAGGCTTTGCACCTCAGCATGAAACCTTCTTTCCCCGGTATCGGGGGGTCAACAATAATGGATGTCAGCGGTCCAGCCTTTTTTTCAGGTTGATAAAATGGCTTCGATCAAACCCCAACGTCTTGAAAAAAGAGAGCAGGTCCACGGAATCCCATCGCACAGAGGTGTATATGGAGTGGATCCCTTTTTTTCGGTATACGTTCAGGATTTCCTCGGCCAGCCTTTTTCCGATTCCCTGGCCCATAAACCTGGGGTCCACCCCCAACGTGGATATCCAGGCACTCTTTTCCAAACCAAACCCGCCCAACAGAATATAACTGATCATGTACCCCACCACGTGGTCGTCGACCTCCGCCACAAAGCTGGCGTTTTCAAAATTGCCCACCTGCTCCTCAATAATATGCCTGAAATCAATGGTGGGCGGCGATTTGGTAATGGTGGCCTGAATGCGGCTGATATCCTCCGCATCCTCGGCCCTGATCTCTCTTATGATCATACTATCCAATGCGTTTACCATGATCAAAACGGTCAATCCAGACGGATAATTTTCACGCGCGATCCCACCCAATCCGGGGGAAGGTACACCCGCCCGCTGTTACCGCTCAACTTGACGACCTTTTCCACCATCTCCTCGCCATAGACCTCTAATCTGACCTTCCCTCTGGTCCTTGGTGAAGCGGTCTTTTTCTCATTTACAGATTGCTTTTCATTGAGCATTTTCCAAAACCTGGCGGCTATTCTGATCAGCCAAAAGCAAGGCGGACAACCAATTGATTTATTTATCAATTCAAGATTGGCCCGGCGTATCTGCACGAAAAGTTATGATTACATTTTAGCTACAACGTAACTACGTGTCAAGAAAAAAACCCGGGCCGGGGATCGCCTGACCACTTCGGCCGCAGGGAAACACCCCAGCCTGATGAAACGCCACCCTGTTGTCACCCGGCAATAGGCCCCAGCCACCATGTACCATTCAGGGCGGTCACCCGTGGTCGTCTTGCCGGCCCCGCTTTTTTGTTGACAGGACGTCACCGTGTTGATTAGAGCTATATATATCAAAAATGATATATGGCTATCCAAAATATAAGGATTTCGGGAATGAGGCCATGCGATTGAAAGGAGATCTTATATGAAACAGGTAAGTCTTACCGTTAACGGCCACCCGCTGGAGATAATCGTGGATAACAAGATGGTCCTCCTGGACCTGCTCCGCGGTACCCTGGGCCTGACCGGAACCAAGCAATCCTGTGACCGCAAGGGCCAGTGCGGTGCTTGTACCGTGATCGTCAATGGGAATACCGCCCTGGCCTGTTTGACCAAAGTATCCGGTTTGAACGGTGCTGAAGTGACCACGGTGGAAGGGTTGGGGACCCCGGATAATCCGCATCTCATCCAGGAGGCCTTTGTATTGGCAGGGGCGATCCAATGCGGTTTTTGTACGCCCGGGATGATCATGGCCACCAAGGCCCTCTTGGATCAAAATGCTGATCCCGGTCGGGATGAAATAAAAAAGGCCCTGCGCCGAAACCTGTGCCGGTGCACGGGGTACACCAAAATCATCGATGCGGTGCAGCTGGCCGGCCGGTTCATCCGCGGTGAAACCACGCCAGACGCTGTTCGCCCGGCGGCCGATGCTGGTCCCATGGGAATAAACCATCCGCGACCCTCGGCCCTGTCCAAGGCCTGCGGGGTTGCCCCTTTCTCGGCCGATATCCGAATACCCGGCGCCCTGGAATTGGCTGCCCTGCGGAGCCCTCACGCCCACGCAAAAATCCGATCCATAGAGATCTCCGAAGCGCTTCAACAACCGGGCGTGGCCGGGGTGATGACCGCCAAGGATATCCAAGGCACCAACCGGCTCAAGTATATAGTGGCAGACCGGCCGGTCCTGTGCGATGATCGGGTGCGCTACATTGGGGATCCGGTGGCGCTGGTGGCTGCGGAAACCCGGGAACAGGCCGCGGCCGCCTCAGACAAGATCAAAGTGGAATATGAATTGCTGCCGGTACTCTCAACCCCCCAGGAGGCCATGGCCGAGGATGCTGTTCAAATTCACGACCAATGGCCCAATCTGTGCTTCACCCAGCCCCAGATTAAGGGGGATGCCCCTACAGCCCTGACCCATGCCAAGGCCGTGGTGGAAGCACATTTCAAAACGCAGATAAACCACCAGGCGCCGCTGGAACCGGAAGCCTGTGCAGCCTTTTTTGAAGGGGAAGGCGAAGATGAGCAGCTGGTGGTCATCGGCCGGAGCATCAACATCCATCATCATCTGGGGATGCTCCAGGAAGCGGTGGGCTGGGAAAACATGCGTTATGAAGAGGCATTTGCCGGGGGCCAGTTCGGCATTAAGATCGAGGTCACCTCGGAAGGCCTTGCTGCAGCCGCGGCCGTTCACTTCCGGCAGCCGGTCCGTTATACCCCTGATCTGGCTGAATCCATGCAGATGAGCCCCAAACGCCATTCGTTCAACATGAAGGTCAAACTGGGGGCAAACAGCGACAACCGGCTTACCGTCTTGGACATGGATATGGTGGTGGATAACGGGGCCTATCACTCCAACGGGAATGTCATCGTCAACCGGGCCCTGCTGATGTTATCCGGGTCCTATCATATTCCGAATATCCACTGTCAATCCCGGCTGGTCTACACCAATAACCCCTGGGGGAGCGCCGCCCGGGGAGCCGGTCCGCCTCAGGCCCACTTTGCCCTGGAATGTGCCATGGACATGCTGGCAAATGAATTGGGAGTGGATCCGCTCCAATTCAGGAAGGCCAATTCTCTCCACCCCGGCCAAAGCAAATCCACGGGGCAGGTCGTGGATGAATGGCCTTTTCCAGGGCTGTGCGACGCCCTGCGCCCCCATTATGAGCGGGCCGTACAGGAAGCGGACGAGGCTGCAGAAGGCCCCATCCTTCGCGGTGTGGGTCTTGCTGCGGGCGCATTCGGGATCGGCGGTCCCGGTGACAATGCGGTGGCCGCCATTGAACTGGATGACGACGGAGGCGTTACCGTGTACGCGGCAGCCGCAGACCCGGGCGAAGGCACCGATGCCATGCTGACCCAGTTGACGGCCAAGAGCATGAACCTGCCGTTTTACAAAGTGCGCTTGGTGACCCGGGATACGGACCGAACCACGGCCACGGGCCCGGCTGCAGCCAGCCGGATTACGTTTATGGTGGGTGGAGCGGTGGTGGACGCCATCAACCAGCTCAAAAACGCCATGGCCGAGGTAGGGGCCAAGACCGGAGAGGATCTGAAAAAGGCCGACAAACCCACCCGTTACATAGGTCGAAAAAAGGCCATGGAGGCCGGTCCATTGGACCCGGAGACCGGCCAGGGTCCTTCCTTTGACTCCCAGGTCCACGCCCTTCAACTGGCTGAAGTGGAAGTGAATACAGATTCCGGTCATGTCCGGGTCACCAAGATGACCACCGCCTGCGATGCAGGGGTGTTGATCCATCCCCAAAACGTGGAAGGTCAACTCCATGGCGGCATGGATATGGGGACCGGGTTCGCGCTTCGGGAACAGTACGTGGCCGGCCAGACCAAGGATTGGGTCACCTTTCCCTACCCAAGCATGAAAACCGCCTTTGACATGGAGACCGTGCTGGTGCAGACCCCCCGGAAACGGGGCACCAACGGCGCGGTGGGCGTGGGCGAAATGACCATGGTACCCACGGCCCCGGCCGTCATAAATGCCATCCACAATGCCTGCGGGATCTGGGTGACCGAGTTACCGGCCGTCCCGGAGAAAATCAAGGCGGCCCTGTCTGCCCGGGAGTCCTAAAGGTGACCGAATACCGGATCGGCGGCCCCACGGTCCGGGAGATCAATGGCCGTCGTATCCTGTTTGACGCTGAAGGCTTTTTTGAAGACCCTGACGACTGGTCCGAATCAGCAGCCCGCGAACTGGCCCGTGAAGCCGGCCTCGCCAGGATGACCGAGGACCATTGGCATGTGCTGCACTTCTTACGAGATTATTATTATCAGAACGGCCGGGCGCCCTTGAACAAGCAGTTAAAAACCGGCTTGGGGATGCGCATCCGTCAGGTTGAGAACCTTTTTCCCGAAGGGATCAAATACGGTGCCCGGAGGCTGGCCGGTTTGCCCAATCCCAAATCGTGCATGTAGTGGGGATATGGATATGGATGAATCGCAGAGCTACCTGGACCACGCAGCCACCACTTTTCCCCGGCCACCCGAAGTTCTGGACACCATGCTGGCCCAGTTTGCTGCCATGGGGTGTTCTCCGGGTCGAGGCGGTTATGATATGGCCGTTGAGGCTGAGGCGTTCGTTCAGGGGGTTCGGCAGCGCCTGGCATCGTTTTTCGAGGCGGTTAGATCCGATCGCGTGGTGTTTGCAGCCAATGCTACAGATGCATTGAACCTCGCTATCTTCGGCCTCGCCAGACCTGGAATCCACGTGGTCTCCACCCGCTTGGAACACAATTCCGTGCTTCGCCCCCTGTATCATCTCCAGCAAATCGGCAGGATTGAGTACACCCTGGTGGACTTTGATTCACGCGGTTTTGTGGACCCCGATGACATTGCCGCGTCCCTCCAGCCGAATACGGGCCTGGTGGTGATCAATCATGCCTCCAATGTACTGGGCTCAGTCCAGCCCATCGGCGCCATCGGCCGCATATGCGCCCAGAACGGCATCCCCTTGTTGATCGACACAGCCCAGAGCGCCGGGCACGTGCCTATCCATATGACCGCATGGAATGTCAGTGCCCTTGCCTTCACAGGTCATAAGGCGTTACTGGGCCCCACCGGAATCGGCGGATTGGTGACAGCGCCTGATGTAGACATCGCCCCCACTCGATTTGGGGGCACGGGGGTGGATTCCCACAGCCTGTCTCAACCCCGATTCTTTCCCCAGAGACTGGAAGCAGGCACATTAAATATGCTGGGGATCATGGGGTTAAACGCCGGCCTGGACTATGTGGAGAAAATAGGGCTCCCAGAAAACCGTGATCGCGAAATGAGGCTTTTATCCCGGCTGCATCAAAAGCTGAGCGCCATTGAGGGGGTAACGGTCTACGGGTCTTTTCCAGATGGGCGGTACGTGCCGGTATTGAGCTGCAACATCGCGGATGTCCACCCCCAAGATGCCGGGACGATTTTAGACGGTGATTATGGTATTGCGGTCCGTGCCGGGCTTCACTGCGCGCCATTGGTCCATGAGGATCTGGGCACATCCCCTCACGGTGCTGTACGGATCAGTCTTGGTTGGAACACTACTGAAACAGATATTGACCGGGCCGTGACAGCCATAGCGGACATGGGGGCCGCCCGATGACACTCTCGGTCCCAGAAAATACGGCACCATGGGTCTTTTATGAATTAATGCAGTCTCTGGATCAAGCGTTTATGATGCGACAGGGACTGGCTGCCCAAGGGGTGGGGCAGTGGGGTGAACAGCTCTTTTCTGCACTGAATGAACAATATCCGGCATGGGCCGATAAGAGCACGGAGATCTATATTGCCGCCAATCAGCTCCTGAACCATTTTGCCCGCACCCAAACCGGTGCCTTGACCGCCGGATCAATCATCCGTAATCCGGAATCTTTTTTACGTTTGGTGCTCCTTGTACTCCAAAACGACCTGGTGCCGGTCAGGGGGTAAGGGCTCGCTCAAAAATAAATTCACAGAATTGACGCTCAGATTTGGGTCAGATTTGATCGCCGTAATTGAGTGAAGCCACAGAAATAGTGAACTATTTCGAGGACTTCACGATTGAGCGGCGGCCGAAGATGGCCCGAAGCTGAGATGGGAAAATGGGAAGTTATTTTTGAGTGAGCCCTAAGGCAGTGATAAACCGGTGCCGTCATGATAGGTCTGACCTCCTGGCCCATTGGGTCCGGAAAAATCGATCCTGCGTCCCACGGGAAAGTCAATTTCGTCGGGATAGCCGGCGCATTGACCGGCTTTTATCCAATCCCTTTAGATTACCCTTTTTCCAGTTTTACCGCACAGACTTTGTAGTCAGCCGTTTTGGAAACAGGATCCAGGAACGTCCCGAGAAGCCGGTTGGGATTGGCTTCATGAAAATGAAAGTCCATGAAGATGGCCCCTTCCGGCACCACATCGCCCAGAGTGACAGGGACGACGACCTCCCCCCGCCTGGAGGTGACCTTCAATAACCCTCCATCCTTCAACCCCAGCTTTTGGGCGTCTTTGACGTGCACCTGGGCCATGGGCCCGGGAAACTCCCGTTCAAGGGAGGGGCATCTGCCGGTCATGGTGCGGGTATGATAGTGGGCATACCGTCTACCGGTGGTCAAAACAAAAGGGTACTTCTCATCCGGCAGCTCCTCGGACGGGCGATACTCAATGGCATGAAACAACCCTTTCCCCCGACTGAATCTATCCTTGTGAAGGAATGGGGTACCCGGATGGTCCAAAGACAGGCATGGCCACTGGAGTTCCATGGATTCGAGGCGATCATAGGTAATTCCAGTAAAGCTGGGGGTCAGCTCCGCCATCTCATCGAACAGTTCTTCTGCAGAGCAATACGCCAGATCGAGTCCCAGTCGGCCGCCGAGGTCACAAAAAATCTGCCAGTTGGGTCTGGCCTGGCCCGGCGGTTCCACAGCCTTGCGAACCGGCTGAACCTTCCGCTCCGTGTTGGTAAATGTCCCTTCCACCTCCGCCCAGCAGGCCCCCGGCAGGACCACATGGGCCAGTTTTGCGGTTTCGGTGAGAAAGATATCCTGGACCACCAAGAATTCTGCAGACTCCAGAGCCCGGATGACGTGATCCGTATTGGGATCGCTCTCCACAGAATTTTCACCAAAGATAAACATTCCTTTCACTGAACCTTCAATCAGGCCGTCCATCATCTCAGGGATGGTGATGCCCACCTCAGGCGACAGCTCAGCACCCCAGGCTCGCTCAAATTTGCTCCTGACCCCTGGGTTGCTTACCACCTGATATCCCGGGTAGACGTTGGGAAGGGCTCCCATATCACATGCGCCCTGGACATTGTTTTGGCCCCTGAGCGGGTTGACCCCGGTGGAAGGCCTGCCGATATGCCCGGTCAGCAGGGCCAGGTTGGCCAGGGATTTGACATTATCCACACCGTGTGTATGCTCTGTAATACCAAGGGTATACAGAATGGTTGAGGTCTTTGAGGTGGCATAAAGCGCCGCAATTTCGTGCATGACATCCGAAGGAATACCGCAGATGGCGGATGCCTTGGCCGGCGAATAATTCTGAACGGCGGCCTTGAATGGCTCAAAGTCTTCGGTTCGTTTTGCAATAAATGGCTCGTTGTGCCATTTGTTTTCCAGGATCTCATACATTAATCCATTCAAGAAGGCGACATCCGTCCCAAAATGTAGCCTGGCATGGATGTGGGAGAGCTCGGCCAGCTGCGTTTTACGCGGATCAACAACAATCAGCTTTGCACCCTTATCCAGCGCCTTGAATATCCGGTGGGCAATAAGCGGATGGGCCTCGGTGGTATTGGAGCCGATCACAAATATACAGTCGGCATCCTCTATTTCGGGAATGGAATTGGTCATGGCGCCACTCCCAAACGCTGCGGCAAGACCTGCCACTGTCGGAGCGTGTCAGAGCCGTGCACAGTGATCCACATTATTTGTCCGGAATGCCGCTCGGCAGAGCTTCTGGAAAAGATAGTTCTCTTCATTGGTGGCCCGGGCTGAGCTGAGAAAGGCCATGCTGTCACCCCCATACTGATCCCGAATAGCCGACAGCCTGGAAGCCACCAATGACAAAGCCTCTTCCCATGACGCTTCCTCCAACCGGCCCTTTTTGCGAATGAGGGGTTGGGTCAGCCGCTCAGGGCTCTGGACAAACTCATGGGCATTCAATCCCTTAATGCATAGTTTTCCCTCATTCATGGGTGCACATTTATCCGGAATGGTTTGGATGAGTTCGCCGTCCAGTCTCACCAGCCACATCTGGCACCCGCAGCCACAAAAGGGACAAGTGGTTCTTATGGTTTGGTAATCCATTTCTGGGCTCCTTATGAAGTATATAGATCGGCCCCTACCGCCCTCTCACACCCTCCATAATCTGTATGAAAGAGATGTTCAGCAGTCTTACTTACCAAATCATAGGCGTTGGTACGCGGTAAGGCGTGAGACCCATTCAATGTTGATGCCGGCTTAACCTACCATATATCAATTTTGACATATGACATGGAAAGGATCTTTGTCAACCCAAAAAGATTTTATTAGAAAGGGGGAGGCGGAAGCGCTGCTCCTTAAGCACTACACCTCTGGGGCCCTCTCTCTTTCCATAGGACCCAAGGAACGCATTTTTTCCCACAGGCCACCCCAAAAACCATCAGCAGATTTTTTTGCCATTAAATTCAGAAAGTTGGCGACTAACATAAAAAATAGGATATACTTGTTGACTTTTATATCAATTTTGACATAAGGCTAATTTTATTCAACTCAAACGATTTGCTTCTGGTGGTCTCAATGAAGATTGGAAAATATTCTCTGGATGAATACAGCCGCCTTGTGGAATCCTTTCACGGATTTGCCGCTCCCGGCGTTCTCATGGGCGGGCTCATGGTTGAACTGGCCTCGAGGAATCTTCCCGAAGGCGAGCTTTTTGATGCCATCTCTGAAACCCCCAAATGCCTCCCCGATGCCATACAGCTTCTGAGTCCCGCCACGGTGGGCAACGGGTGGCTGAAAATACTGAATCTGAGCCGCTATGCCCTCAGTTTTTATGAGAAGTTCGAAGGGCATGGGATACGGGTCTTTGTTGATTCGGCCAAACTGGAACCATGGCCTGAGGTTAAAAACTGGTTTTTCAAGCTTGTCCCCAAACGGGAACAGGATTCCGATCGCCTACGGGATGAAATCAAAGAGGCGGGTTTCGACATCTATAGCCTTCAGAGGGTGACCGTTCACGCACGATTCCTTGACAAGAGAAGCCGGGGGAAAATGGTCACATGCCCCATCTGTGGAGAAGCATATCCTTCTGAAGACGGTGGCATCTGCAGGGGATGCCAAGGCGAAACGCCCTACATTGAGACAGACAACACCCAGGAAGGAACACCGGAGAGTCCCTTCACATTCGTAAAGATCCCAGTGCAGGAAGCCGTGGGACGGCGTGCGTTACACGATATGACCATGATCATTCCCGGGGAGAGCAAGGGGCCGGCCTTCAAACACGGACAGGAGATCACTGTCGGCGATCTCTGTCGTCTGCAGCAGATGGGAAGACGCCACCTGTATGTGGAGGAAGACAACATCCCGGGACCCGAATGGATTCATGAAGACCAGGCCGCCCTGGCCTTCGGCCGCGCCATGTCCGGCCAGGGCGTGACGTTCAAAGAACCGCCGAGCGAAGGAAAGGTGAACTTTCTGGCCGAAAGGGACGGGCTTTTCGTTGTGGATGAAGACCGGCTGGAGCAATTCAATCTCGTCCCGGGTGTCATGTGTGCCACCCGGCAGAATTATTCCCTGGTCACCGAAGAAGGCGCCCTGGCCGGTTCCAGGGCCATTCCTCTCTTTCTACCGAAAAATGATTTTCAAAAGGCCCTGACCACCCTCGGTGATGAAAGTCTTTTCCGTGTCCTCCCTCTGCGACAGGCATCAGTGGGTATCCTGGTGACCGGGACAGAGGTGTTTCAGGGCCTGATAAAAGACAAGTTCGTACCCATTATCCGCGAAAAGGTTGAAAAACTGGGCTGCCGTGTCGTTCAGTCTCTGATTGTACCGGATGACAGAGATGCAATATGCCGGAACGTCGAGCGTCTCGTCGATGCCGGCATTGACCTCCTGATCACCACTGCAGGGCTTTCCGTAGACCCGGACGATGTCACCCGACAGGCACTAATGGATGCCGGGACCACGGATATGGTCTACGGCGCGCCGGTCCTTCCCGGCGCAATGACCCTGCTGGCGAAGTTGGGAGCGGTACAGGTCATCGGAGTGCCCGCGTGCGCACTTTATTTCAAAACCACCAGTTTAGATCTCTTTCTTCCCAGATTGCTTGCCGGCTTAGAGATCACCCGGCGCGATCTGGCAAAAATGGGTAACGGCGCGTTCTGTCTGACGTGTAAGACCTGTACCTATCCAAAATGCCCTTTTGGAAAATAGAACACGAGACACCGCTCTCGTGCCGATAAGGCATCACTCGCTCATAGACGAAAACGATCATGACCGAGAAACATCCCACCATTCGCTTGCACCTCTGGCTCGAAACAGACCACGGCGTATTCTTTGGCGCCGGGAGGGCCCAGCTTCTTGAGGGGATTGAAACCCACGGCTCCCTCAAGAAGGCCGCTGAGCACCTGGGCATGTCGTACCGGGCGGCCTGGGGAAAAATCAAGGCCACCGAAGAGAATATCGGCGCAAAGCTGGTCATTCAAAATGGTGGAAAAAAGGGCGGGTACAACCTTACCAGTGAAGGACGGCAACTGATGACGCAATACAGAACGTGGTTCTCCGGTGTTGAGGAATATGCCTGTCATTTAGCGAATGGCGTCTTTTCTTTCAATGCCAGGCAATTTAAAAAGCGGCCCTGATAGCCTATAGACGGCGAATCCCCCTTACCTCTTCAATTTTTGCCCGGCACTCCCTTTTTCAGGGGCCATACCAAACCCGATCTTCATAGATACTGAAAGTTATTTACTCCTATATGTTTAATTTAACATATTAATATTATTAGATAATTTCTTGACACGGCATTTTTTGGGGTATACTCTTAAAATCTGATAGCTGGGGGTTCAGCGGGTTGACAAAGGGCTAGTTTTACAACTCCAAACAACTGGACAAGGAGGATGTTATGGATGTAACAAGAAGAAGGTTTCTCAAGATCGCAGGGCTGGGTATTGCGAGCCTGCCGCTGACAAGACTCGGGCTCAACCTCGGCGGTGCTGAGGCCTATGCGGCGGGCTTCAAATTGGAAGGGACCAAAGAGGTCATTTCCATCTGCCCCTTCTGCTCCGTGGGATGCCACATCATTGTCCATGTTAGAAATGGAAGGATGGTGAGCACCGAAGGGGATCCCGATTATCCCGTCAGCGAAGGGGCCCTATGTTCCAAAGGCGCTGCCATGCTGTCCATGCACAAGGAAGACCACCGGTTGACCAAGCCGCTCTACCGGGCCCCCTACAGCGACCACTGGGAAGAAAAGTCGTGGGAGTGGATGCTGGACCGGATCGGTCGACGGATCAAAGACACCCGTGACAGGGGATTTATCCGACGAAACGACAAAGGGCAGGAAGTGAACCGGGTGGACAGCATCTTTCAGCTGGGGACTTCCCAGATGGACAACGAGGAATGCGCACTGTCCCATCAGTTTTTGAGGGGCCTGGGGGTCGTCCACATCGACCACCAGGCGCGTATCTGACACAGCGCCACAGTTGCGGCTCTGGCAGAGTCGTTCGGACGAGGCGCAATGACCAACCACTGGATTGACATCAAGAATGCCGACGCCATCCTGATCATGGGCAGCAATGCTGCCGAGCATCATCCCATTTCCTTCAAATGGGTCCTCAAAGCCAAAGACAAGGGAGCAGCGGTCATTCATGTGGACCCGAAATTCTCCCGAACCTCGGCCCGCAGCACCTTACATATCCCGCTTAGAAGCGGCACCGATATACCGGTCTTGGGCGGCATGGTGCGGTATATCCTCGAAAACGGCCTTTTCGAGAAGGATTATGTGGTGGAGTACACCAACGCCGCGTTTATTGTAAATGATAAATACGGCTTTAATGATGGACTGTTTGCCGGCTATGATGCAGACAAGAGGGCCTATGACAAAAAGCTTTGGGCCTTTGAAACCGATGAAAAGGGCATTCCTAAAAAGGACAAGACCCTGAAACATCCCCGCTGTGTCTTTAATCTCCTTAAGAAGCAATATGACCGGTATGATCTGGACACGGTTTCCAAGACAAGCGGTGTGAGCAAGGAGAATCTCTTAACCCTCTATAAGACATTCGGGGCCACGGGTAAGCCGGACAAGTCCGGGACCATCATGTATGCCCTGGGCTGGACCCAGCATACGGTTGGCGTACAGAACATTCGACTGGCCGCCATCCTGCAGCTCCTCCTGGGCAACATCGGCGTGGCCGGGGGCGGCATCAACGCCCTTCGCGGCGAGCCCAATGTGCAGGGGTCCACAGACCACTGCCTCCTGTGGCACATCCTGCCCGGCTACATGGCGGTGCCCAGGGCCACCTGGCCGACGCTGGCGGATTACAACAAGGCCAACACCCCGGTCAGTCACGATCCCATGAGCGCCAACTGGTGGCAAAACAAACCCAAATACCTGGCCAGTCTGCTCAAGGGATGGTTTGGCGAAAACGGCACAAAAGAAAACGACTTCGGTTACCGCATGCTCCCCAAGGTGGAACCCGGGGTGGATTATTCTTATCTGTATATCTTCGACCGAATGTACAACGGCGAGATCAACGGGGGTTTTGTATTCGGAACCAATCCGCTACAGAGTGCGCCCAACTCCAACAAGAATCGGGCTGCCGTGGATCAACTCGACTGGCTGGTAGTGGGTGAACTGCACCACACCGAAACCTCGGACAACTGGCACCGACCCGGTGTCAATCCCAATAAGATCAAAACCGAAGTGTTTCTGCTCCCCTCGGCTCATCGGGTGGAAAAATCCGGTTCCGTGACCAACAGCGGCCGATGGATCATCTGGCACGATATGGCGCAGAAGCCGATCGGACAGTGTCGGTCCATGGGAGAGATGATTGTGGATATCCTGAACCAGGTGCGTTCGCTGTATGAACGGGAGAACGGGGTTTACCCGGATCCGCTGAAGAAGCTGGACTGGCCCGCGTATTATGATTCCGACGACATGGCCCAACGGATCAACGGCCGGTTCCTGAAAGATACCACTGTCAAGGGAAAAACTTACAAGGCCGGGGACCAGGTCCCGAGCTTCGGTGCCCTGGCCGATGATGGAAGCACCGTATGTTTTAACTGGCTTTACAGCGGGAGCTACACCAAAGAGGGAGGCAACAAGGCCAAGCGGCGGGATCTTAATCAGACTGCCATGCAGAAAAATATTGGCCTGTTCCCCAACTACTCCTGGTGTTGGCCCGTCAACCGGCGGATCTTGTACAACCGGGCCTCTGTGGACCTTAAGGGAAAGCCTCTGGCCCCGCAGAAGGCGGTCATCAAGTGGACCGGAAAGGGATGGGAGGGCGATGTCCCGGACGGGGGATGGCCTCCACTGGCCACAGGCAAGGGACGCTATCCATTCATTATGCGCAAACACGGATTCGGGCAGATTTTCGGTCCCGGCCGCCCGGACGGCCCACTACCGGAGCATTACGAACCCGTGGAGTCTCCGCTCACCAAGAACCCCTTTTCGGGTCAATTCAACAACCCGTGTTTCAAAAAGACATCTAACGAGATGGATGCCCTGGCTAAGCCCGGCGACAAGCGTTTTCCGATTGTGCTGACCACCTACTGCGTGACCGAGATGTGGTGTGGTGGCGGGGAGACCCGGAACACGCCCAACCTCCTGGAAGCCGAGCCGCAGCTCTATGTAGAGATGAGCCATGAACTGGCTAAAGAGAAGGGGATCCAAAACGGAGATCCGGTCCTCATCGAAAGCGCAAGAGGAAGCGCGGAGGCCATTGCCATGGTCACGGTGAGGATGACGCCCTTGCAGATAGAAGGTAAAACCGTGCACCTGGTAGGAATGCCCTTCTGTTACGGGTGGACCACCAGGGGTGTTGGCGATTCCACGAACCGGCTCACCGCTTCCATCGGGGACCCCAACACTGGCATCCCGGAATATAAGGCCCTGATGGTAAATGTGACCAAGGCCCAGCGGCTGCGTGAATTGCAGGCCTAACACACGGACGTCTCATGAGACAACCCTCTCAAAAAAAGGAGTAGAATCATGCCCATGACATTTCTCATTGATACATCGAGGTGCACCGCCTGCCGGGGTTGCCAGGTGGCCTGCAAGGAGTGGAACGATCTCCAGGCCAACAAGACACGCCAGCGCGGGACCCATCAAAATCCCCCGGATCTGAATCCGTTCAACTACAAGCTGGTCCGGTTTGCTGAATATAAAGAAAATGGTAAGGTGGTCTGGTATTTCTTTCCGGATCAGTGTAGACACTGCGTATCGCCGCCCTGCAAGGAAGCGGCGGATAGCTATGTGGAGGGCGCCATCATCAAGGATCCCAAAACAGGGGCGGTGATTTTCACCGAGCGGACGCGTCTTCTGAAGCCGGAACAGGTGGAGGAGGTCATTTCTTACTGTCCGTATAACATCCCGCGGCTGGACACGGGCACGGGCATCCTGGCCAAATGCACCATGTGCAATGACCGGGTGAAGCGCAATATGCTTCCCATGTGTGTGAAGACCTGCCCGACCGGAACCATGAATTTCGGGGAGCGATCCAAGATGGTGGCACTGGCCAAGAAAAGGCTGGCCGAGTTGAAGAAGGATTACCCCAACGCCCAGTTGCAGGATCCGGATGATGTCAACACCATTTTTCTCCTAACCGAAGATCCCAAGAAGTACTTTCAGAAGGTCGGTTAGGGGCGTCTTGGACGAGCCGAGCCCTGTGATTGGATTTCACAGGGGCTGAAAGGAACCATCGAAAAAGCCGTTTGCGCAGGCCGTGAACGGCTTTTCCATCAAACCGCGTATATAGAAAGGACATCCATGGAGAATCCGGTATCAGCCAAAGACGAAGTGGCATCGCTCAAAAACCAGGTTGACAATATGGTGGAACGAAAACCCTTCCTAAAGGAAACGCTGAACGCCTTCAAGGAGCTGATGATTGCCGAGGCGGAACTCAGGGCCCAACTCATGACCCGGCCGGCGCCGGGTATGCCTCCGCCCGATGCCTTGAGACTGTCTGCCGGGGTCCCGGCGTTGTCCGATATGGAACTGGCACCCCTCTTCCCCGATCTAACCGACGGTCTTAAAACCATGCTTGCGGCGCTGAAACGGTCCTTCCCACCGCTCAAAAAGGAAGCAGAGCGGCTGGCCGCTCGAGTGGCGGAGGATCCGGAAGCCCCAGCGGCCTGGATACGGCTCCTGGTAAGAAATGAGGAGGATGCACTCAAAAAATGGGCCGACGAACTGGAGCTGGAGCCGGCATCCTTCCGGTTTGCGCTGGAAAAATCCCTTAAACCGTTTCTCCAGTGGTTGGCCCACGGTGTGGCCCCTCACTTAGAACAAATGAGTTGGGACCGCGGCTATTGTCCCATCTGCGGTGCCTATCCCGACACGAGCTATCTGAAAAAGGGTGAAGAGGAGAGTGAATATCTGGTGGCTCACGGGGGACGACGATGGCTTCACTGTGCCCTATGCAGCCACGAGTGGCGGCTTCACCGTATCGTTTGTCCCTATTGTGGCAATGAAGATGCGGATACGCTGGAGTATTTCTCCTCAGAGGAATCACCGGCCGAAAGGCTTCATGTCTGTCATACCTGCAAAAAATATCTCCCGTGCCTGGACACCTCAGAACTGATCGAGGTTCCTCCGGCCGACCTCATGCCCTTTGAACTTCTCCATCTCGATCTCATTGCCCAGGAAAAAGGCTTTTCCCCGATGGCCTGGCGTCACTGGAACCAGCTGACGAGCTAACACAAGGCTCGAAGCCCCACATTTTCCTGTCAGGCATGTCAGGCCTGGGGGTAAGGCCGAAAAGACCGGCCATGTTTCTGTTTCTGCTGAATAAACCCGGACAGGTCTCAGCAGCATATGCGCCAGTCTGTTCAGAAAGCCATTGGGCAGGGGGAAGCGCCCAGGGTTTTTCAACAGATGAAAAATGTAACTATTCAGCGTATTTTGATTTTTCATGGTGACGACCCAACAAAATCTGGCAACTTGCCGTTAAACAAGACCTCCAAAGCACGGCTTACCTTGACTCGTTGTTTTCGACAAGAGGACAAATAACTTCGAATGCGGC
>JAIPDZ010000072.1 GCA_021737425.1 Deltaproteobacteria bacterium
GTGTAGGCCCCCAGCATATAAAAAGCGCCGTGGGCAAAATTGATCACGCCGAGCATGCCGAAAATAATCGATAAACCCAGGGCAAGCAGGACATAAATGGATCCCAGAATCAGCCCGTTAAACAATTGCATTATGACCAACTGTGCGCTCATGGTGTGTATAAATCCTCAGCCTGATGCATACCCCGTAGTAGTCTTGTAATGATGTGTGAACCCCGAAGTATTTCGGGGTTCACAGGATAAATCCGGCGCCATCCTGAACAAGATTAGAAATCCGCCATCTTACAACCCGTCTTTGTCGGATCCATATAGGCCTTTTCCGGTGGGATTACGCTGACGATTTCGAAATAATCCCAGGCTTCTTTCACTTCTTCAGGTTTTTTGGCCCGCAGAATATAGGCATTCCCCACTTGCATATGATCTTCCGGCCGGATGTACCCCGGATCTGCCAACAGATCATTAAAGGTATGTCCTTCCAGTTCCCGGGCTACGGTCTTTGCATCCTTGGTGCCGGCCCGCTTCACCGCCTCCAGATATTGGGTCACGGCGCTGTAGGTGGCGGCATTCATCCAGTTGGGTGGCTTATTAAATTTTTTCTTCCATTTTTCCACAAATTCCTTTGAGCCGGGATTGTCGCTTTTCCAGTACCAGGCGCCGGTCACGTAATCGTCGGCAAACACCTTGGGGCCAACGGCTTTCATGCCCTCGATAAAGAGCAGGGCATGAATGATCTTGCATTTTTTCTTTAATCCGAATTCATTTGCCTGCTTTGTGGCGTTTACACCGTCTTTACCTGCGTTCAACAACACCAAAACGTCCGGATTGGTGCTCATGGCCTTCAGTATATAAGGACTGAAATCGGATGTTCCCAGGGCCACCATATCATTGCCGAGTAATGTTCCACCCTTTGATTCAAGGGCGTGTTTAAAGTGATGCAGGAGATCATGCCCCCAGGCATAATCCGCAGTGATTGTATACCATTTTTTGCCCAGGTTATCAGCAGCCCAAAGTCCCACTGCAGTGGCCATCATATAATCGTTATAGGCCCAATCAAAGGTATAGGGATTGCAGTCAGGACCCGTATGCCGGGTGGTCCCACTCCCGATGCTGAAAAAAAGCTTCTTGTGAAGTAGAGCTTGGTTGGAAACGGCTAAACCTGCTGCACTGTTTGGGCAGTCAAATATGACATCAACCTTTTCCTTTTCGTATAGCTCTTTGGCCTTCTGGTTGCCCAAATCCGCCTTACATTGATGATCGCGAGCAACAAAGACAATGTCCTGGCCCAGCAACTTGCCCCCGAAATCCTGAATAGCCATCTCGGCGGCTTCAACGTTTTTGGCGGTGATGCCGGCATAAGGGCCCGACATATCCGTAAGTACCGCCACTCTCACGGGATCGTCCGCTACTGCCTCGGAATTGACCATGGGCATCAGGCTCAACATCATGAAAAGAACAACCATTACGCTGAAACACATCGCATGTTTTTGCATTTCGAATCCCTCCATTTTTGCTGGTTAATGGTTACTGTCCAATGTCGAACTCGAGTTTTGAGTCCGCAAGTGACTTATTGCTGTGATGCATCATATTCCGAGATAACTTGTTTGAATCTCCTTATCCCCCGCAAATGCCTTATTGCTTCCCTGATAAGCGATTTTTCCTTCGTAGATGATATGGTGTGTATCGGCGACTTCTGTGGCAAACCGGGTGTTTTGTTCTACCAAAAGGACGGTTATGTGGCTTTTTTTTACCTCCTTGAGGATCGTGCTGATTTGGCCTACCAGAAATGGCGCTAGGCCCTCAGTAGGCTCGTCCAGTAACAAGAATTTGGTGTCCATGGCAAGTACGCGAGCGATTGCCAGCATCTGCTGTTCCCCTCCGGACAGCTGGGACCCTTTATGATGTGCTCTTTGTTTGAGGATGGGGAAATAACTGTGGATCTTTTCAATATCCCAAAGCCTACGGCTATTCCGCTTGCAGGGCAAATTGAGGTTTTCATAAACAGAGAGGCTGGGAAAGATCCCTCTTTCTTCGGGAACATATCCCAGGCCCATAGAGGCGATCCGGTGGGGTTTCATTCCCAGAATGCTGCAGTTATCAAAAAGAATGTCGCCCTCTCTTGAAGCCACAATCCCCATAATGCTTTTGAGTGTCGTACTCTTGCCGGCGCCATTGCGCCCCAGAAGCGTCGCGAGTTCGCCTTTTCTTGCCTCAAAAGAGATCCCCTTGAGGATATGGCTATCCCCGTAAAAAGCATGCACGTTTTGAAGCTCAAGCAACTCTATATCCCCCTAAATAGGCTTCCTGAACCTTTTCATTTTTTTGGATTTCAGAAGGGCCCCCCTCTGCAAGGATGGCCCCTTGGTATAACACGGTGATCATATCCGAGATGGAGAGCACGGCATCGATGTTATGTTCAATAAGGACAATCGGGATTCTCTTCGATATAACGGAAATCAACTCAATGATTTGAGCGGAATCCTTCCGATCCATTCCCGATGTCGGCTCGTCCAAAAGGATGAGCTTCGGGTCGGTAGCCAATGATATCCCAATATCCAGACCCCTTTGCAGCCCATATGACAGATTTTTCGCGCTTGTCTCCGCCATATCCTTGAGCCCAACCCGGTCTAAAATTTCCTGGGTCTTTTCATCAACTCCTTTTAGCTTCTTGAATGAGCGCAAGAAATTGTAGCTGGCCTTGAGTCTTGATTGTACCGCCACACGCAGATTTTCATGCACACTAAGGTCAGGGAAAATGCTTGTGATCTGGAAGGATCTTGCCAGTCCCAGTTGGGATATTTCATAAGGCGGGAGATCGGTTATCTCCTTATTCAGATAGAAAATTTTCCCTTCGGTGGGTTTCAAAAACCCTGTAAGGAGATTAAACAATGTCGTTTTTCCGGCTCCATTGGGCCCAATAACCGAATGAACACCTTTTCCGATTTTGAGGTTCACGCTGTGCACTGCCCTTAAGGCACCAAAGTCTTTACAAAGATTGTGGGTTTGAAGAAACACGCCTTATCCCGCTGCCGGTTTCAAGTGAATGGATGTATGACAGAAGTGATTTTTAATGCTAAGGGCTCACTCAAAAATAACTTCCCATTTTCCCATCTCAGCTTCGGGCCACCTTCGGCCGCCGCTCAATCGTAAAGTCCTCGAAATAGTTCACTATTTCTGTGGCTTCACTCAATCGCGACGACCAAATCTGACCCAAATCTGAGCGTCAATTCTGTGAATTTATTTTTGAGTGAGCCCTAAGGGAAGAAGCGCCAGATGCGAAACTCGCCCCAGTCTTCTATGCTGGTTGAGGCCCAAAAGTCCCGTGATCTGAGGGAGATTTGGCATGCCTTGTCTTGCCCCCTATCTGAGCAGGTCATAGCAATTTTCTTTCGGCCAAGAACGTCAAATGAAATTTTGGGACTGTTATGGCAAGAAGTTGAGCGATTGTCAAAGCTTTTGTGCATAAGTCGGCCTTTCTGTGGGCATAATGAGAATCAGGAGCCCAGAAGAAAAGAGGTCCAGATAAATTACCAAAAGCTCAGTGAGCTACTCGGTTTCGATTCATATTTGGAAAGGTAGTTTATAGAACTGAATAAGTTGGCGTGGCCCGACCCCGGGCCAGCAGGCCGCCAGGCCGGCCGAGTATGGGGAGCCGTCCCAAAGGGGCTGATGGCAACCGGTCCCGCTGCATGGGCGGGACCGGTTGTCTGGGGTGGTCTGCGGGGGTCTGGGGTTCGCCATCACGCGAGGACCTGTTTAAGGGTTTCTTTCAATCCCTCCATCTTATAGGGTTTGGGCATGGCCGCCTTAAATCCGTATTGTTCAAAGTCACTCATGACCGGGTCATCGGAGTACCCGCTCGAAACAATGGCCCTGACCTCCGGGTCTATCTTGACCAGTTCCTGGATGGCCTGTTCCCCGCCCATTCTTCCTTTGACGGTGAGATCCAGGATAACGGCGTTAAAGGGCCTTCCTGAATCCATTCGGGCCTTATAAGTTTCTATCGCCGCCTTCCCGTCCTCCACGGCCTCCGCTTCATATCCCAGCCGCGTCAACATCCGCTGAGCCAGGTTCCGCAACATCTCCTCATCGTCCATCACCAGGACCTTGGGAGTTGACCACGCTTCACCGGGGATTGGGGATCGGGGCACTCTTTTGGCATCCTCCGGGGGCTGTATCTCCCTTTGGGCCGGTTTGGCGGGCAGGTATATGTGTACAGTGGTGCCCACGCCCTGGGTGGACTCCACGGCCATGTGCCCCCCGTGCTTTTGCACAATGGCATAGGCCGTGGCCAGGCCCAGGCCCATTCCCTTTTGTACGCCCATGGGCTTGGTGGAGAAATAGGGATCATAAATCTTGTCTAAGTGTTCTTTCAAAATTCCCATTCCCTGGTCCTTAATACAGATGTGTACATAATCGCCCGGCTTCAGCAGCAGACCGGGGTCTGTATGATCCTCCTCAAGCCACAGGTTTTCCGCCTCGATGGTGATGTTGCCCCCGTCAGGCATGGCCTCCATGGCATTGGTGATTACATTTCTGAAAACGCTCCCCATCTTATACGGATCATGAGGGACCGACCAGAGATCGTCCGGAATGCTCTGGGTGATGGCCGTCCCCCCCTGGGCTGAAACGGCAGCTGTGGAATCTCTCAGCAACTCCGCCAATGACTCCGCTTCCTTCACCGGTGCGCCCCCTCTCGCAAGGGCCATGAGTTCATGGGTCAGGTCCCTGATCTTTAAGGAGGCCTTTTCGACCTCCTTAAGGAAATCGGCCAGATCCGATCCCGGCGCTACAGAATCTTCGGCCAGGGCCAAGTTCCCCATGATGATGGACAGCAGGTTGTTGTAGTCATGGGCGATGCCGCCTGTGAGGGTGGCGATGGCCTCCATCTTGTGCTTGTGTTTCAACTGCTCTTGAAGTTTTTTCTTTTCCCGTTCAGCGTTGATGCGCTCGGTGATGTCTCTTGCGGAACCCTGGACAAACAGGGGGTTACCGTTGTCGTTTTTTACCAGCACGTTATGGTATTCCAGAACGAATTCCCGTCCGGAGGCCGTGGTGACCGCCATGGTCCCTTTGTCACGGCCCCGACGTTTAATACGCTCCAGGTAATCATGGAAACCAGGGCGGTATCGCTCCGGAATCAAATTCCGGAGATTGAGGCCGGGCGGCAAGTCACCGTCCCAGCCGTATCCCTTTTTAAAGGCGATGTTGGTGTCCAAAAGGGTGCCGTCCAGGTCATGGGTACAGAGGAAATCAGACCCTTTTTCAAACAACTCCCGGTATTTCTTTTCGGATTGGGCCAACTGTTCCTGCATTTGTTGGCGGGTTTTGAACAGATCGTCCATTTCGTCTTTGATTAACTTGACGGCCTGAAACACCTCGTAAAAGGGGTGGCTTTCATCCTCCATGTCCAAAGAACCGTCGAATCCCGGCTGTTCCCAGTCAATCCCCCCGATCAAGGCCAATAGCTGCTCCTGGTACTTTTTCATGGGATCTTCGGATTTTCGGGGCGGTGTCCTGTGCTTTTGAGACCGTTTATCTTCTCGAATCAGGGCAAACGCGTGATTCATGTCCCTGGCGGTTTTGATTTTGAAGGGCATGGTGATGTTGGCCAGCCGGGCCACGGTCTTCATGTAGGCATTGACCCCCAGAAAAATATACATGCGAAGGGGGAAGCGGTTATGCCACTCCTTGAGAGATTGCATATACTTCCGCCGGACTTTAGGACCGCCGCCCTTTAGTGCGGATACATCCACCACAATATAGTCAAGGTTTTCATGATCGGTTAGTCTATCCCGTAAACGGGGGCGCGTCTTGTCGATCATGGGCACCTCGGCTTCATCCAAAAAACCGCTCACTACCGAGTAGGCGATGGCCCGATCAATGACATGGGTTTCATTTGTGTAGGTGTCGGTAACAACATCCCATTGAGGGTCGGAAACCAGTTGGGAGGGCCGGAGGGAAGACGATTCATCCAAAAGGGCTGTCTGCTGCCCGAACACAAAAGGCCCGGTCTCCAGGTTTTGGGCCTGGCATATCTCCCGGGCCATACCGACGGCTTCCTTGTAATCCCGGGCCACACGGACCGTTTTATCAGAGGTGTTAAACCGTTGCCCCACCTTCACCAAAAACTGCATCATCGGAGACAAATTGCAGAAAATCAGCGCCTTCAGCCGCTGGCGCGACATCATCTGCTCCATGAAATGTTTACGGGCCTCTACAGTGGCCTTTCGGATTCCGGCGTAGTCCTCGATTTGCACATAGGGTCCGGCGCCGTCCGCCGCCTCTCGGGCCACTTCCTGGCTGAGCCGAAGGGCGGCCCGGGTGCCTTTCAGATCCCCGGTTCCGGAAGGGCCGCTATAGAGGATGGAATCGCCGATGATGTAAAAATTGGCCGTGAAATGATCTCCGAGCTTCTGCTCCCGCCACCCGTCCTGCGTAGAGACCAAAAGCCCGGTTATGGGACAAAAAAGGTTTACCATCGGATCTCCTTTCCACAGCCAGCGCGCCCCTGCTGGTTGCGGCGGGGCTGGCGAGTCCGGTTAACTCGTCCCCTTAACCATATCAAACCCAATCTGTCAATGGTCTTGTCCACGGCAGTAATGAACCGCTGCCCTTTTCAGGCAAAGGCCGGGATTTTTATCCGGGGAGACCGATGACCGTCCTCGGTTACTCCCTTGTAATTGATGGCCATATTCGTATACTCTGAATATAAAAGGGCTCCTGCCCCCCCTCAAAAAAGGAGGCTGCCATGACGCACACGGACTTTGCCCCCATTGAGGACCACGGCATCATCGGTGATCTCAAGACGGTGGCCCTGGTCACCCTGGACGGCGCCATCGACTACATGTGCCATCCCGATTTTGATTCGCCCACGGTATTCGCATCGTTGCTGGACCCGGAAAAAGGGGGCGCCTTCAGCATTTCCCCCGGCATGGATGCCATGCGCAAGCGCCAGATCTACCTGCCGGATACCAATATCCTTATTTCCCGGTTCCTTTCTTCCTCAGGCGTGGCCGAATTGACCGATTTCATGCCTGTGGATCGGTCCGGACGGGTTATCCGGCGGGCCAAGGCCATCCAGGGGGACATTCAGTTCCGGCTGGCGTGTCATCCCCGGCCCGACTACGGCCGTCAGATCCCAGAAGTCGCCGTTTATCATGATTGCGCCTATTTCGATACCGGGGACGTGGTCTTTCGGGTCAGGACGCCGGTGGAACTGAAGGAAAAGGATAATGGGGTGGTGGCCGAGTTCAAACTCAAAGCGGGCCAAACCGCCTTTTTCATATTTGAGCAGGTGGAACAAAGCGGGCACGGTCCGGAATATGATGAGCGCTACGTGGTCCAGGCCTTTAAGGATACCAGCGACTTCTGGCGGGACTGGATCAGCCGCTCCACCTACACCGGGCGATGGCGGGAAATGGTGAATCGCTCGGCCCTGGCCCTCAAACTCCTGACCTCCCAGGAAAACGGTTCCATCGTGGCCGCAGCCACCTTTGGCCTGCCCGAGGAATTGGGTGGAGAGCGTAATTGGGATTACCGCTATACCTGGATTCGGGACGCGGCCTTCACCCTGTATGCCCTGCTGCGCCTGGGCCTTTATGAGGAGGCCGCGGATTTTTTCCAGTGGCTTCACCGGCGAACCGGCACCTGTGCGCGAGACGGCGCCATGCAGATCATGTACGGCATCGACGGCCGCAGGGCGCTGGATGAATCCACCCTTTCCCATTTGAGCGGGTATGAACACTCCCGGCCGGTGCGCATCGGAAATGCAGCCTATGACCAGCTTCAACTGGATATCTACGGCGAGCTCTTGGACGCCGTGTATCTGATCACCGAGAGAACCGGGGACATCCACCGGGAGTTCTGGGAGCGGCTGACCCGGGCCGTGACCTTTGTGTGCGACCACTGGAGAGAGCCGGACGAGGGGATCTGGGAAGTGCGCGGCGGCAGACGCCGCTTTCTGAGTTCCCGGGTCATGTGCTGGGTGACCCTGGACCGGGCTATCCGTATGGCCCGGACCCTTTCCCTGCCTGCTCCCCTGAGCCGGTGGATCGAAGTCCGTAATGAGATCGATCACAGCATTTTTCAGGATTTCTGGGATTCAGAGCAGAGTGCCTTTGTCCAGCATAAAGGGAGCCAAGCCATTGATGCCGCGGCCATGCTCATGCCCCTGGTCAGATTCATTTCGCCCACCGATCCCTACTGGCTGTCCACTCTGAAACAGATTCAACGCCGGCTGGTGAACGACTGCCTGGTGTTCCGTTATGACAACCAGGAAGACGGAGTGGACGGCGTCCCAGGCCAGGAAGGGGCCTTTACCACCTGCTCCTTCTGGTATGTGGAGTGCCTGGCCCGGTCCGGCGATGTCCAAAAGGCCCGCCTGTTGTTTGAAAAAATGCTCTCCTACGCCAACCATGTGGGCCTGTACGCGGAGGAGCTTTCCCTGAGCGGCGCCCACCTCGGCAATTTCCCCCAGGCCCTCACCCACCTGTCGCTGATCAATGCGGCCTACGCCCTGAACCAGGCCATGAAAGGCAATTTCGGGACCAGCCTGCGGCCTACTGAAATCTAAATGAACCGCAGACCCACGCAGACTAATGGTGATCAATCATGAAAGATATAGAATTGGATAAAATGGAAAGGGAAATCGAAGACAATGCTGAAAACTTCGTTAAGATTTCAGTGGAAAAACAACGCCCCTGGCTGCTCCTGACCACAGCGTTCGGTTTCTGAAGGTTGATATTGAGTTAATTACACAGTATTATGTATACGAGGACAGGAGGATAGATTATGGCAACATTGATGGAAAAGAAGGAAGCACACAGACTTATAAATCGCATTCCTCCAGAGGCCACATGGGATGATCTGATGCACGAAATCTACGTACGTGAGGCGATTGAAAGGGGGTTGGCGGACAGCAAGGCAGGCCGGACGAAAGATGTCAAAGAAATCCGTGCCAAGTATGGCTTGCAGGAATGAAAGTCCACTGGACAGATACAGCCGAGGAACATTTAGGCGCCATCTATGCTCATATTGCGTTGGATTCTCCAACATATGCCAAACGTATGGTAGATCGTCTTACCCGAAGAGAACTTAAGCAAGTCCGATGCCATCCTGCGTCTTTATGAAAAGGAGAAAGGCGAGTTCTTGGAATTGACTCATTCCCTGCTTGTCGGAGCGAAGCGTAGACCCCGACCTGTCGGGGCGGCGGACCGCCAGAGGCGGTTAAAGGTTAGCTCGCCCTGTTAAACGCCGATTTGCGGCCCTCCTATGGCGGGTTTAACAAGGCGAGCGAAACAAAAAGCGGTTAAACTTCCTTACATTTGGGAGATCCCCTGTACCTCGCTACAGAGATCTTCAATTCTTGAAGAGCGTCCCGGCGGTCCACAGGTAGCGGCGCTGGAAGGTGCTGCTTAAGAAAAACGGTTTAAAATAATGAAGAGTTAGGGATTTTAAGTATCAGAATAAATGATGAAATGACTATATTGTGAGGTTTGAGATGCTTAAGATTAGCAAGTCCGTCGTATACAACGAAAATCAGAAGCCGATAGCTGTCCAAATTCCGATCGAGGAATTCGAGCGTATGGAAGAGGTCATTGAGAACTATGGTCTATCAAGGCTGATGGACGATGTGGCAGATGACGAACAGCTTTCCGTTCAAGATGCAAAGGCCTATTATCGGGTTCTGAAGCAAGATGTGGAAAGTTGAATATAAACAGCGATTTCTGAAGGAACTTTCCAAACTCCCTCAAGATGTTCAGGGGCATGCTGAGACGATCGTGTTCGAAGATCTGATATCCAAAAACCCGTTCGATCTCGGATATATTGAACAGATGAAAGGTTTCCCTGGAAAATACAAGGTTCGTGTTGGTCACTACAGAATAGGCCTGACGATTGATAAACGGAGGAAAATGATTGTCTGCAATCGAATTGCCCATCGGAAAGATATTTACAGGGTTTTTCCATAAGAAAATCCCACAATACCCTTTCGAAACGGATGTTGGAAGGCCAACCACATCAACGTATGCTACCAGACTGCCGGAACATTAAATACATTTGAGGGTAAATATTGATGGCACGAAAGAAAAAGGGCGAAAACAAGCGGCCGATTGAGTCATATGAGCATAAGGACAAGCGGTGGGCGAACAATCCGCCGGTGGGGTTGGTGACACCGGAGACGGACCCGGAAGCGGGGGCCAAGAAGGTTTATTCATATGACCCTCATCCGTGGTGGTCATTTATTCCGGAACGAAAAAGGGCTAAACAATCGTTTTCGAAGCATTGTTTCTGAATTCCTGAAGAGCGTCCCGGTCTCATAGGAAGGACCAGATGATATTTGTTGTTCGGCTGAGAAATTATGTTTATGCGGTTCCGTTCTTAATTGATAACAATGAGAATATCGTTTTAAAAACAGCCTATCCAAGTCGAAAATTTAACAAAATATATGGTGATCAATCATGAAAGATCTAAAATTGGATAAAATGGAAAGGGAAATCGAAGACAATGCTGAAAACTTCGTTAAGATTTTAGCGGAAAAACAATGCAAAATAAAAAAAATTATATCAAAAGCAAAGGAAAAAATTAGGATTACATTGCGTTTGGACAATCAAACATTAGCTTTAATTAAACAAAAAGCTCAGGAAGAAGGTTTGCCTTATCAAACTCTAATATCGAGTATTTTGCATAAATACGCGACGGACCGGCTTATTGATGAAAAAGATATTTTGAAATCGATTCATATGCTGAACAAGTAGTTTTGGCCTCCCGTTTCGCAGCGCCAACCGAACATGAAAAATGGACCATAGATACACACCCTACCTTGCCCCGAAGGGCCTGACGTTTAATTGTCCCGCTGAGTCCAGCGGGACAATATGTCTGCGGTTGTCCGCGCGGGTCTGCGGTTAATAATTCCCTTGATTTTCGGTTTGTTTTCCATTAAACTTCTCAATCATAGTCAAAATGTAATCGGATAACTGAACAGATCGGCGGTGGAACACCCCTGTTCCCACCCCATCCCTTTGACGAGGTTTAGAAATGCCCCAAGGTTTTCTAAGGAACCCTGCTGCTCCGTTGAAATGGAGAGCGGGGTTTTTGTTTTTTTCAGACGTCCGAGGTAAACACAAGAATGAACCGCAGACCCACGCAGACACTCGCAGACATTTGCTTCGGCCGACCTGGAAGGAACAGATGCCTGACGTCTAATTACCCCGCTGAGTCCAGCGGGACAATATGTCTGCGGTTGTCCCCGTCCGTCTGCGGTTAATGAGACTACAGCATCCGATTGGATCGAAAATTGTTTACATTTTCCATGCTATCAAGGCCAATATGCAATATGTGGAAACCTCAACGGGATTTTTCTATTTTCTGGCTCTTAATATATCAATAGGTGGAAATTATTCCATGATATAAGGGTAATAGGTGGAAAATTTTCCGTCTATTGTAACTGTCATACCATCGGAGGAGCAAATATGGCGGCCAACACGAATCGTCCGATAGTCGGATTTCCCAAAGAATGGGCCGCTTTCTTCGAAAGACACCCGGTTTGGGCCAGGGCACTTAGTAATCTGCATCAAGTATTTCAGGAGGTGTTTGTCAGAGATGTGGAACTGCGGAGTCCCGCCGAAAAGGTCATCTTCTTTATGGGGCGCTTGTGCGTTGAAGATTTCAACGAGGCCTTTCTGCTTGCCGCCAATGGCTACGGTTTCGGATCAGTTAAAACCGTTAGGGGGCTCTATGAGCGGGTCGTTAACATGGCCTACATTGCCGCGAACCAAGATGAGGCGATGCGGTTCTTGGAATACCATTACATTCACCGGGGCAGGCTGATGCGCCATGCGGAATCCTTCTTTGGTAATCTGGAAAAATACATAGATAAGAACGAAATCACCCAAGCTAAAAGTGATTTTTCCCAATACAAAGATAAGTTTATGCACACCAAATGCCAGAAATGCGGGACAAAGACCGTAATGCATTCCTGGTCAAAACTAGATTTGGCTTCGATGGCAAAAAAGACGGGTTTGGAGAACTTGTATTTTCCTGGCTACTACTACCCTACATTACAGACCCACGCCACTGCCGCAGCAGTGATGTGCAGACTGACGTCTTCCGGCCTTAATCCTATTGCTTTTGATGAGGGATCTCAGCGGGATGTAGCAGACCGGTCGTTGATCATCGCTCACAATCTGGTTATCCGTTTAGTTGATATGCAGAGCGAGTTCTTCAAACTGGATTTGACGCGAGAACTGGAACTTCTGAGTTTTGATTTCAGGGATGTCTGGGGCAAGGAATCAAACGGAAAGCCACCTCAAGAAGGAGAAGTATAACCAGCCGGGTGGAGGTGACGGCGAGAAGCGGGCGGGTTTCCGTATAAGCTTTGGGTTCGCAAACCATTGAGGGCCGCACCTCACCAGGAAACGTTCGCTCAGAGAGATGATGATGAAGCTCGATCTTAATGACACAGCGACACTGCTTGGCATCGTCTTTGGTCTGTCCGGTTTCGTGCTTGGCATTGTCAACCACCTTCGCGATCGTGCGAAGGTGACAGTCAGCGTGAATTGGGACATGAGCATGACCCCCAATCCCACGTACGATCCCAGCAAGTCGTGGGCTGTCATCAACGTTGCCAACGTCGGTCGTCGCCCCATTTACCTCAGCCATGCCTCCCTTCGGATTCCGAAGGGATACGGAACGAGCCATCTCCTTCTCGCGGACAGCGTCGCGGGGAAGAAGCTCGCGGAAGGTGACCCTCCGCTCACCTTCCCAGTCGACCAAACTGGTCTGGAGAAGTACGCGAAGGACTGGCAGAAGATCCGAGCGGAAATCATCGATTCAACGGGAAGGAAGTGGAGATCGAAGAGACTACGCAAGAAGGAGCGACCCTCATGGGCCAAAGCGCCAGAGGGCGAACAACCACCTGAACGCGACAAATGAAAGGGCGCCGAGGACGGTGCCCTTCTCCTTGCGCGTTATGGGCAGTGGGGGACGTCCAGAAAGCGCTGGTTAAAACCGGCATGAAGTAGGAGGTGAGGCCGCTGGGCCGTGTCCTCTACGGAGTAAGGAGTAGCGATCCGCTCCGGGCCCGAGCTATGCCTCGACTACTAGTGATGTGGGCTTTCGGGACATAAATAAGTCAATAACTTGTAAAATAAAAAGTTACTTATTTAGTTATGGACGTCCCATACTTTCACGTCCCATACTTTCAGTTTTAGTGAAGAATTATGAATGTTGAATCGAACGAATTTCTCTCTCCAATAGATTTGCTGAAGAATGCAAAATCTCTGGTTTTATCTGATCAGGACAACTACCTTCGCCCCGCAGTTCTTGAAGCAATTTCGTGTTTAGAAAGTTATGTACAGGCATATGTTTTTCGAGAACTCGAACACAAAATGGACCCATTGCTTCTAAAGTGGTTACAAGATAGAACAAGAAATGATTTCGATTCCCGCTTGTCTGTTATTATTCCAATTGCAACTGGTCTCAGAGTGGACAAACGATCAGACCTTTGGAATCGATATAAACGTGCTAAACAAATTAGGAATCGGGTAACTCATGTCGGTAAACGCGTAACAACGGATGAAGCTGAATTTGTCATTGATACAGTTGAATCTTGGCTAACCTATCTTGCTAGTACTATAACTTTACAACTTCAATTGGAAATTCTTCGAGACAATGTAGAAAATGGTGTTGTTTTTATTAGTGATAGGAGTACGGCTCTTGATATACTCCAAAAATATCTGTCAACATTAGGTGATTTTCTTCAATTTGACAATGTCTCCAAAGGTATGACCGATGCAATATTTTCCGTTGGTCAATATAAAATTGCAGTAAGCGTCGTATTCGTTACGTTAAAGTCTTTGAATGCCCTGAAAAATGTTCACGCTGATAGCAGCGGATTGCCAGATGAATTTAGTCATGGTGTTTCACTTGTGTTCAACAAAGGGGAACTAATTCCTGATGAGCTTTCGGTGAAAACCAGCAGTGATGGTCGTGTTATCACTATGATAATAAATATTAGTAAGAGTTAGCTGACTTGGCATAGTTATTATAGGGATGCCCAACACAAAAATGCAGTGGATTGAAAACAGCTACTTTTTTCAAGACATTAGAGTTTGCTGGAATCTCTTTTCTTCAGTTGAATCTCGGTTTGTTTTCAACCACTGATTTCGTTATATCAAACAACACACCCATTATTTTGGGAAGAGGGGCCGGAATGTAACCGTTCGAATCGGTAGGAGCTTGGTGGCATGGCAGCTCTGCCTCCAGTAGTGAAATCCAGTGAAGGGTGCAATGGAACCTAGAGGAAATCACTTCTCCTAAGTGTACCCCTCTTCCCACCAACTTGTTATGTTTAAAAGTCATATGTCAATAGAAAAAGCTAAAAAAATGTTACCAAACATACCAGATGAAGTATTCGACATCTGGTTATCTGAACTTATAAAAAGAGATGGTTGGCCTTTTGAAAGCACAACTGATTCATTAGTAGGTACTCCTTGGATTAAACATCTTGGTGGCCTCCCTCTTGAAATACTTGCAAATTTCATCTGGAATAGAAAACTCTTCACCTTCAACACACTCCCTCTGAAACAATTCAATCGTCTCGTCATTAAAAGAATGTTCTCGGAGAGTATCGACAAGTTTGGAGCACTTACTAATGGGCCATTCATCAATAGCAAAGAAAGACTGCTTTTCCACATTGACAAAATTACAAGGACAGGTCGTTTCTGGGCACCTATCATACTTGCCACTGCAGGTGGTGACTTAGACATACTTGACGGCTTTCATAGAATAGTAGCTCTCCTAATTTTAAAAAAAGAGGACATCGAAATCGACGCATGGGTTGCTTATCACCCACAATATGACTCCACCATTGAATAAATATTAGAAACATAACCAATCACTCCAGCCGACTGCTAAGGACGCAGCGGCTGAGTTCTACGTTATCACCAACACACTCAACAAAGGAGGCTAAATATGACTGAACATATTTTGATACAACACGCAAAAAGAAAACCATTTTCAAGCACTCCCGAAATGCCTGCCGGATCAATATATGATCGTAAAAAAGGGTATTGGATTAGAGATGGCGAGAAACTCGTAACACAAGATTCCAATTATGGCGAACATGTAACGAAAAAGTGTGACCAAGAAACCGGTGAGGATCAAAAAGGCGAATGATTGTTGATATCCTAATTCTTTCGAGTATTTTTGATTTCTCAGCAGATCTGGTGACCCAAAATCTTGAAAAACGAGAGCTTAGATATTTAAGGCTTAACAAAGAGAACCTAAGCGAATATAGAATTACTGTTATTCCTGACGAAATATTGATGAAAATTGAGTGCATTGAGGGCACCTTTATTGTTGACGACAATGTTCATTCTGTATGGTTTCGACAGCCTATCTTTCTAAGAAATACTCCAGGGGAGACATTGACTGTTAAAGAACAGCTAGTGCGTAGCCAATGGACGGCTTTCCTAAGAAGTTTGAGTATTTTTAAGAATGCGATGTGGATGAATTGGCCTGAATCAACATATTTGGCCGAAACTAAAGCTTTCCAACTAATGCAAGCTCATAAATTGGGCTTTCGTACCCCTAAAACAAAGATTGGGAATAATGTAAAAGAATTCATTGGGTTTAACCAAGATGTCATAATAAAATCACTTGATACGGTTTTACTTCGTGAAGGTGACGATTGCCTATTTACATACTCAACTATTGAAAGTCCTAACAATTTTCGCGATGAAGAAGTTTATGAAGCGCCTTTAACAGTTCAAGAATATATTTCCCCTAAAACAGATATAAGAGTCACTGTTGTTGGAAATAAGCTTTTCGCTGTAAAAATTACAAGTGAAGGGGCAGGCATCAAAGAAGATTGGCGTATCTTAAATAAGGGTAAGCTTGAATACACCGACATAGACCTTCCCGATGAAATTAATAATCTTTGCTTTCGACTTGTTAAAGAATTGGGCCTAAATTTTGGCGCAATTGATTTTATTGAAAGTAATGGAAAATACATTTTTATCGAAATTAATCCTACAGGTGAATGGGGCTGGTTAAATACACCTGAACGCAAGATCGATACTTGTATTGCAGATTGGTTAGCTGGTGACCTATGATGGATTTTATCAAAGTCATGTTTGAGGAAATTTTTCCATTTTTCTCCTTCTTGAGAAATAAACATAAGAAATTAAAAAAAGTCCAAACTGTCGATGTGTCTCAAGAAATAATTAAAGAATATAGTATGCTTCCAATTGAGAAATTGCATCATCGCTTATCTGAAGAGCATGAGAGAGCATCTACAATTGATGAAAAAACTACCAAATTCACCTTGGGGCTTAGTGTTAGCCTCACTGTACTATCGGCAGCGAGTGGAACTTTAGTAAAACTATTGCCCGATAATAATTTAAATTTCATGATAATTTTTCCATGTGGTCTTTCATCAATATTTATGTTGATTGCGGGCATCATATCTCTTGGAGCACTTAAGACTCTGCCCAAATATGGCTATGGAACTAAACATGAAATATTGGCTGAGCAGCAAGGAGCCAACCACATTGCCAATGCATTGTTTCTTCAAGAAGAAATTAATATTGTCAGACACCTCCGCAATGAATCTGCATATCAATGTCTTCGGAACGGCTTTTTCCTCCTACTGCTTGCCTTAATAATCGCTACTTTTTTAATAGGAATACCATCAGAGGCTAAACCGGTCAGTCAATCAATCCCAATAGAACATATTGAAAAGAAAGCCGTTCAGGAAAAAACTGCTGGAATTGTAGATAATCAAGTAAAACCGGATAAGGCAAAGTCCTTATCTACAGAAAGAAGTGATAACAAAGCTAGTGTCCATCCATAAATCGGCTATTTTATGGTATTTCCAGATCGCGCACTGATAACGGGGCCGCAAAATAACCCGAAAAAAGCCGTTTTCCGGTTGGTTCGTAAATCCGGGACGTCCAGAAAGCGCCGGTTAAAACCGGCATGAAGTAGGAGGTGAGGCCGCTGGGCCGAGTCCTCTACGGAGTAAGGAGTAGCGATCCGCTCCGGCCCCGAGCTATGCCTCGACGACCAGTGATGGTGTGGGGAAGCGTTAGCAGGGGAGTGCATAGGCGCAGTATTGAGCTCCGAAATCACCGTTTGGGAGTGCCGACCTTGTTGGACGATGGGGAAGGCAAGATGGGCTGGTGCGATAGCGCGAGTGCTGGTTCAGCTCCCCGGAGTCAGAGACCTGTGGCATGTGCATACTCTTCATGAGCGGGAACCGGGAGATCTTGGAAGAGGCTGTTGTTTGTCCCGAAGACAGTCCGACCGGGGAAGGCCGAGGCTGAAATCCCGGTGTGTAGACTTCCAAGAAGCCGGACAGGCTCATAGTATCTGAGAAGCCGTCGAACAAAGCTCCTTCAATCATTATGTTTATGACCGCGGGGCGGCGGAGACGGTGGAGGAAAGTGGCCTGACCAACGGGAACCTGTCAAAGTCCGACAGGTGCCGTACACAGTGACGGAGGCTTGATATGGAGAACACTAAACGGGCACGAAAGGAGAAATCCGGGATACGGCCGGAGGGACCTACGTTGAGTCGTAAGCGTCAGAGCAAACCACCTGGCGACGGCTTGAGGACCGCGGTATAATGTTCTGCGGCAGCACCATTAATCTGCTACCACGCTCTTTGACAATTCGATAAGGGAAGATACGGCCGATCAGGTCTCGTGAACGACCA
>JAIPDZ010000073.1 GCA_021737425.1 Deltaproteobacteria bacterium
AAGCACCTGCAGAATGAACATGAGCAGGGCCACCATGGCCACTGACAAGGAGCCGGCCGAGCCCAGTATGATATGTATAGACAACATGCTACTTTTGGAATGGATTGCGGAATTCTGTTATTTGAAGATAAAAAGCATCTTCAGAAATGTTTCGCCCTCGATTGATGGTCGGACTGTAAAAAGGCCAGGGTGTTGACGATCTTTTTCTATATTTGAGTCGAGAGAATTTTGCAATGGTTTTGATTATCCCAATGCAGGCCTACGGCCGCAACCAAATCAGTGGCCAGTGTTCAGGTTTCAGGTTTCAGCACAATGCCATTAACTTAAGAACAATTCGATGCATCCTCGACGTCACCCCGGCGGAGGCCGGGGTCCAGAGCGGCACAAATCCTGCAACAGGACCGGATTCCGGCTTTTGCCGGAATGACGGAGGAAATCGTCATCCCCGGGTAACTTCTTTAAGTTAATGACATTTGGTTTCAGCAAACAACAAACCCTGACACCCGAAACCTGACACCTGACACCTTTATCGCTAATGATTCAAAGGCGTTAACCTCAACAAAACATCTTCGCTTTTTGCATAGAAGTTACAAACTAAGACTCTAAATCGCTGATCCCTGCACTTTGGTTACAGCAAGGACTATCGACCCGTAAACCGGGGTTTTCGTTTTTCCCTAAAGGCCTGTCTGGCCTCCTCAAGGTCCCGGCTCTTGAGGGATTGGGTAAACAGGGCCTGGAGTTGGGCCTCTTTCTCGGGGGGCAGGACCGGGGCACGGGCCAGGGTATAGAGGGCCTGTTTGGTCCCTTTCATGGCCAGGGGGGCATGGGCGGCCATGGATTCAGCCAGATCCCGGGTAAACGTCTCCAATTGACCGGCCTCCACCACCTCGTTGACCAACCCCTTGTGCAGGCAGGCCCGGCTGTCATAGGTCCGACCGGTGAGAAAGACTTCCAGGGTGGTGGCAAATCCCAGGACGTTCATAAAGCGGCGAAATCCCGGATAGGGGTAAACCAGGCCCAGCCTCACCGGCGGCATTCCCATTTTGATGTGATCCCCGGCAATGCGAAGATCGCAGGAGATGGCCAGTTCGCACCCGCCGCCATAGGCATCCCCGTTCAGCATGGCAATGGTGGGGTAGGGGAAGGCGGTGAGCCTTTGAAGGGTCTCTTCCAGCGGAGATACGGCCGGACTGTCCGTTGTGCCGGAGGAGGCGTCTTCAGAAAGCCGCGAGATGTCATATCCCGCACTGAACATGTGCTCTCCCTGGCCCCGAATAATGAGGACCCGCGCGGTGTCTTCCCGGGACAGGGCCTGAATGGCCTGGGACATGGCCGAAAGTACCTGCGGGGTGAGCACATTCTTTGCTGAGGGCCGGCAGATGATGATGCTGGCCACCGGGCCTTTTCGGTCGATGGAGATGTCTTGTGTGTTCAAGGGTGCCTCCTGGTGATGAACTCCTCCCATTATCTGGTTTCCTCATAAAAAGGCTCCTATATGCCGTCTCCGTAGAGTTGCTGGGTATTCCTGAACAGGGTACGGATAACCTCTTCTTCGGAAAGGGATTTTAATTCCGCAATGGCCCGGACGGCCTGACGGATATTGGCGGGCTCATTTCGTTCCCGGGGGTCGGGCCCCAGGACCGGACTGTCGGTTTCCACCAATAGATTGGCCAGCGGGAGTCGGCGCACCAGTTTCTGTTTTTGGGTTGACCGGACCACCGAGGGAGGAATGGAAAAAAAGTAGCCGGCCTCTACGCCCGGGAGGGCTGCGGAGGCCTTGCCGTCAAAGGCATGGAGTTGAACCCGGGTGGCCTTGCGGTCCAGCAATAACCGGATGGCATGCCTCCCCGCGGATCGGGAATGGACATTTAAGGGGAGGTTTCGTTCCAGGGAGAGGTCGATAAAGCGGCCGAAAATCCGTCGCTGGCGCGCCCGATCCGCTTCCCCCTTCACCTTCCAGTAATCCAGCCCCACTTCGCCGATGGCCCACAGCTTCCCCCGGTTTTCGCGGATAAAGGAGACCATGCGGTCGGCCTCATCGGATTTCAAATGGGTGGGATAGAGGCCTGCGGCCGGACGGATTATGGAAAACTGTTGGGCCAGGATCAGGTTCTTTTCTGCGTCTTCGAGCGTTTCTCCGACCGCAATAATAGCTGAAATACCTGATGTCCGGGCCGTGACCAGGACTTCAGGCCGATCCGTGTCAAAGTCCGCATCACACAGATGGGCATGGGTGTCTATAATGGAATCCATGTTTTCATTGCCTGCTCAATCCGTTGTCCAACCTGTCTTCAAGATTGAAAGTAGGAGAAACCGCCTTGACGGGTCAAGAAGAAATCGCGCTGAAAACCTGACTTCCCCTGCTGTCCTCAGTACATAAAGGTCACGAAAAAAGGTATTGATATATGCGGAGTGTAATATACAATCAGTTAAAAGATGTATGCAGGGGAAAGATCCATATCGATTCAGGCTGGGAAAAGGAAGAAGAGGCTGAACGGAACCCAAGCGACGGGAAATTTGGGTTTAAAATCTTTATCCTCACAGGAGGTGTCCCATGCAAAAAGATTTTCATTATTATGCGGTGTACCAATTGGCAAGGCTGGCGGGATTCAGCGGGGGTGATTCCGAGACCATTGGGTACGCATCCCAGTATGTGGATGATTCCACCGAGAGTGAGCCCATTGTCCCTTTTGAGGACCAGCAGTTTGATACGGTAAGGACGGCCCACTATAACTTGGAGGCCTTTGACTGGAACGTTCAGAAAAAGATCTACATGCCCTTTCATTTTCTTCCCACCGCCATCCGCTGGGCATCCCCGGTGGACTTTTCCTACTGCACAAAGTGGGCTCAGGCAGATGATCCAACTTCCCTGGCCCACCTGCTTTTTGAGGACGCTTTAACCGAATCCACCAGAAAGTTCAGGCTGATCCGTATGGGTGTGGCCCTTCACACCATTGCGGATACCTTTGCCCACTTCGGTTTTTCAGGGCGGCACCATGATGAAAACAATGTGGGGAAGATTGAGCATGCCAAGAAAGGCGGGGGGTGGAAGGTGCACTTTTTCAGCAGCTATATCGCCGATGTATTCGTCCCCAGCATCGGGCATGTGGAGGCCTCTTCCTATCCGGACTATCCCTATCTCAAATGGCGGTACACCAGAGGGGACGGCAGCCAAAAGACCCGGGACAATCTGAAATACAGCCTCAATGGCGTCAATTACATCTACAACAAACTCAAGACGGTCAGAGCGCCATCGGATTCGCCTTTCGATCTCTCCCAAGAGCACCCTGAGGATTTCAAAAGGATAAAAGCGCTTCTCTCCAAAACAGGGGACCTGGATGAGCGGATCCAGGGCTGGAAGGAATATACCCACGCCACCCAATATGACAAAACCACATGGCGGAAGGCCGCCCTCAAAGGCGATCATGTGGAGTGGGATCGCATGTCCCCGTCCCAGATGAGAGTCCATACCCAAAAGCTCCGGGGAAAAGCCGGGTTTGATCAGTCCAAATGGGCCTATTTTCACCGGGCCGCCATGAAGCAGAGGAGTCTGGTCCTGGGGTGGATCAACTGAAGATGCCGGGCGGGCCCATTGTTCCTCAATGAACCGCAGACCCAGACAGACATTTTCCCTTGACCCGGACCGGGTTGAATCGCATATTGTGTCGATCTGAGTCAGGCGGTGATTTATCTCGAAAACCACCTTCAGCGGTATGGATCTTAATAATGAACAGGATATCTGAAAGATAGTCGGATCTCGAAGGAGAACAAAGCGATATGGAAGACAGAGAAGAAAATAACCTCCCCCAGGAAAAACTGTATGATCCAGGTGAGGAGACGGAGGAAGAGGATTTTTCAGCCCTTTTTGAGGCAAGCCTGAACAAGGCGGATGAGCAGCGGGTCCAGACCGACGGCAAGGTGACCGGAACCGTGGTGAGCATGGGCCGGGAATGGGCTTTTGTGGATATGGGGCAAAAGAGCGAGGGAGTGATCGCCGTCCAGGAACTCCTGGATGAGGAGGGAAAGCCCTCAGTCGCTGTCGGGGACACCATCACCGCCTATGTGGTGCGGGTCAGGGACGGGGAGACGGTCTTGAGCGTCAAGATGACGGCCGCGGCATCGGACGAGACCCTGGCAGGGGCCCACAGGAGCGGACTTCCGGTGGAAGGAACCGTGGTCTCGGAGCGCAAGGGGGGCTATGAGGTAAAGGTCTTTGGAAAAGAGGCCTTCTGCCCGTATTCCCAGATGGACCTGCGAAGGGCTTCCGACCCTGAGGCATACATCGGGAAAAAACTCCTCTTCCGGATCATGGACTATGAAAACGGGGGCCGGAACATCGTCCTGTCGCGGCGGCGGATTTTGGAGGAAGAACGAAAAGAACGGGTGGAGGCGCTTCGAGAATCCCTTCACGTGGGGGATGTGGTCCCGGGCACCATCACCAACCTGGCCCCCTTTGGCGCGTTTGTGGATATCGGCGGCATAGAAGGCCTCATCCCCATGTCGGAACTGGCCTGGCGCCGGGTCCAAACGGCAGCCGATGTGGTGGCCCCGGGAGACGCGGTCACGGCAAAGGTCCTGGACCTGGACTGGGCCGGGGAGCGGATTACCTTGAGTCTCAAGGCCACCGAGGAGGATCCCTGGGCCACGGCCGGGGAGCGCTACCAGGAAGGGACCACCGTGCCCGGGCATGTCAAGCATCTGGCGCCGTTCGGGGCCTTTGTACAGCTGGAACCCGGCATAGAAGGGTTGCTCCATATCTCTGCCATGGGTGTGGGCAAGCGGGTGTCGCACCCGAGTGAGGTGGTGTCCGAGGGGGAGGAGATATCGGTCAGAATCGTGTCCATGGATCCGGAGGCCCGCCGTATCGGTCTGGAATTGAGTTTCCCCGGGTCAATGGAAGGGGAGGATGGGGAGGAAGCGCTCAAGGAGGGCGCAGTGCTGACCGGCACCATCGATGCGGTCAAACCCTACGGTCTCTTTGTGGTCCTGCCGGGCGGAAAGACAGGACTCCTCCACATCTCCGAGATGGCCGGGGATACCTCCGGGGATTTGAGACGCAAATACCCGCCCGGATCGACCCTTACGGTCCAGGTGCTGAAGAAGGATGCCGGAACGGGCAAGATAGCGCTGGGGACCAAGGATGTGGCAGCGGCCGAGGAAAAGGCCTCGTTTCAGACCTTCCAGGCCGGGAATGAGCGTGGTGGATCTTTGGGGACCATGGCAGCGCTTTTCAAACAGGCCAGTGATAAGCAAAGGCGGCGGGGTCAATAGCCCCAGGATTCCTACTGAACCGCGGACCCAAACAGACGGTGGCAGACAATTTTTTGTATAATGAACCGCTTTACTCTCCTCCTCTTTTCCCTGACCGCGGGGTTCTTTGTGGGCCAGGACGGCCCAAGGGCTGAGATGAAATCGATGAAGGAGAAAAACGTCACCATGGCACGTCTTGAGGACCATGTCCGGGCGTTGACCGTGGACATGGGCGAGCGAAGTGTCCGAAGACCGGAAAACCTTGCCGTCTCCAAGAAAGACAGAAAATCCTTTTTTTCCGTCCCTTTTTCCACATTTGACATGTCACTCCTAAGCTGTTATCCTTAAACTATGGCAATTGACATAGTTTAAAAGGATATTTTCAATGTCATTAAAGGTAGTTACAGCAATCGAGGCTCGAAAAATATTGGGCACCATAATGAATGCAGTGTCTTTTGGGAACGATCAGTACATTGTAGAGCGGAAAGGGGTACCCATGGTCGCTATTATACCTGTGAAAAAACTGGAACAGATGGACAAGGCCAGGCGGCGGTTTTTTAAGAATATGTCGAAGATCAGCGACGCGTTTGCCGGAGAAGACCCGGATAAGCTTGATGCGATTATTGATGAGGCTACCCAGGCCACGAAGAAGCTGGAAACCCCTGGCGGATAGTTATTGTGAAGATCGTCCTGGATGCCAACCTTTTTGCCAGTTCGCTCATCAAACCCGATTCCGTCCCCGGAAAGGTGCTCGATTTGGTCAAACAGAACCAGGTTGAACTGGCGCTGTCACCCCCGATCATAAGAGAAATCAAACGGATCTTACTTTACCCGAAAATTTCAAAATACCACCACAAAAGTGCACAGGAAATAGATCTCTATTTTGAGGATATTCTCATATTCGCCTGGATGGTGGAAGGAAGTGAACCGGTTGATGCCATAAAGCTGGATCCTGCAGACAACAAATACCTGGCATGCGCATACGAAGCAGAGGCAGATTACATCGTTTCAGGCGATCATCACCTGCTCGATTTGGGTAAATACAGAGACATCCCCGTTGTCACCGCAACCGAATTCATGGACATCTGGACTCACTCCTTCTGCGTCATTAACTTAAGCAAGATTCCATGCCTTCGATTCGTCATAAGTTAATGCCATTGGCCTTAAACTTACAATTAGACGCACCAAGGCTTACAATCAGCCGAAAGATTTCTTGCAAATGGTCGCGACATAAATTACAATCAGCCGAAATGAGACCCAATAACTTATATCCGCGATATATTCGCCCGAGGGTAATGGAGGCTCTGGTTGATTCGCCGGTGGTGCTGATTCACGGACCGCGCCAGAGCGGCAAAACGACCCTGTCCAGGCTGGTGGGGGATGAACTGGGGTTTGCCTATCTCAGCTTCGACGACGACGTGCAGCGGGCAGCGGCGCAGTCTGATCCAGTGGGGTATGTGGCCGATCTGCCGGAGCAGGTGATCTTGGATGAAGTACAACGGGTGCCGGAGCTGTTTACCTCTCTAAAGACAGCGGTGGATGCCCGACGGGAACCCGGTCGCTTTATTCTGACCGGTTCGGCAAGTGTTCTGCTGATTCCACGGCTGGCCGACTCACTGGCCGGTCGAATGGATATATTGCGCCTGCATCCCCTGGCGCAGGCGGAACTGGCCGGCACAGATGCTGGTTTTCTTTCCGCCTTGTTCGGGGCTGGATTTAAAACGGGCGTTGTCGGGCAACGTCTTGGTCAGGCATTGGGCAACCGCATGATGTCAGGCGGGTATCCGGCCGCGCTGACACGTACCACGGCCCGGCGGAGGACGGCCTGGTACAGGAACTATGTCGAAACCCTGGTACAGCGTGATGTGCGCGATTTGGGCCGGATCAGCTCGCTGGACGCCTTGCCGCGGTTGTTGACGTTGGCCGCAGGGCAGACGGCCTGTCTGCTGAATGTATCTGATCTGGCTGCCCCGTTTCAGATCAGCCGCCCGACCATTCGCGAGTATCTGACGTTGCTGACCCGAATATTTCTTATGGAGGAACTGCCACCGTGGCATAACAACCGACTGAAACGGCTGATCAAGACACCTAAACTTCATCTAAGCGATACCGGATTGGCCGGGGCCCTGCTTGGACTGGAGGGAAATGCGCTCTGGAACGACCGCGCCCTGTTCGGCCAACTACTGGAAACCTTCGTTTACCAGGAACTTAGACGTCAGGCAAGCTGGCAGGAAGATGCGGTGTTCTTCAGCCATTTCCGCGACAAGGACAAGGTGGAAGTTGATTTGGTTTTGGAATCCGGCAGCACCCTGGCAGGGGTGGAGGTAAAGGCAGCCTCAACGGTTACCTCAGACGACTTCAAGGGGTTGCGTAAGTTACAGTCTGCTGCGGGGGAATTCTTCAGGGCCGGGGTCGTGCTTTACGATGGTGGGGCAGTGGTCCCTTTCGGGAAAAACCTGTATGCCGTACCGATATCCGGCCTCTGGGAGAATCTGTGAACCAGCGTTAAAAGCCCACTCTATTTCGGAGATATACAGGAACATATTATCGCTTGTACTGAGACAGAAATGATCAGATACAAACAGATCCAGAAGACAATAGAGGAACCCGATGCGGTGATCTGCGACGTTTGCAAGCGCGAGTATGCAGCCGACGCCCTTGAAATCCAGGAATTCCACCACGTTAAATTCATTGGCGGCTACGAGTCGGTTTTCGGCGACGGAACCCAGGTGGAATGTGACATTTGCCAGCACTGCCTGAAGAAGTTCATCGGAGAGCATTGTCGCAAAACGGACGGAGCACAATCGGAGAGCGGGGGGTTTTGGCCCCCAGGCCCCACCCCCTGAGAGGTATAACCATGGCGAGAATAACCGTGGAAATAGACGACTCCAAGGCAGCATTACTTCGGGAGAAGGCCGAGAAATTTGGGATTCCACCAGATCAATTTGTAACGGCGTGTATGGAGGACCTTATTGGCCAACCCGAACCTGACTTCGATGAAGCTATGCGAAAAGTCCTCACTAAGAACAAAGAACTTTATAAACGATTGGCCTGATGCGCTATCTTTCTCTTCGTGAAGTTCTCGAATTGCACGAGCGGATTATTTGCCAGTCGGCCAGTGAAGCAACTCGTCTGCGGTAGTCTGCGTGCCCCGTGAAATGCGTGAGCCTATTTCTCTGGGGCGTCTGTCTGCGGTCAATCAAAAAATGAACCGCCGATGATCAAAGCCCACGTAAATTTGAGGCAGGAAAAACCCGCGGCGGTAAAAAATGTCACGTCTTTTTAGTTGACAAAAGTTGACAGCTTGGTTATCATCCATTGTTAGCACGCCACTCAAATTATCACTGAGCATATTCATAGAGGCATGATGCAAAAGAAACACCCCGCGAGGGAATTGAACATAAGCAATATCAATAAAAAGCTTGAGACAATGGGCCTAACCCAGTCGAAATTGGCCTCTGAGCTGGGTGTGTCCCGACAAATTATTTCGAGTTGGATGAAAAAGGAAAAATTCCCTCGTCCGGAAAAACTCTTGAGGCTTGGAAGGGTATTGGAACTCTCTTTTGATGAAGTTGTCGTCAAAATGGCGACAACTGAGGAGGAACCCCGTATCGCCTTCAGGAAAAAAGGAAGGCATAAAATCTCGCAGAATTATATTGAATCTGCCAAATATATGGGGTCTCTTCTGGAAGACTTGGTGCCCCACCTTCCCTTTGATCCTTTGTCACGGCCGCCCTCCTTGATCAATCCGCATAATGGGTACGACTACTTGCATCAGGTGACCCGGGAAATCCGAAAGGAGATTAACGTAACCGGAACCTCGGAGATCCCGTTTGAATCCCTTATTTCCTTTTTCAATAAGTATCATGCCGTCATTATTCCCGTCTTTTGGGGAAACCGCGATCAGCATGAGAATGCGCTGCATATCTACCTTCCCAGGACCATGACCACGTGGATCTATCTGAACCTGGACAGCAGGGTTCACGATTTCAAATTCTGGATGGCCCACGAACTGGGGCATGTCAAATCCCCCGAGCTTAAGGGGGATGATGCGGAGGACTTTGCAGACGCCTTTGCAGGAGCCCTTCTCATAGATCAAGAGACTGCCGAAAACGAATACAGACAAATTCGTTCCCTGGGCACCATCCCCAAACAGATCAATAGGCTCAAAGAGATTGCTGAGAAATTGGTTGTCTCACCCCTGACCGTCTACTATGAAATCAACAAGTATGCACGACATAAGGGAGAGCCTGAAATCGAGCTTGAGAAGGATAGGGCGATCTACAAGGCGACCACTGTTTTCAACAAGCGGTTTCATACCGTTTCCGAGGCGTTTTTCAAGAACAAAAAGCCTACGGCCGCCGAATATATCTCCTGCGCAAAGGAGCGGTTTCAGAGCCCCTTCTTTGAGGCGTTGCGGTCCTTTCTGAAAGCCAACAGAAAGTCTGCAGGGTATCTCCAGAATCTACTCAATTTGCCGCTGGCAGACGCTCATTACCTGTACGAAGAGCTCGTTTCTTACTGGACTTACCAGAACGATGAGCTCAAATCATTCCGGAGAGATTACAAAAGGTTATTTTCAGAGGATCCGCCGGGATAAATTATAAAGCACCTTGGCATTGAGCATCCAAAGCGGTTGATTGGAATGGAACCCTTCAAAATGTATGAGGATTTATGAATAAGAACAGGGTAAAGGCATGACCCCTGCGTGATTGATGTGTTTATGTCGGTTGTTCATTTTATGGGGAGCGGTGATCCGCTACCATGGTGGTCGTTTACGCCGGAACGAAAAAGGGCTAAACAATCGTTTTCGAGGCGTTTTTTCTGAATTACTGAAGAGCGTCCCGGTGGTCTCGGCGGTCTCCTAAGAGTCAGGAGTCGATCCGTTATTACCTTAATTCACAAATCAAGATCGAGATCTGACAGCAATTTTATAGTTAATGTAATTGTAGGAAAATTAGAGCCACAGAAAGCATATAGAAAACATGACCTTAGCGCCGATGTTACTATACCATTATACCAATGCCCATGGATTGTATGGAATACTCACAGAGAAGAAGATCCGTGCAAGTTCATATCGTTTTATGAACGACGCACAAGAACTTGAACATGCTTTTAGCCTGATAACTGAAGCATATCCACCGATTGAACATAAAGGCCTTTCGCCACCACCGGTTGAAAAACTCCTTTCTGAGTTTGCAGAAACAATTCGAAGGAAAAAATGGGATTATGACTACGACTGTTTATTTGTTTCCTCATTTTCCCAATATGGTGATCAACTCAGCCAATGGCGAGGCTATGCAGGTCCTCATAGTGGATATTCCTTGGGTTTTCGTACAGATGGATTAGGAGCACTCAAAAAAGAAACAAGACTGGAAAAGTGTGAATACGATAAAGACCGGCAGATCGAAATAATAAAGAATGTACTTTCCGGTCACTTACCTGGAATAATGGAAGCTTTCAAGTTGAGTGCCCCGGGAAGTAGTCAAAATGAAAAGGCCAAAAGCATCGAGGTTTTCTTTGATAGGATTGATCAGGCGGTTGCTGATATGATTGATTCCGCCTCAAGGCTTAAACACTACAGTTTTAAAGAGGAGCAAGAATGGCGCCTCATTGTAGGGCCATTAGAACCAGAGGATGAACGCATTCTGTACCACCCTTATGAACGAGTACTGATCCCTTATGTTGAGATTGAGTTCTATCCTGATGAACTACCAATTGAACATATATTCGTTGGCCCTAGACCGCATCAGCAAAGAACTGCTGGAAGCCTTCGTCAAATGCTTAACAAATGGGGTTATCACCAGGTTGAAATAGATCTCTCTCATACTCCATTTAGAAATTGGCAGTGATGGGAATAAAAAAGTCGGTTAAATGTTAAGTCGGAATCGGATTTTGAATTGTGCATTGCAAATCATGTTCTCCGCTCAAAAAGTGTTAAATCACAAATCAAGATGCGAGTTCGGTAGCATCAAACAGGGGAATATTAGGGATAATGTTTGAACAAACCTTCAAGAATATCGATGACGTCCTTTGGAAAGAAGCGGGATGTGCCACGGAACTGGACTACACTGAACAGACATCGTGGGTGCTGTTTTTAAAGTATCTGGACGATCTGGAACACGAGCGGGCCATGGAGGCCGAGCTGGTGGGAAAATCCTATGATTACATTATCGACGATGACTTTCGCTGGTCGAGCTGGTCCGCTCCGAAAAATGCTGATGGTAACTTTGATCACGATACGGCCCTGACCGGGGATGATCTGATTCTGTTCGTCAACGGCAAGCTCTTCCCGTATTTACAGGGGTTCAAGGAAAGGGCGTCGAGTCCGGACACCATCGAGTACAAGATCGGGGAGATTTTCGGAGAAATCCACAACAAGTTTCAGAGCGGCTACAGCCTGCGCGATGCCTTGGAGCTGATCGATTCCCTGAGTTTTCGCTCCCAGAAGGAGAAGCATGAGCTTTCCCACCTGTACGAGGCCAAAATTCGAAACATGGGCAACGCGGGCCGAAACGGGGGCGAATATTATACGCCGCGCCCGCTGATCCGGGCCATGATCCGGGTGATCAAGCCCCGCATCGGCGAACGCATCTACGACGGGGCGGCCGGCTCGGCCGGGTTTCTGTGCGAGGCCCACGACTACCTCCGATATGGTGCAAAGGGAACCGGCCACGGGAATAACCTTTCCACCAAGGACCTGGAAACGCTTCAAAACCTTACCTTCTACGCCAAAGAGAAAAAGAGCCTGCCCTATGTGATCGGGATCATGAACATGATCCTGCATGGCATCGATGCCCCCAACATCGTCCACACCAACAGCCTCACCGAGAACATCAGTGATATTCAGGAGAAGGACCGTTTCGATGTCATCCTGGCCAATCCGCCGTTCGGCGGCAAGGAGCGCAAGGAGGTGCAGCAGAATTTCCCCATTAAAACCGGTGAGACAGCCTTTTTATTTCTCCAGCACTTCATCAAATACCTGAAGGCCGGTGGCCGGGCCGCGGTGGTGATCAAAAACACCTTCCTGTCCAACAGCGATAACGCCTCCCGGGCCCTGCGCCGGGAACTCCTGGAAACCTGCAACCTCCACACCGTGCTCGACTGCCCCGGCGGGACCTTCCTCGGGGCCGGGGTCAAAACCGTGGTGCTCTTTTTCGAGAAGGGGGCGCCCACGCGAAAAATCTGGTACTACCAGCTCGATCCCGGTCGCAGCCTCGGGAAAACCAATCCCCTGAACGACGACGATCTCAAGGAGTTCGTCAAACTCCAGGCCGGTTTTAAGGATTCGGAAAATTCCTGGACTGTGGACATCGCCGATGTGGATCCGGAAACGCTGGATTTATCGGTGAAGAATCCCTACAAGGCAGACGAACGACCTCTGCGTGATCCTGAGGTGATCATGAATGAGATCGCGCTGCTGGATAGGGAGAGTGAGAAGATTCTGGAAGGGATTCGGGGGCTGTTGTGAGGGAAGGGTGGAAAAAAGTTTTTTTGGGAAAGGTGGGTCAAGTTGTTAATGGCGGCACACCTAAGACCAAAGTCGCTGAATATTGGGGCGGCGACCATCCATGGATAACACCAGCAGAAATGGGAAGTTTAGCCACGCCATATTTGTCCAAAAGTAGACGGAAGTTAACTGATTTTGGGCTCAATAAATGCTCTGCATCCTTGGTGCCGCCTAATTCTGTTATACTTTCTACAAGGGCACCTATCGGTCATCTCGTGATAAACACAGTGCCTATGGCTTTCAATCAAGGTTGCCGGGCTGTGATTCCGAAAATGGGGCTTTATTACAAATACCTTTATTATTTCTTGCTTGGCAATGTCGATGTGCTAAACAATCTTGGGACAGGTGCAACTTTTAAGGAGCTTTCTTCCACTAAGCTCAAGGATCTCGAGTTACCACTTCCATCCTTTCCCGAACAAAAGCGCATCGTCACAATTCTCGATGAAACCTTCGCGGCGCTCGAAACGGTGGTCGCCAATACTGAAAAGAACCTTGCCAATGCTCGGGAGTTGTTTGCGGGGTATTTGAATTCAGTTTTTGCATCTAACATTGATACATGGAACCAGAAAAAGTTAGGGGATGTTTGCGAGAATCTCGACAGTAAACGCGTTCCAATAACCAAATCGAAACGGAAACCGGGTAAAGTGCCATATTACGGAGCTTCCGGAATAGTGGATTACGTTCAAGATTATCTGTTTGATGAAGATCTGCTTTTGGTTTCCGAAGATGGTGCGAACCTATTGGCCCGTACTTACCCGATTGCTTTCTCTATTTCAGGGAAAAGTTGGGTTAACAACCATGCACACGTATTGAGATTTAGGAATTTTGAGTCGCAGAAGTTCATCGAGTATTATCTAAACTCAATATCACTCGCTCCTCACGTCAGTGGAATGGCGCAACCCAAGCTTAACCAGAAGGCATTAAATTCTATAGCAATTCCATTTCCATCCATTGAGATTCAAAGTGAGATTGTAGAAGAGCTTGATCATCTGTCTGTACAAACTAAAGAATTGCGAAGAATCTACCAACAAAAACTGTCCGTCCTCGTTGAACTCAAACAATCCCTCCTCCAAAAGGCCTTCTCCGGCGAACTGACGGCAAATCCAGACGCGCCTATTAAGGAGGCTGCCGCGTGAACACTGAGAGCCGGCAAGCAGTCGTCATTTATCAAGATCAGGATAAACAGGTAGAGGTTCGCCTTGACACCCAACAGCATACTGTTTGGCTCTCACAGGCACAAATGGGTCACCTATTTGGTCGGGACCAGTCCGTGATTTCCCGCCATATCGGCAATGTATTTAAAGAGGGTGAACTGGAAAAGAAGAGCAATATGCAAAAAATGCATACTGCAAATTCGGACAAGCCGGTGGAATTCTACAATTTGGATGTCATCATATCCGTCGGATATCGGGTGAAATCGAAACAAGGCACCCGATTCCGCCAATGGGCCACCCGCACCCTGCGTGAACATCTGACCCGAGGCTGGACCCTGAACCGGCGGCGCTTCGAGGAAAACGCCCGGGAACTAGAGGCCGCTATGGCGCTGGTGCGCAAAGCAGCCCAAAGCCCGGAGTTGAGTGTCGACAGCGGGCGTGGGCTGGTGGACATCGTCACCCGCTATGCCCAAACCTTTCTGCTTTTGCAGCGATATGACGAGGGGTTGCTGGCCGAACCCAAAGCACAGCCCGGTGGGCGGCTGCCGTCTGTAGATGAAGCGCGGGCTGCGCTGGCGGATCTGAAATCCGAGCTGATGGCGCGGGGAGAAGCGAGCGACTTATTCGCTCTGGAACGGAATGACGGTCTGGCCGCCCTTTTGGGAAACCTGGATCAGTCGGTATTCGGTGAGGCGGCCTATCCGAGCGTAGAATCCAAGGCTGCACATCTCCTCTACTTTGTTGTTAAGAACCACCCGTTTTCAGACGGGAACAAGCGCAGTGCAGCCTTTCTTTTTATCGATTTTCTCAACCGAAACGGACGGTTGCTGAACCGACAAAGGGAGCTGGTGGTCAACGACATCGGTCTGGCCGCACTTACGCTGCTGGTGGCGGAGTCGGACCCTGCGGACAAAGAGATGATGATCCGCCTTATCGTGAATATGCTCGCCCGGGGAACCGCGGATGAATGAAGCTGAAACCAGAGCCGAACTGATCGATCCGGTCCTGAAGGAAGCGGGCTGGGGCGTGGTGGAAACCAGCCGTATCCGCCGTGAGATGATTGCGCCGGGGCGGCTTCAGGGCGCGGGACAGCGGGCAAAACCGGACATTGCCGACTATGTGTTGATCTATCAAGGCCAGAAACTGGGCGTGATCGAGGCCAAGCGGCGTGACTTGCCCGACACCGAGGGTTTGGCCCAGGCCAAGCGGTACGCCGAACGGTTGCAGACCCGCTTTGCCTTTTCCACCAACGGCGACGGCATATACCGCGTGGATATGCACACGGGCGTAGAAGGCTACATCGATGCCTACCCCACACCGGACGAACTCTGGGCCGACACATTCGCCGAGCCAAATGTCTGGCGTGTTCGGTTCGGCGAGGTACCCTTCGAAGAAAGGGGTGGATACTGGCAGCCCCGCTATTATCAGCACAACGCCATCAATAAGGCCCTGGAAGCCATCGCCGAGGGCCGGGACCGCATTCTGTTGACACTGGCCACCGGGACCGGCAAAACGGCCATCGCCTTTCAGATTGCCTGGAAGTTGTTTCACGCCCACTGGGGCCTGGCCGCACAACAATCCGGAGAACCCGGCCACCGGCCGCGGGTGCTGTTTCTCGCCGATCGAAATATTATAGCCAATCAGGCCTTTAACGATTTCTCAGCCTTTCCCGAGGATGCGCTGGTCCGCATCGATCCGGAAATCATTCGCAAGAAGGGGCGGGTCCCCAAAAACGGCAGCATCTTTTTCACCATCTTCCAGACCTTTATGACCGGACGGGATGAACACGGCAACCCATCCCCCAGCTTCGGCGATTATCCACCGGATTTTTTTGATTTCATCGTCATCGATGAATGCCATCGGGGCGGAGCCAATGATGAGAGCAACTGGCGCGGTATTCTGGAGTATTTCAGCCCCGCTGTCCAGCTCGGGCTCACCGCCACGCCGAAACGTCAGAATAATGTAGATACCTACGCCTACTTTGGTGAGCCGGTGTATCTCTACTCGTTGAAGGATGGGATCAACGACGGCTATCTTACGCCGTTTCGGGTCAGACAGATTGCCACGACGCTCGATGACTATGTCTACACATCCGACGATCAGGTGATCGAAGGTGAGATCGAACTGGGTCGGCGGTATACAGAGGACGACTTTAACCGGGTCATCGAGATCCGTGAGCGCGAAAAGTACCGGGTTTCTGTTTTCATGGATCAGATTGACCAGCGCCAAAAGACAATTGTTTTCTGTGCCACCCAGGAACATGCGTTGGCAGTGCGTGATTTGGTCAATCAGATCAAAAAAAACCCCGATACTAACTACTGCGTCCGGGTTACCGCAAACGATGGAAAGGAAGGGGAGCGCTTTCTATCCATATTCCGGGACAACGAAAAAACCATTCCGACCATTCTCACCACCTCCCAGAAGCTATCCACCGGTGTGGATGCACGTAATATTCGAAATATTGTGCTCATGAGGCCGATCCATTCTATGATTGAATTCAAGCAGATCGTCGGACGGGGTACCCGCTTGTTCGACGGCAAGGACTACTTCACCATCTATGATTTTGTGAAAGCCTATGAGCATTTCAACGACGCGGAGTGGGACGGTGAATCATTACCGCCCGAACCGTGCCCACGCTACGGAAGCATCCCCTGCACCTGTGCAAACGACCCGGCACAACCTTGCCCCGTGTGCGGAAAAGTGCCCTGTATCTGCCAAAAAGAGCCCTCTGATCCCTGCCCTGTATGCGGCGAGTATCCCTGTGTGTGTCGGCGAAAAGTGAAGGTCAAGCTGGCCGACGGTAAAGAACGAACCATCCAAAACATAATGGCCACCACTTTTTGGAGCCCGGATGGCAAGCCCATGTCGGCTGCGCAGTTTGTGGAACAGCTGTTCGGTGATCTACCCGATCTGTTCAAAGACGAAGCGGAATTGCGCACCCTCTGGGGTCGGCCGGATACCCGAAAGGCCCTGCTGAAAGGCCTTTCGGAGAAAGGGTACGGCACCGAGCAACTGAGTGAAATCGCTAAGATGATCGAGGCTGAAAACAGCGATCTTTACGATGTTTTAGCCTATATCGCGTTCGCCCTGCCGCCCGTCACCAGGGCTGAACGTGTGGCTTCTCATTTACAGCAGATATTTAAGAGGTTTGGCTACAAGAATCACGATTTTCTGGGCTTCGTCTTGGATCACTACGTAGCGGCTGGTGTTGGTGAATTGGATCCATCAAAGCTGCCACAGCTTATCGAACTGAAATCACTGCTGTCCAATTAAGAACTGATGTTGATGATATAAGCTATTAACATAGCTACATAAAATAGAAATAAAATTTGTTATCGACTTGAAAATGCATTTTTGGCCATAATTTCCCGAAAATCACCGGGAGGGAATGG
>JAIPDZ010000074.1 GCA_021737425.1 Deltaproteobacteria bacterium
CTGGAAGCGGCCCATTTGCAGCTGGTCCAATCCGAAAAAATCGCTTCCGTGGGCCGGATGGCGGCAGGGGTGGCTCATGAGATTAATAACCCTTTATCCGGGGTACTCATTTATGCCGAACTTCTGGCCGAGAGCTTTAAAGAGGATCCGGATACCCTCAGGGACATTCAGGAGATCATTGACCAGACCCTCAGGTGCAAGAGAATCGTCTCCGAATTGTTGGAGTTCAGCCGGCAGACCGTGGGAAAAGTATCCTCGTTTCAGATCAGCGAGCTGGTGACCAAATGCCTGAACGTGCTGGTCAATCAATCCGCCTTTCAGGATATCGAGGTGTCCACGGATTTCCAGCCCCACATGCCGCAGATGGTGGGGGATATGGGCCAGTTGCAGCAGGTATTTGCCAACCTGTTTATCAATGCGGCAGATGCCATGGAAGGGAAGGGCAGTCTTCGCATAAAGGCCCGGTACGATGATGAAAAGGGTCAGTTCACCATCTGGGTGACCGACACCGGTCCGGGCATTCCCGAAAACCTCCGGGATAAGATTTTCGACATCTTTTTTACCACCAAGCCGGTGGGCAAGGGGACCGGGCTGGGCCTGAGTATCACGGAGAATATCATTAAACTCCACGGCGGGCGGGTCAAGATCGACTGCCCTGCTGAAGGGGGGACCGTATTCATGATTGAACTACCGCTGGGGTTTGTAGAACAAACCCAGGATGAGCCGCTTTTTATCGGATTGGATGAATAATGGGCGATGAAGAAACGATTCTGGTGATTGACGACGAAAAGGTGGTCCGGGACGGATGTCGGCGGGTGTTGACCGGCAAGGGATATTCGGTCCTGGTGGCTGAAAGCGGGCAGGAGGGTATGGATCTTCTGGCCTCTGAACCCATCGACATGGTCCTTTTGGATCTGAAAATGCCCGGGCTCAGCGGCGAAGAGGTGCTTAAAGAGGTGAATACCCGGTATCCGGAGATCCCGGTGATCATCATCACCGGCCACGGCACCATTGATACCGCGGTGGAGTGCATGAAACAGGGTGCCTATGACTTCATTACCAAGCCGTTTCAGATCGATCAGTTTCTCCTGACCATCAACCGGGCCGCCAAAAGCACCCGGCTGGCCAAAAAGGCCAGGCAATTCGAGCAGGAGAATATACGGAATCTCTATGATTTGAACCTGGAAAAGAGCCGGCTCAAGACCATCATCAACTGCATGGCCAATGGGGTGATGGTCACCAATCGCAACCTGGAAGTGGTGCTGCACAATCCTGCCCTGATGAGGCTTCTGGAGATCCCCGAGAGACACAAGGACCCTGTTCCGGTAGCTGAACTGGTACACAGCGAACCCCTCGTCGCCACCCTGAAAAAGCTTCAGACCGATGATTCCTCCAGGGATGAGTTTATTTCCCAGGAGATAGAAGCGGGGAAAAACACCCTGAGGGCCATTTCCGCTCCGGCACTGACACCGGATGACGATGTTATCGGTACGGTGACGGTTCTGGAGAACATCACGCCCTTCAAACGGTTGGATGAGATGAAGTCGGATTTTGTCAACATGGTGGCCCATGAGCTGAGAAGTCCCCTGGTATCCATCCGGCAGCAAAACAACGTAATGCTGGAGGGGTTGGCAGGGTCGCTGAATGAAAAGCAAACCGGTTTTCTCGAACGCGAAGCCGCCAAAATCGATCAGCTCCTTGAATTGATCAATGATCTGTTGGATATCGCCAAGATCGAGGCCGGCAAGCACGTCCAGCATCAGGTCCCCACGGATCTGTGCCAGGTGATTGAGTCGGTGGTGAATCTGATGGAGGCCAGGGCGGAGCAGGAGGGAGTGACGCTTCGGTGGGCGTGTGAAGATGTGAAACCGGTTCAGGTGGACCCCAAGGGTATGGAGGAGATCTTCAATAATCTGGTGACCAACGCCATCAACTATTCGCCTGACGGGGGGGAGGTGAAGATTACGGCCCGGGGCCGCGGTGAATATGTGGAGATCAAGGTGGCGGATACCGGGGTGGGCATTGATCCGGAGGAGCTTCCCAAGATCTTTGACAAGTTCTACCGGGTCAAGCACAAAAAGACGCGGGCGGTAATGGGCACCGGGCTGGGTCTTGCCATTGTGAAAGGGATTGTAGAGGCCCACAACGGCACCATTGATGTGGAAAGCACCCCGGAGGAGGGGACCACCTTCAGGATCCTCCTGCCGTTCATCCCCCCAGAAGCGGAGTAGGGGGTTCGGTCCCGTTACCTTTCATCGTGTTCCAGTCTTGAGTCAACACGTAGCGTTCTTAGTTTTTTGAGGCCAACCCGAATTCCAGCTAATCTGTCATGAAGGTCAAATGCACGAAATATAGCTTTTGGCAAGGACATGGGATGCTGAGCCCTGGTTTTGGTAGTCTTGACCTGATGGCTTGTCAACTTTTCATTTTGTAGCCTTAACCAGATGCTGGGCTCAGAAACGACGATCGAGCACATAGTCATTCCCAGTGTCTGATAACTGTGGCTATATGTCGACCCGGTCTATCCCGAGACCTTCGCGACCTGATTTTTGAAAAATTGATCGGGGTCAACGGGTTCCTTTACACAAATTTCCACCATTTGCAGCTTTCCTGGCGTCACAGAAGCACATGAGCCACTCACCGCATGCAGGCCCACCCTGAAATTATGGCCTCTTTTTGTGGCGCCTTGTGCCGACCACAATATCCTGCGGTCCCATTTCCCTTGACACCCAAGCGCGTTTTCGCTATATCTCTTCCTTAAAAAAGCGAGTTCTCTATCACCTAACCGTTTTCTGTTTGTCTTGGACAGGAATGGTCATTCAGAGGAGAAGAGTTCATGTTGTTAACAAAAAAGTTTCTCATGATGATTGCGTTGATCTTAGCAGGGCTTTTTCTGGCAAGCTGCAGTGATGATAGCAATAATGTAACCAATCCCAAAGTGGTGGCCCTGTCGCCGGCGAATACTGCCAGCGGTGTGAATCCGAACCCCGTTCTGACCATTGAGTTCGATCGGACAGTGTCCGTTGAACAAGGCAACATTACCATAAAGAACATAGGGGACGATTCAACGGTAGAAGTCATTGATGTAACCGGCGAGCAAGTCGAAGGGTCGGGGACAAATACCATAATCATTTATCCTGTTGCAAATATAATGAGTGCAATCGGCTATTACATCCTGATAGACGGCACCGCCTTTGCCGATGAATTCGGTCTGTACTTTGCGGGTATCAATGACCCAAGTGCCTGGAACTTCAGCACGTTAATCGCCACGACCCCAGCTGGACCAAAAGCACTGATTGCAGCTCTGGCACAAGAGCAGGGAATGGACGCGGAGACCTTCTGGAACACTGTGCTATTTGATGCGAAAGATATACTTGACGGGTTTTGCAGGTTCGGGTCAGCCACGGGGAGCGAACTGCAAAAATACTATTTTGACACGTTTTGTACCAAAGAAAGCGTAAACTACTTTAGCTATAAGCATTTCATTGTTGCCGACGAAAAAATGAAATACCACATGGGGGATAAGTATACATTTTTGCGTGAAGCCGGTACGGACAAAAAGGCGCGAATTAGAAACTTTTGCAATTTTCTTGCAACTGGTGCTCAGGAAACCACTGGTGCTCAGAAAGATTACACGACTGACGGCTACTATTTCAGATATGAAAATGGCGCACTGGGGACCTGTTGCAGTGAAGCAGAGTTGACGGATGACGGAGACTGGGTCTGTAAGTTATATCAAGGTGAAGGCGGACCTTGTGACCCGAACGGTACGTATAAATATACCACATACACTCCCGGAACCGGCTACAAAGTCGCCCTCAAGAAGGGGTCAACGCGCGAAGTCTGGACGAAATATGCATGGAGCACCGTCACCGGCACAGCAGGGAATAAGGTGGATTTGACGCGTTCCCCCACTAAGGTAAGTTGGGATAACAACGTCACAGCTCCTGAAGGCTACGAATTGGTCAACCTGTATACAGTGGTAGACCCCTACCTTTGGTGCGGCATGGGCGCCATTCAACTGACTGCCGATTCGGTGATGTACTTTTTTGGGTGGTATTACAATCATATTGAGGACAAGGAAAGTGCCGATCTGAATGCATTCATACGCACGCTGGTTACAGTTGGCAAGCGCAGCTTCATGGGCGCGCTATGGTACTGGAACTATCGGGTCATCTCTAACCTTGCTCCTCCCCCGATCGAAGGCGTGCTCAACTATTATGAAGGCAAAGGCGCCGATAGCCCGTGTCATGATATTGCGATATCCACATATTTGGTCAATGGCGGATGCAACGATTCTGATAAGCGCAAAAAGTATTATGAATACTTTACCAACACGGCGTGTCAGGCAGATATCCAGGCCGTTGAAGGGTTCTTTGACGGTGTGAAGCTTAACAGTTTTGAGTGTAAGCTCAATAGTAAATCGCTTGAAACGTACTGTACCGACACGGTTTTTAAGTAAAGGTGTGGACGTTTGAACAAATACCAAGGGGACGCTCGCGCGGAACGTGCTTGACATATTTTCTCGGTCGAGAAGCGTTTGGCAAAGATGGAGATCCCGAAGCGCCTGCGCGCGTTGCGCACGAGTATCCTTATTGCGATTCCCGCCCAAAAACAATATGCTCACCAAGGGGGTAACAGATGATGCGAACAGACGAAGAGAAATTTGTGAGTGTAACCGATTGTCCTCTATTGAAAAACCGCGTTATCAGATTCGCAGTAACGATACTTCCTCTGTTTCTTCTCTTATATTTCGCCGGTTCCGCACTTGCTGAAGGCGTCACCGCGGAATTGGGGAAAAGGATTCCTCCCAGGCCCATCGCCGAGGTTTCCACGATCCTGCCCAATTGGTTCCCCATCATGTTTTTCTACAATATCGACCTCATGAATGAGTCGGAACAGTCGAGCCTCCTCCGCATCAGGCAAGGGCTTTCAGAGTTCGACCTTTCCTATTTCGATGTTACCGACAAAACCTCCGCCATCCAGTACTTCACCGCCCGGAAAGACATCGGTTGCGTAGTGGTTGATTGGGGCGTGTTCGAGGGTAAGGGGAAGGAAGCCGCGGGGTTTTTTCAGTACATACGTGACAGGAACCCCACCCTCCCGCTGTTTATTATGACCGACCAAGAAGAAGTTCTGCAGATTCCCAATGCGGTCTACAAAAACATTACCGGATACCTCTGGTCCATGGACGACTCGCCGGCGTTTCTTTCCGGGGTCATCCGAAAAGCAACCCTCGATTATCATGAGAAGATACTGCCGCCCATGTTCAAGGCCCTGGTGGAATTCGTCAACACCGGGGATTACAACTGGGCCGTCCCGGGGCACAGCGGCGGATCCGGTATGCTGAGAAGTCCAGCCGGGACCGCCTTTTTCAACTTCTTTGGTGAAAACATCTTCAGGGGCGATGTGAGCACCACGATTCCGAGCGTGGGAGACGCGCTCCTGCATACCGGGGCCGTGGGCCAGGCCGAAAAAGACGCGGCCGAAATCTTCGGTGCCGACTACACTTTTTTCGTGCTGAACGGTTCATCCAACTCCAACCGAATCGTCTTCAGCGGCATCGTCACCGAAGGGGACGTGGTCCTTCAGGACCGCAACTGTCACAAGTCCGCTATGCAGGCGTGCATTCTGACGCAGGGCAGGCCCGTGTACCTGAAGCCGACACGGAATAATCTGGGCATTATCGGACCGATCCATCCTTCCGAGTTCACGGCGGCTTCCGTGCGGGCAAAAATCAAGGAGGCGGGCTACCAAGGAGTATCCCCAGACGTAAAGCCGATGCTCTCGATTGTAACCAATCCCACCTATGACGGGCTGCTCTGCAATACCAATGCCGTCAAGAAGCGGCTTGCGGGTCATGTACGGAATATGCACTTCGACGAAGCGTGGTTCGCATACGGATGCTCACACCCCATTTACCGAACCCGCTACGCCATGGAGGATGTTCCCGGCATGACCGCCGAAATGCCGCCCGTCTTTGCGGTCCAGTCCGTGCACAAATTGATGACGGCGTTCTCCCAGGGCGGCGTCCTCCACATCAAAAACGGATCGGAGAGGAAAATCGATTGGGATCGCTTTAACGAAGCCTTTCTGATGCACAGCTCAACATCCCCCTTCACGCCGTTGATCGCCTCCATCGACACCTGCGCCAAAATGATGGAGCAACCGGGTGGCCATTACCTCATTCAGACCATTCTCGAGGACAGTGTTAATTTCAGGAAGAAAGTGGCTCAAATCCACAGAGCGGAGCAGGAAAGAGGGAGCTGGTTCTTCAAACCGTGGCAACCGGACAGGGTCACGGCCGACTGCAAGTACGGGAAGGTCGCGAACAAGGACTTCCTGGAAGTTGATAACGCCGTTCTCACGGGGTGTTCCGCTTGCTGGGAGCTCAATCCCGGAGCGTCATGGCACGGATTCACGAACCTGCCGGCCGGATACGCCATGCTGGATCCTCTCAAAGTGACGTTGCAGAGCCCCGGCCTGAACCTGGATGGGACCATGGACGAAAACGGCATTCCCATGCTGGTTGTGGAGGCCTTTCTGCGGCAAAACCACATTTTTTCCGAGAAGGTCGGCTTCTATCTGGATCTCATCCTCTTCTCTCCGGGCGTGACCAAGAGCAAATCCGGAACCATGATCGCCAAGCTCATGGACTTCAAGAACGCCTATGATGCCAAGGCGCCCCTGACAAAGGTGCTGCCGGAACTGGTGCGCAAGCACCCTAAGGTCTATCAGGGCATGACGCTTCCGGAGCTGTGCCGGAAGATGCATGTCTTTTTCAAGGGCAACGACCTGGTGACCCTCATGAACGGTGCCTTTGACGTTTTGCCCGAAATTGTGATGGAGCCCAGTGAAGCATACGTCAAGCTCATCAGAGGTAAAACCGAGTACGTTCCCGTTGCGGAATTGGAGGGACGTATTGCCGCAGTCATGGTGACACCGTATCCCCCAGGAATTCCGCTCATCATGCCCGGCGAACGGCTCACATCGAAGAATACCAGCTTGATCCGTTTTCTCAAGATGCTCCAGGATCTGGACAATAAATTCCCGGATTTCGGTCTACATGTTCATGGGGTGAAAACCGAATCCAATGGTGGGCAAAAAACGTACATGGTGGACTGCATCAAGGAAGACTTGGGCTGAGACCCGAAAAAAGGGGGAGACAAACTTTCAAATCCGATGTTCAGATTCTTCTCGGATGTTTCCCTTGACGCCCCAAGAGATCGATGCCGACATGGGCACCGGCGAACCTGAGGGCAAAGCGGGCGGTTACGCCATCCAGGGAATCGGGGCCTTTATGGCGGAGACCATTTCCGGATCCTATAATAATGTGGTGGGACTCCCCTTGTGTAGGGGGATCAAGGCCCTGATCAAGGTGGGTGCACTGGCGCGGTTTAAAGTAACGGTTCCCGAAGAAGACGCTGTATTGGGGGCTGTTATCGCCATACAGACCTTCGGGGATTTCTTGGGATCCAATCCCCACCTACATATTCTGTGTACCGACGGGTGCTTTTATTGAAATCCCGTCGCGGCGGGATTCCATGTGGTCCCTTTTTTTGAGTTGAAACACCTGGAGGAGATATTCCGTCATAAGGTCTTCAAAATGCTCCTCTCAAAAGGGAAAATCACCGAAGACCTGGTCGATATGCTCCTGGGCTGGCGTCATTCGGGGTTCAATGTTTTTTGTGGGCCCAGGAGCCAGCCCGGAGATGAAAAATCCACCCGCCTGCCTCGCCTGCTCGGAACAGATGTTTGAAGTAATCCAGCCCGTATTCATCAAGAGAATTCTCGGCGGCCATTGGGGTCGGCAATGCGGGCAGGTGGAAAATCTCGCCCGGTACATCATCCGTGCCTCTTTCTCCCAGGAAAGCCCGTCCTGGCGCGCGAAATGGGCGGTTGGAACTATAGAAAACATGGTTTGCAATGAAATGGTTGAGAGCTGAATCTTACTTGTGATCGGGCTGGACCAGGGAATGACATACATTCCACAGGAGTCAAAGGTCATTTACCAGTCGAAGGATGGAAAGGAGGAAAAGGTCTTCGATGCACTGGAGTGGCTGGCAGCCATGTGCTCCCATGTTCCCAACAAAGGGGAACAGATGGTCCGGTATTATGGTCACTACAGTAACGTCTCCTGAGGCAAGCAGAAGAGAAACGATCAGGACAAACGGATCCCCTCTATCCTTGAGCCGGTCGAAGATCCCGACTTCAGCGGGGACGGCTCTTCCAGTGAATACAGGAGAAACTGGACGCGGTTGATCCAGAAGATATATGAAGTAGACCGATTGACGTGTCCGAAATACCCCAGAAGGGTATCAGGACTCGCTATGCGAGGCTGCATTTGCCAGACTTTTGAAAACACGCTATCCCGAAATGCAATCATAGGAAAGTTAGCATTGACCCTAACTTGATTTCGGCCAATGCAACCTTCCTATACTATGTTGAGGGTTCGATTGTGTCGAACTGAGCCGTCGGCGGCTGAGCCATTTTTTTGTCAGTGTGGTTCTTTTCGTTATCTTCAGGAAGATAGTTTAGTTTCTCTGAAATTTAAAGTACATATCGAAATGCCTTTAAAATGAGAGCTGGTGGTTGGTTTCAGAATTTTGGGACATGAGTGGTATTTCGCTTGCTATCGGGCATAAAGGTGATTATAATAATATTAATCAATTAAATCCCGCTCCAAATTGGCGGGAGGGGTTCTTTCTGTAGGGGATCATCCGTTTGTCAAGGGCTATCATCCTTCAGTTTGTAACGTTGAAATTTTTTGAAAGGAGGATGATATCATGGCAAATGGAACTGTTAAATGGTTTAATGACCAAAAAGGATTTGGATTCATCGAGCAGGAAGACGGTCCGGATGTGTTCGTGCATCATAGCGCGATCAATTCGACCGGGTTCAAATCCCTCAGTGAGGGTGAACAGGTCACCTTTGATATTGAGCAAGGGCCAAAAGGTTTGGCCGCTGCCAATGTGACCGCCGGTTAAACTGCTTCGCATGCCCGATAAAGGCATCTCCCGTAAAGGGAGGTGCCTTTTTTGTGACCCCAATGAGAAAGGAGACTCCATGGCAAAACCCAATTACAATTTCCAGAAACGTCAGAAAGAATTGGCCAGGAAGAAGAAGAAAGAGGAAAAGCGGCAGCGAAAACGGGAAAACAAATCAATGGAAAAGGATGTAACCGAAGAAGAAACACCCGCTTCAGGAGAGCATCACGGCGCATAGCGACCGGGTTGATCCAAAATTCGGGGTCCCTGAGAAAGGTCAGGTCCCCTCCAGTTTTTTCGCGTATAAAACCGTTGTGCCAGATTGACCAGCCACACGAAGAATCGTAATTTTCCATCGAAAGGCCGGGCCGGTAACATACCGCCTTAAGGGAATGGCTTTCCAGCCACGCCCTTTTCACATGGTGCTCAAGTCCCTATCTTTGTCCAATCAGAGAACAAAAGATCCCCAAATAACTATCCCAAAATCCATGATCAATTCTATGCCTTTGTAGCGCCGCTCCGGATCATTTCACCGTCCATGCGCCCCTTTCAGGCTTTCTTGGCTAAAGGACTCCGAGCCGATTGTCAAACCTTCCCTGTATTGGACATCAGCGGGTCTTCCACCTTCATCGGCGGCGGATCTCTTCATAACCCCCGGGGGGTATTCGGCAATTTTGCAGGGGAAGAGGGGCAGGGAGTCGGCCTTGGCCGCCTTAGGGCTCACTCAAAAATAACTTCACATTTTCCCATCTCAGCTTCGGGCCATCTTCGGCTGCCGCTCAATCGTGAAGTCCTCAAAATAGTCTACTATTTCTGTGGCTTCACTCAATCGCGACAACCAAATCCAACCCAAATCTGAGCGTCAATTCTGCGAACTTATTTTTGAGCGAGCCCTTAGTTTTACATTTGTTTTACAAAGTTTTGCTTGCCAGTATTGTATACTGGGTTTGAACGAGGGATTGGAACAAAGCGACTCATTGGTTCCGCCGGCAGATGGGGACAGGTCGGGGGATGGGACGAATGCCTGCGCTGAGTCCTTTACCCCGTTTTAAACCGCAACCGTAGATTAAGGAGTGATACCCTATGAAAGTGCTTCTCATTTACCCCATGTTTCCGGATACCTTCTGGTCTTTCAAGTACGCGCTGAAATTCGTTCATCGAAAGGCGGCAAACCCACCGCTTGGCCTGCTCACCGTCGCGGCCATGTTGCCGGATGAATTCCAGACCCGTCTTGTGGACGTTAATGTGGACACCCTTACGGATGAGGCCCTCTCCTGGGCGGATATGGCCTTTATCGGGGGCATGACGATTCAACGAAATTCGGCGCGGCAGATCATTACGCGGTGTAAGGCGGCGGGCCTCAGGATCGTGGCCGGGGGTCCGCTTTTTACCAGCGAGTTCGATCAGTTCGAGGATGTAGACCATTTCGTATTGAATGAGGCCGAGCTGACCCTTCCCCTCTTTCTGGCCGATCTCGATAAGGGATGCGCCAAACATGTCTACGAGACCGTCGAGCATTGCGACATTCGAACCACTCCCCCGCCCAGGTGGGAATTAATCGAGTTCGGGGATTATGCGTCCATGAACATTCAGTTTTCCAGGGGGTGTCCGTTCAATTGTGAGTTTTGTAATGTGACCGCGCTGTTCGGTCACCGGGTTAGGTTTAAAACCGCGGAACAGATCATTGCAGAGTTGGACGGTCTTTATGATCAGGGGTGGCGGGGGCAGGTCTTTTTCGTGGATGATAACTTTATCGGCAACAAGGCTTATCTCAAGGCCCATCTCCTGCCCGCACTCATTCAATGGCAGAGCGGCAAGAGGGAAATTCCTTTCAACACGGAGGCCTCGGTGAATCTGGCCGACGATCCGGCATTGATGGAGTTGATGGTCAAGGCGGGTTTCGATTCGGTCTTCATCGGCATCGAAACGCCCGATGAAGCAGGTCTGGCCGAGTGCAACAAACAGCAGAACAAGAACCGGGATCTCATTGAAAGCATAAAACTCATACAGCGGGCCGGACTGCAAGTCCAGGGAGGCTTTATCGTGGGCTTTGACAGTGACACCAACTCCATCTTTCAGCGGCAGATTGATTTTATTCAAAAAAGCGGAATCGTGACGGCAATGGTGGGGCTGCTCAACGCCCCTCCGGGCACAAAGCTCTTTGAACGGATGAAAAAGGAGGGCCGTCTGACCGGCCTCATGTCCGGAGACAACGTAGACGGCTCAACCAACATCCTTCCCAAAATGGGCCTGGATACGCTACGGGAAGGATATAGAGGCATGCTGCACCATATTTACGCACCAAAGCATTACTATAGAAGGGCAAAGACCTTTCTCCAAGAGTATAAGAGACCCGAGATTAGCACGCCATTGGATTTTCAGCGTGCGCTGGCCGTGGTGCGGGCAACCGTCCGCCTGGGCATTTTGGGCCGGGAGCGTTTCCAATACTGGAAGATTTTGTTCTGGACCCTTTTTCGGCGACCTAAACTGCTTCCCTTGACCATCACGATTGCCATCTATGGGTATCATTTCCGTAAAGTCTGCAACTTGAAGATTGCGCACTGAATCGAAAACGGGACTTGGGGTTTTTTGGTGAAAAACCATTAAAAAGGACGATTTACCGAAAGGAAGGGACATCCCATGGGAGACAAGGGAAAGAAAGATAAAGGCAGGCGCGAGGAACAGAAAAAAGGAAAGCACACCTTAAAGGAAAAGCGGAAGCAAAAAAAGGATAAAACCAAACCCATGTGGGAACAGGGGAAGTAAAACACCATGTCCTTTACAGAGAATCTCAAAGCAAAAATCAGGGCCGACAGGCTTTTGCGGGAACTCAACTCCACCATGAAAGAGCCGCCCGGAAAGTGGTGGGTGGACTCGGCCCTCATCCAGGAGCTTCTAAACATGACCGATTTTGTGCACAGGAAGTTCAGGGACCTCCATCTCTATGTGCGTCCCTTGGAGGATGACACCATGGAGGTGCTGGTTTTTGACAACGAACTGGCCCTCTACCATACCACCGTGGCCGACGTGGCCCTTCGCAAAAGCCCGTGCTGGCAGGAAATGTTCAGTGTCAGAAATATCAAGAAGATCATGAATCATAAAGATGTGCTGGTCAGCAGGGGGAAGGCGTCGCTCAAGAGAATCCACGCCAATGCAGTGGCGCTCCTGGATCTCACCTATACCCGGGATGACCTGGCGCTGCTGGTGGAAGAGGCGCACAAAGGTCTGGAACACAGATCCATGGAACAGGTACAGGAATCATTGGACCTGTTTGTGGAGCTGCTGGATTTCGAGCCCTTGAATTTGGACGTTCTAAAGGAGGATGTACAGGTTTATGCCGGGCCCGGGCAAGAAGACGGATCCGGCTCCGCCTTTGAGCATCTCATCCTCTTTGACCCAGAACCCCTGTCTTTGGGGCTGAAGAAAGGCCCCTTTTCACCCAAGGACGATTTGGATCTTGCGTGGGTCATGCAATATGCCGGGGGTGAGAAAAAGGCCGACCTCAAGGGTATGGAGGTGTTCGACTTCCTGGCTGACCGGTTGCTGGAAAAGGTACAGACAAGAAACGGAGAAAATCAATGACAAGGCCGTTGGCCGAAGCCTGTGGTAAGGGCTCACTCAAAAATAACTTCCCATTTTGCCATCTCAGCTTCGGGCCATCTTCGGCCGCCACTCAATCGTTAAGTCCTCGAAATAGTTCACTATTTCTGTAGCTTCACTCAATCGCGACGACCAAATCTGACCCAAATCTGAGCGTCAATTCTGTGAATTTATTTTTGAGTGAGCCCTAAGCGGAAAACCCTGCACAGGAGGTCAACAGTTGAAATCATGTGCCGTCGGGAATAGAATAATGAATGAAAAGGTCGGGATTCAGGTTTTACCCAAACAGCAAAGCCCCTTCGAAAGGGTGACAGCGGGGTTGTCGGCAATGGGTCAGTCCAAGCCCTTTTTCCATCCGATCCTTATTTTCATCTTTTCCATCTCGGCGGTGGCCCTGTCCTTCTTCTTATTCATTTATTGGTATGTGGAGGTCAGCACAGGATTGGAGCGGGTCCTGGACAGGACCCGCCTGGAGCCGGGCCAGGTTCTGGCGGCCCAGACCTGGATCGTGATTCTGGTGCTCTCCATCCTGGTGGGGATCATTCTCCTGGGCCTGTTCATCATCTTTGTCTACAATCAGAAGACCTTCCGACTGTACCGCCTCCAGCGGAACTTCATCAATAATTTCACCCACGAACTCAAGACCCCGGTGGCTTCATTGAAACTCTATCTGGAGACGTTTCAAAAGTATGACCTTCCCCGGGAAGACCGGCTCAGGTATATCAAATATATGGTGGATGATGCAGACCGGCTGACCCACAATATCAACCGCATCCTGGATCTGGCAAAGATCGAGAGCAGGACCTACGGTGGGAAGTGGGTGACAGCGGATCTGGCGGGGACGGTTAGGTCGTTTTATGAAAACAACCGTCACCTCTTTACCGGGAGCGACGTCCGCATCCATAATCCGTCAGGCCGGTCTTTTTTCTACCGTATCAATCCCGCGCTATTTGAGATGTTGCTCATGAACCTGTTCACCAATGCCGTCAAATACAATGAATCCCGTGTACCCCGCCTGGATATCACCTTTGAACCCAAAGGGGGGAAATTGCACATCTCATTTGAGGACAACGGCATCGGACTGCCCAAGTCGGAAGTCAGGAAGGTCTTTAAAAAGTTTTATCAGATTGGACGTGCGGAGGACATGTCGGCCAAGGGTACCGGGCTGGGCCTGTATCTCGTGGAGAGCATTGCCCGGCTTCACAAGGGAAAAATAACGGCCCACTCAAAAGAGGGGGGGACAGGCGCTGTTTTTACCCTGATACTGCCCCTGAAAAGGGTGAGTTTTAATCCCCATGAGAAAACCCATGAATGAATCCCCTAAGAAGAGAATCCTGGTGGTGGAAGACGAGGCCCATCTGGCCGAAGGTCTGAAACTGAATCTGTCGCTCAAGGGATATGACGTAAGGATCGCGGAAAACGGGAATGCGGCCCTCCAGCAGTGGAAGGAATGGCATCCGGACTTGATGGTGCTGGATATTATGCTCCCGGGGATTGACGGCCTGTCCGTACTTCGAAGTATCCGTCTTGAGGACGAACGGCTTCCCATCCTGATCCTGTCGGCCCGGGGGGAGCCCGATGACCGGGTGAAGGGGTTCTCCTTCGGGGTGGATGATTATCTCGCCAAACCCTTCAACCTGGACGAGCTTTTACTCCGCATAGAGCGGCTTTTGATCCGGAACGCCTGGTCTCAAGAGGGAGCTGATTCAGACACAGACCCTGTGTCCTCCCTCCCCCGGATCTACACATTCGGTCCCAACCGGATTGATTTTCAGACCCTGAAGGCCCACGGGCCGTCCGGGGAGATCCATCTCACCGAACAGGAGGCCAGGCTGTTGAGGCTTTTCTTGGCCAACCGGGGGAAACCCCTGTCCAGAAGAAAGCTGTTGGAAATCGGCTGGGGATACACCGGGGGAACCACCACCCGGACGGTGGACAATTTCGTGGTCAGATTACGAAAGTATTTTGAGTCCGACCCCAAACAGCCCATCTATTTTAAGAGTCTCCGATCTGTGGGATATGTATTCGACCATGAACCGGAATATGATGAATGATCATCGGGTATGAAACATGGCAAAAGGCCAAATTAAACATAACTTTTATTGATGTGATAATTTATTTCTTATTATGATCCACCCGATTTCGTGTCAGCGACTCTTCCATTCGCTTCCGGTTTCAGGATTCTCCTGCCGTTTATCTCCTCAGAAGCGACTTCTCTCCTCGGCATCTGAAAACGGAAAAACAAGATCATCTTTGAAATAATCCCGCATTTTTTATTTGACATTATCGTTTAGCTACTATACATATCCCTATGCAAGAAAACAGAGACTTTCAAGAACTTAGAGCGGCCTTTATCCGGATCGTTTCTAAGTATCAGGCCCTGGAGAAACTGCCCCAGGACTACGGCATTGGGGAGGTCCTTTATCCTGCTGAGATTCACGCCATCGAAATGATCGGCAAGAACCCGGGAATGAATGTGACCGAACTGGCCAGCGGCCTGGGTGTTACCAAAGGGGCCGTCTCTCAGATTATTAAAAAGCTTAATAATAAAGGGCTTGTGGCCAAATACAGGGATCCCAGGAATGAGAAGGCCGTTCTTGTGGGGCTGACAGGAAGAGGGAGGCTGGCCTTTGACGGACATGAGGCCTTTCACGCCCAATACGACGCGGAAATAATGCGACTGGTCTCCGAACTCCCTCGCCACAAGGTGCTCTTTTTGAGGGAGGTCTTCATTAAGATGGAAGCGGCGGTTGATCACTACCTGAAAATACTTGCTTAGAATGATTTAGCTCCTAAACATTGCAGGTGGATGGGATGTCGACCAAATCATCATATGTTTATCTTGCCATTGCCTTCCTCCTCATGGTCGTCTCCAACTGGGCCTACACCATTCCCCTGGCTGCCTGGCTCTACCCGGTGTTCCTCATGAGATTCATGCGCACTGAAAAGATGGGACGGAGCCTTCTGGGGGGCGGTTTGTGCTGCGTGGCCGCAGGCGTTCTCATGTGCGGGTGGGCGCTTTCCAATGAAATGCTCTTTTCACCGTCGTTCCGTATAATGAGCGGTGTGGCAGCCGGACTGCTTGCTTTTTTGCCGTTTGCAGCAGACCGCCTGGTGACCCGAAGGATTCCCGCATTTGCGTCCACACTTGTTTTCCCCATGGCCTTCACCACCATGGAACTGCTCATGTCCTTTGATGGATACCGATCCACCTGGGGGTCCCTGGCCTATACCCAATACGGCAACCTGCCGCTGGTTCAGGTGGTATCTCTGACCGGCATATGGGGGGTGACCTTTCTTATGGCATGGTTCGCATCGGCCATCAATTGGGCGTGGCAAAAGGGGGTTCATCACCCACGGGTGAAACGGGGTCTTCTGCTGTATGCAGGCGTACTGGGAGCGGTCTTATTGGCCGGGGGCGCAAGACTGGCCCTTTGCCCGGCCGATGGGGAAACCACCCGTGTCGCCGCCATCACCAAACCCAAAGTATACCATGCCCTCTTTCCCCTTAGCGAGACCCGACAGTCCCTGTGCGCCGATTCGCTCTCGGAGCAGGCCTATTTCCTGGACACGACCCGGAAGGCGGCCGCTCAGGGCGCCAGGATTATCCTCTGGCAGGAAATGGGGGTGTTCATTCGCAGTGAGGATGAAGTGGCATTCATTCGGAACGTCCAACAAGTGGCCCGGGAGGAGAAGGTCTACGTGGCAATGACCCTGTGTTCCTTTCCAGAGGATTATCCTGCCAGCCCCTGGGTGAACAAGATGGTCCTTCTGGATCCAACCGGTGGGGTTCTGGGCGAATATATCAAGGCCAGGCCCTCGGTACTCGAACCCATCGAACCGGGGGACGGTCAGATCCCTGTCAGGGAGACACCCTACGGTAAGATCGCTGCCGTCATATGCTGTGATGCCACCTTTCCCGGTCTCATCCGTCAGGCAGGGCGGGCGGGTGCGGGCCTTCTCCTGGTTCCCGGGCTGGTATGGGACGGGGTGGATCCGCTGTACACACGTATGAATACCTTCAGGGCCATTGAAAACGGCTTTTCATTCGTACAGGCCACAGGGGGAGGCCTTTCCATGGCCGTGGATCATCAGGGGCGGGTATGGAGCGCCATGGACTACGGGCGCACAGCGCCTGAGATCATGACGGCCGACATTCCCATCCGGCATGTTGAAACCCCCTACAGGCAGATCGGGGACCTGTTCGGCTGGTTATGCGTGGCCGGATTCATCATCAGCGTGATGTTTGCTGTCTTTCGTCCTTCCCCAAGATAACAGCATTGTTAAGCCCTCGGAATGTGCGTCCCGCGGCGATTGACCTTCCCTGCAGTCCCCCCTTGGGGGACAGGGAATCTCCCAGTTCATTTGCGAAAATCCGCCGCAGTGTGCGCTTGGTATCGCCTGAAAGAACTTGACGCCGTCGGCACCTTGTCCCCTCTATGCAATTTCAACCGAGGGCTCTGTCTGATGTATAGGAGACCATGGATGAGCATACGAAACTGCATGAAAATGAGTTGACTTTGCCCATTGAATATGTATAATATGATTATCTTATTTTACATAAAGGAGTATGAACATGG
>JAIPDZ010000075.1 GCA_021737425.1 Deltaproteobacteria bacterium
GGCGGTCCCGGGCAAGCACAATCACGGACACCAGCGGGCCGGCCTCCCCCGGTCCCGGCAGGCGCCTGCTGATGTTATGAAACGGGAGGGAAAACGGACCGATCTTTCGCACCATATCCGATTTCCACACGGAGAACCCTTCGGCATAGGTCACCGTACCGGGCAAAGTCAGGCTCCGGTAGCGGTCCAGGCCCAGGCTGATCTCCCCGTAGGGTTTTTCCTTAAGCTGGCTCTTATAGCAGGCCACGGCCCGGGCTTTTTGCGCGGAGACCCCGGTGATATCCACCAGACGGTTTACGCTGACGGGCTGCCCGAGTTCGTAGAAGGCGACTTCCAGGTCAAAGGAAAGGCTTTGAAGGGCATCGCACAACAGCACACAACCGGCCCGGTGATCCGGATGGAACTCCAGCGGGGACGGCACATAGACCAGTTGCGGTTGAAAGGATTCCAACAAATCCAACAGTTGCGACAATGCCCCCCGGGAACCGGCCAGGGCCCGGTCCTCACAGGGCCAGAATTCCAGATCCCCTATCCCGAGGCAGGCACAGGCGGCCCGGGCTTCATCCTGCCGCAGGGCAATATAGGCCTGTTTGGCGGTCCGGCCGGAGGACTCTGCGGCAGCGCCATTGGTCAAAAAAACCACCTTGAGGGTATCGCCGGCCTGTGCATGAAGGGCCAGAGTTCCCCCGCATCCCAGGGTCTCATCATCGGGATGGGGGGCCAAGACCAGGACCTTTTTTCCAGTGGGGTCAGTGGCGTGATACGGGATCAGCTGTTCTTCAGTTTCCATGGTGCACGAGGCAGGAGAGATTGCACGCTTCCCGAGGGCGGGGGCATCTAAGGGCTCACTCAAAAATAACTTCCCATTTTCCCATCTCAACTTCGGGCCATCTTCGGCCGCCGCTCAATCGTGAGGTACTCGAAATAGGTCACTATTTCTGTGGCTTCACTCAATCGCGACGACCAAATCTGACCCAAATCTGAGCGTCAATTCTGTGAAGTTATTTTTGAGTGAGCCCTAAAACAGATCACTGTCCCCCCAGGTATAGTAAAAGGAATGGTCCAGTTTTTCCGCCACCGAATCGCTGTCCATGACAGCGTTTGAAAATGTTCGGTAGCACAGCGTCAAGCCATCGGGCTCCGGTGCGGGTTCGAATCCCATGGACGTCAGGCGGCCCGACCACCATCCGGGGGTCGGGGAAAACCAGCCTTCGATGGTCTTCGCACCGGTCACATATCCATCTGTGATACGTCTCAACATAACGGCCACACACTCCGGGAAATCTTTATCGAAAAGGGCATCTCCCCACAGGAGCCCATCATCCCTGGGCAGAAATACCCCCCAGCCTGTCAGTTTTCCCCGCTTTCGAACCGCGAAAATCCGGTATGGCCGGTCCGGACAATTTAGATAGCGCCATTTCAGGTATTGGGCGTCTCTTTTGACCAAAAATCCATACGATGGACAAACCCGATCGAAAAATTCGTCCCACTCCCCGTCCACGGAAAAGACCTCCTCCACCTTGAGGCCGGACCACACCTTCCTGAGCAATGATCCGGCCTTGAGCGGAGCGTCCCGATCCCTTTTCCACAGGGTGACGGGAGGGCCGTAGCGGTATCCGAGATAGCGCTCCCCCAGCTTTTTGATCTTTGCCGTATTGAACCCGTATGCAAAGGGGACGAATTCCTCCAAGAATTCGGCATAATAATAAAAGGTGGTCCTGGCGAGAAGGCCGGTCTTTCCCAGTCCCATACGTCTTATTTTGGGATGGGTAAAGGTATCCCCGGCATGTACCGTCAGGAAATACACCGGTTTTGGCGGCCGGCTGAGGGTGTCGCAAAAGGGGACGGGGTACCCGGCATACTGGGACACAATATCCCCCTCTCCGGAAATGCCCACGCCGATTCTGTGGGCCCCATAGGGGTTGTTTTGGTATTTCCAGTACCAGTGATCCAGTCCCCGCCGGGTGTTGAATGCCTCATTAAAGAGCGGGAGGAGTTCGTGCTCATCCCCCTTGATATAAGGCCGAATACAAAACGAATCTTTCTTGGCTGCAAAAATCTCATAGCCCAGTCGTCCGCTGTGATGCCAGGCCTTCTGTTTTTGCCAGCCCTTTAGAAAAAACCGAAGGTTATCTTCGGCATCCGGATCACTCAGGCGCGACAAGATGTCCTCAAACCGATCCGTCAACCGCGTACAAGCGACGTCACAGGTGGGAAGAACCTGTTTTCCGAGCTTACGGTTCTCTGTGACCACAAAGCCTTTTTCAGAAAGGGCGGCATAGATCTTCCGTGCCGAGTGGATGGACGTTTCCGATTTGAGGCACGCATCATAACAGACCTCGTCGCCGATGACCATGACGCCCCGGTCCTTCAACAAAAAACGCGCCCGTTCCATGACGCGGGATAATGGATGAAGATATTGCAGGCTTTCCTGAAAGAACAGGGCATCATACCGGGCCTTTGAAAAACATGCCGGGTCATCGTCAAAGTAGTTGAGCACGATGAAATCAACCCCGTCCTGCCCATAACGCTTTTCCGCATAATCGATGAGCACTTCAGAAGGGGCGATGGCGGTGACTGCATAGCCGCTGCTCCTTAGAATGTGAGCGGACAGCCCCAGTCCGCAGCCCACGTCCAGGATCCTGGCAGGCGGGCGGGGCAGGTATTGCACCAGCCGGGCGAACATATTCTCCAATGCCTTTTCAACCGAGAGGTCGTCCCGGCCTTCAGGCCAGAGCCCAAAGTGGAGATGATCGCTGTCGGAGATCAGCCGATAATAATTAAAGGGGGGCGGAAGATGGGCAATCAGCGTGTCATCCATGGTTCCCTGACATCTTTCCGGATTCGAACTGAAATGGTTTCAGGGCTCTGTTTGAGTCCGACAGGACTCCCCAGCCGCCCAAAATAGTCTCCGGGCGCCAGCAGGGCCCATTCTCTGCGGCCCAACCCTGTCACCGCTCCGGTTCCGAACCGGCCGGCCGAGGGAATAAAATTCTCGTTGGGGCTGAGCTCAAACAACCACTGTTTCTCGAGAGGCTGGGGCACCTGCAATTCAAAGGGGGACGTGAAATCCGGCCGAAAAGGCCGGCCTCCCGACGTCGGGTACAGGGCGTTAACCCGATTCCCCGCCCGCCTGATTCCCGACTGGATATGATTGCCGTTTTTTTCCAGCAAACGAGCGTGCGATTCCGCCATCAGAGACCGTTTCCGCTGCCAATCGTCACGCCCGCACTGGTCCACGTAGTGAACTGCCTTTGCCCGGGGTTCCATCATGAGATGAAATCCCGCCTTTTTAAGACGAATGGAAAGATCCGTATCCTCAAAATAAAGAAAGAAACCAGGATCGAAAAGCCCGCCGGCCCGGGTAACAGCGTTCCGCCTTAACAGGACATGACCACCGGAAAAATTATACACCGGGATCGGCTTTTCGGCCTGCCAGGCCTCCAGGCAGAGGCGGCGCCAGAAGGCACTTAAGAGTCTGTTCGCCGGGGATCGAGGGCCCCAAACAGCGAAAAAAGACTGAAGCTCGAATAAGACAAAAGGCACAGAAGGGGGGAGTTGAAACCTGAGCGCGTCATCCCAAAACACCCGGGGAGACACCGAAGCAATGCGGTTTGATGAAAGAAGCACCGTTTGTAAATGGGTCAGGCAGCCCGGCAGGAGCCGGGCATCCGGATTGAGGAGTAAAACAAGGTCTCCTTCAAACCGCTCAAAGACAAGGTTGCAGGCGCATCCGAATCCCATATTTTTGGGGCTCACCAGCAGGGATACTTCGGGCGGAAGTCCCTGTTGCAGTTTTGCGGCCTCCTTTTCATCCTCGCTGTTATCCACCACCACCATGTGAACAGGCCCCAAAGACTCCGAATAAAGGACCGATTGCACCGCCGCAAGGGTGAGGGCTGCGCTTTTATAGTTTACTGTGATAACGAGGGTTTTCAAGGCTCAGCCAACCGTCGCATCATAAAAGCGCCAATGGTGGTTCATCCATACCATGCCGATTTCCGGGCGTTCACTGTCTATCCCGAACGGTTCACTGTCCCATTCATGAATGAGCCGCAGCGCATGTTCATCTCCGACTCTCGCTTTTGCGCGATATTTGCCGCCCACCACAGGGATGGAGGGGATCACAAGTTCTATGGTCTGCGTCCCCGAAAATTCGATGGGACCCGTTCCGGAGACCTTGGTGGTGGTGGCAAAAATACGCTGGCCGTCCATGCGCTCAAATCCAATGCCCAAATGCCCTTTCATGGGAAGGCCGATACACCGGGTTTTCACCTGGAATACCAGCGTTTCGAACTGCCTTATGGACTCGACCGGTTTTCGGTCTTTGTTCAGCACTCGCACTTCGTCAATGACAACATCGGGCAGGGACGTATTTTTGGCGGGAGGCCCTGTTTCGGGGAGCTCCTCCTTTCTTTCCATATAGGCCAGGTATTCCGAAACCACTTTGGCGGTCTTGTCCCACTCGCGTACCCTGCCCCTGTCCAGCCATAAGGTATCCGTGCACAACTCATTGACGAGATACATACTGTGGCTGCAGAAGATGATGGTTTTGCCGCTTTTTCCGAACCCCACCATCCGATCCACGCACTTTTGCTGGAATCGCTGGTCCCCTACGCTGAGGGCTTCATCGATAATCAGGACATCCGGGTGAACACTGGTGGCGATGGAAAACCCCAGTCGCACATACATCCCTGAAGAGTAGGTCTTAACCGGCCGATCAATCACCGACTCCAACTCTGCAAACCGGATAATCGTTTCCTCCTGTTCCTTGATCTCCGCTTCACCAAGACCCAGGAGTGCCGCATTGAGATATATGTTCTGCCGGCCGCTGAACTCCGGGTGAAACCCGGAACCCAGCTCCAAAAGAGCGGCCACTCTTCCCTGCCGCAGGAAATTTCCCTGAGTGGGCCGGACCGTGCCCGCCAGGATCTTGAGCAAGGTCGATTTGCCGGCCCCGTTTTCTCCAATAATCCCCAGGCTGTCCCCTGTGGGCACCTGGAAAGAGACATCGCTCAGGGCCTCCACCGACTCGTGAAAAGGCCGACGGAGAACGGCCTCTTTCAAGCGGTCAAACGGTCTCAGATAGATTCTGTACCTTTTTGTCAGGTGGTCTGCATTAACCGCGTACAATTTCTTTTCCTAAACCCGGTCAAAAGGGCCATTTTTATCCATGGCTTACAGGACATCCGCAAAGGCATATTTGGCCCGGCTGAAAAAAAGAACGCCGCCGGTAAAAACCACGGCAGCCAGCCCCCCGGCAGTTCCTATCAGATCCCAGGAAAGGGTGTGCTGCAGTAAAATGCGGCGATACAGTTCAATGAACGGATACATGGGGTTGAACTTCATCATCAGGGAAAAGGGATCGGGCACCATGCTCAAGGGATAGATAATGGGCGTTGAAAAAAACCACAAGGTAAGGACGGTCCCGATAAATTGTTGAATATCCCGCAAGAATACGGACAGACTGGAAATCAGGGTGACCATACCCAGGGCGAACACCATGTGGATAACAATGACCACAGGCAGCCACAGCCATACCACATGAAAGTACCCTTTGATAATCAAATAGCCCAAATACATGGCAAACCCCAGCCCATGCAGGAAAAAGGGGACAAGCACACCGATCATGGGCAGTAGTTCCAGCGGAAAAGCGACTTTGGTGATCATCGCGGCCCGCTGTAAAAAAAGGCTGGAAGCCTCGGACAGCGATTCGGCAAAGGCCCCCCAGGGCAGAAGCCCGGCCAGAAAAAAAACCGCAAAACTATCCGTACCGGTCTCCATGGGTTGGAGCCGGATCTTGAGGATCAATGAAAACACGAAGATATAGATCAGCAGATTGGCCAAAGGCGTCAGAAGACTCCACAGGACGCCGCCGATGGAGCCGGCAAAACGGCCCCGGATTTCACTAATCATGAATCCCCAGAAAAGGGCCTTGAAGCGAAAAGGCACCGTCGCCCAGCGCATTATCAGGGAAAAGGGATTCACATCTGTTTTCATATTCATGAAAGGATCATCCTGTCGGTGGCAAAACCAGATCCGCAGCCAAAGCCTCAGATGCTGGCTAAGGCGCCTCTTGAATGCTCCGAAGGTAAGGGAAACTGACGTTTATGATTTTTCCCAGGGTCATCAAATGGTGTGTCATATAGGCTAACAAACAATTCATTCACAGTGGGTACAATCAAAAAATAGGCAAACAAGATTGTGGGTGTCAATTGAATCAGCAGCCTGCTGAAGGATGTATCCAAGTGCCACAGGAGATCCTTAGACATTGTGATATAAACAAAAAAATAACCAAGGCCCATAAGTAATACAGTAAAAATTGGAAATAAGCCCGCTGTGAAGCTCCTTTTGGTAATTAAGGATTTCATGACGATCAAATAAATCAATAACAAAATTGGAATTATATTCCACTGCCAAAAAGCCCACATTTGTGAGAGGAAAAAAAAGCTGACCGTTGCATATCGTGATAAGTCAGTAATCCTGCTCCTGATTAAATCGAAGTTCATCACGCCGAGCAGATCATTTTCCGGTGCAATCATCACTTTGAAATATATCAGCACCAACAAAACCGGCAATGCTCCCAGCGTGAAAAATGTCAACTCTCTGGCGACATTTCTCCGCTTCTCAAGGAAGAGACGTGTTATAAAAAAGGCAACCGGCACGACAACCATAAACATAAGGCCTTCATTTTTTGTCCATGCTGCGAATGACCCTGTTATCCCACCCATAAACAGAAAGCCTGGCTCTCTCCGGTCATCCGCCAAATACAGGGTACAAAGGATGACCGTTGCCAAAAAGAAAAAGGCAACCGGCACATCGGCATACTGATCAGCACCAAGTTTGATAAAAAAGGGTATCCCTAACAACATCAGGCCCGCTAAATAGCCCTGGCTTTTATCTTTCCGGACTCCTAAAGCACATACAAGCATTCCCACCGTTGCAAAAGTGAAAACTCCGGTAATCACAGCCGATGATACAACCGATTCCCTCCCAGAATAAAGCCAGATCCTAACGGTGGAAAGGGGTATCAAAAGGGGATAATCCGGATGAGTCCATTCGAGTACGTTTGAAAATGCTTCTTTCCAATTGATCCCGCTTCTGAATATATGACGAGCTCTCAAATTCCAGATGCCACAAGCATCCCAACCGCCATGTGGATTAAGGACAACAAGGCAGATGAATGTGATAGCCGAAAGGATCAGGAGGGCAAAAAAAGCTATTGAAATATAGGCATTGAGTTGGCTTTCCGTTGAAACCGTAGAAATGGACCTACACACAGTTCCTTTGTGGGTATCTCTCAACCTTAAAACGGCTATGATGACCAAGCCTGCCAAGAACATAATCTCCGCGGTCAGCAAAACGCTTTTTGAGAATGTAAATAAAGCGAGGCTCAAAAATTGCAGGATAGAGCACGTGCCCAATCCGATTCCGATTGAAACGAGGAGTCGTAACGATATGGGGAAAAAGTCGTTTCTGTTATAAGGGACACATATGGAAGTCAACAAAAGACCACAGGCAATGGCCATAAGAAAGAAAAATACATGCGCGACTAACATTGTCTAATCTCTCTTTTTATAAAGCCTGACACCATTTCCGCAATCGATTACCACACTATAATTATTCTCATTAAAACGATCTTGATGTGTATTTTCGATTAGAAAATCATAGTCTTTGCCGGTATCTTTCACAAAATAAGGGGGGTAACTGTATTCTTTTACCTCTACTAAAACGGGCACAAGCGTATAGACTGTAAAAAGGTATTCTACAGGAGGTCTATCGCTCACATATCCCACCACAGCACTTTTGGGGAGCCAATCTTTGAGGCATTCAATTTTCTTTTCGAAACTCGATAGGGGGTCACTTTCTTGATATTCTGCAAGTATCCACATGTTGTTTTTGATAAATATCATAAAAATGGAAGCAAAAGATGCCGATATTATAACAACTAAAAGTATTTTTAACGTATTATACTTTAACACGCTTCAAATGCTTGCTTCCGGGAAATTAAAAGTACTTAATTGAATCAGGGGTTGAACCGCTTGATGACGTTTTTTACCTTCTGCTTGAATTCGTCGGTAACCTCGTCCACGTCATTCAGGTCCACGATGACCCGGGGGGTCAACAAGACGATCAATTCCTGTTTCTCCGTGGATTTGCTGGTCTGGCCTGTAAGGTACCGAATAATGGGGATATTGATAAGACAGGGAAGTCCGGTTACGGACTCTTCCTCTCTATCCTTGATGAGGCCGCCGATGGCGATGGTCTGGCCGTGTTTGACCGTAAGGGTGGTATTGATGGACCGCTTGAAAAAGGACGGGTAACTCTTGCCCGCCACCTGAACGTTTTCCTGGAGATCGCTGACCTCCTCGCTGATCTCCATGGTTACCAGGCCCCGCTCATTGATATGCGGGGTCACCCCCAGCATCACCCCTGTATCCCGGTATTCGATGCTGGTCTCGGTCACGGCCGTGCTGGTGGCATAAGTGGTCTCCCCGGTGGACACAGGGATCTCCCGGGAGACATCGATCTTGGCCTCCTTGTTGTCGGAGGCCAGGACATGCGGGGAGGAGAGGATATTGACCTTCCCCTCACTCGCCATGGCATTGAGGGCCGCATACCATTTATCGGTCACCCCGATGGAATACTGGAGGCCGGTCCGGGTGGCGTCGGTCCCCTCTCCCACCAGTTTGTTCAGGGTGGCTGCAAAACTGGCGTTCCCCAGGGCCGCACCCTTGCCCAAGGCCCATTCCATGCCTATCTCCGTACTGGTATCAATGGAAATCTCCGCAATGGTGGCCTCGATCAACACCTGGCGGGGAAGCACATCGATCTTTCTCAATATACCCTCGATGATCCGGTAATCCGCCGGGGTGGCCTCGATGAGGAGGGCGTTTCTGACCTCATCCGCGGTAATCTCCACCTCCCCCCGCAGGGACCCGGTTCCCGAGCCTTTATCCCCCTCGCCTCCGGGTTGTGGGGCGGTCTGAGCAGGCCTTTCCGGCCGGGATTTGGCGGCGGCCTCTTGTTTTCGCTTGGATTCCATGCGCGCTTCTGAAAAAGGGTTCCCGCCGATGGGTTGAAACCCCTTGCTCCCACTGTCCTTTTCCGCAGACGACTTCCCGGTGAAGACCTTGGTCAACACCCCCTCCAAATCCTTGGCCTGCCCGTTTTTGACAAAATAGACATAGATCCGGGGCTGGACCGTTTTGTCCACCACGTCAATCTGCTTTAAAATTTCTTCCACCTTATCAAAGACCAGGGGCGTGGTACTGACCACGAGAAGGGTGTTGACCCGGGTGATGGCGATAAATTTGATGAACGCATTGCCGATCTCCCCGTAAGAAGCGGAAAAATCGCCCATGATTTGGGCCACTTCCTCGGCGTCCAAATACTCCAGAGGGTAAAACCGGTAGTGCACCCGTTCAAACATATTGACATCAAAGGTCTTCACCAACCTCATGACTTTCATAATATTGATCCCTTTGTCCACCACAAGGAGGGTATTAGACATGGTATCCGAGACAATGGTCCCCCCTTCGGAGATAAAAGGGGTGATAATCTTGGTCATCTCCTGGGCGGATATGTACTTGAGCGGAATGATCTGGAGCATGGTCCTTTCCTGCGGGGGTGGACTTTCGCCCTCAGAAAAATATATGGCGCCCCTCGGAGAATCCTTGAGCGGCATGATTTTGTAGAGGTTGCCGGTCTGAATGGCGGTCAGACCGTTTACCTCCAGAATCTGGAAAAAAAGGGGTAACAGGTCCTCTTTTTGTAACCCTCCGGCCGTATTGATGGTCACCTTGCCGCTGACCTGCGGATCCACGATATAGTTGATCTCCAACAATTCGGCGATGGTGCTGATCACCGCGTACAGGTCCGCATTGTCAAAATTAAGGACGATTTTGGGTCCTTTTTCTTCCTGAGAGGCTTTCTGGCTCACCTTTTTGACGGGCCGGGGGACGGGAGAAGGGGAGGGTGGGGCCGGTGCCTCAATCCGCTGGGGTTCCGATTGTTCATCCTTAACCGCCGTGGGCACGGCTTTTTCAGTGGTGGAAGCTGTGTGCTCACTCTCGGCATCCGACAGAACGGTTATCGGCTTTTCGGCTTTCTTCTCATCCGCCCTACCTGCCTTTGTCGCCGCCTCGTTCACCATCGTATCCGCCCCTTGGGGTTTCCCTTTTTCCACATTTTTACGGGTCTGTTGCCCTGCACAGCTTACCAGCAAAAAACCGGCCAAGAGTATTGTGCACAAAATCCAACTGTAATTTGTCAGTCTTTTATTCATAAAAATTTACCTTTTTTTGGGCTCAGTGCTTTCAGCCCCGGTGGGGGGCATGACCTTTTGGCCGGCCTTACCCGGGGATTTCTTCTCATTGCCTGTTTCCGCAGGCGCTTTCGCTTTCTCAGCAGGGGGCGCCGGTTCAGGCGGTTTTGCTTTCTCAGCGGGGGGCGCTGGCTCAGGCCCTTTTTTCGTGTCAATCACAATGGGGCCGGCTATTGGTTTTTGGGGGGCCCGGGGCTTTGGCCTGTCTTGGTCATACAGGGCAATATCAAATTTCAACCCCTCTGCACCCAGGACCACGCCTGACTTTGTAATATCATTCACTGTAAACCGGTTAACCGGATCACCCACTTTCACCCATTTTATTTCGCCCCCGGGAACCTGCTGGTTGTTTTTTCTTCCCGGTAAAGCAGGTGCGCCGGGACTTCTGATAAGGGCCTTTTTTTCTCCATCGGTAATCAATACCCCGTAAAGCGAAACCTGTTTGGCGGTTGCCTGCAAAACCTTAAGGAGTCTCGGGTCAGGCCCTTTTTTCTTCGGCTGCGGTTTTTCATTGTTTTTGACACTATTCTCGGATCGATCCGGCCAAAAGAGATTATTTTCGACCACCACCTCATAAGTCGCTTCTGGCGGCCGGGCTTTTTGTACCACCTTTTTCTCCGGCGTGGAAGCTTGTCTTTGGTGCAAGTCGGATTCTGGAAATTTTGTCTCCATATCAGACCAAACACGAACGGCCTTTATGCTCAGAAAAATAACGGCTGCAGCGAGGATAAGACTGATAATCCATGTTTTTGAAAACATATTTCAAGGACCTGGTTCGGAAGTTTGACGCCTTTTCATCAAACCAGCCAAGGTAATATGGCAGCGGAATCGCCGCTCAGGATTGGCATGATATTGTGTGGTCAGCTTTATCACTTTCAGGAAAACCTTGGAAGATTCAATCCTGTATAGCATCTCTTTGAGTTCCCGGATATTTGGGTAAAAATAAAAATCAACCGGTATACTCACATAATCTTTTTGATCCAAATTTTCGGGCTCCAGCACATTTACGCTCCTGACCTCTAAACCGCTATTTGCCGCAATCTCCTGCATATTTTTTTGAATTTCCACCGCCGCAAGAGATTCCGTCTTACCGGAGAGGAGTCTGGACTCCAACCGAGCAAGGCCCTTGTTCAAGACCTCGAGCTTTTGGCCCAAATCCTGTCCAAAAGCAACCATTTTTCTGTACTTTATTATTTTAGTCTGTTTGAGTTCGATTTCCGCTTTCGGCGATATCATCGCACTCAAATCAGGCCAAAAACGATAAAGAAGGGCCGCACACAGAACCACAGCCCCGGAAATCAAGACATATTTCCGGGCGGATCCGATCTTCAATTTTGTTAGCTTAGTTAAATCCATTCCTGTTAACTAAAATTACAAACTATCTCTTTATATTAAAAACAACTGCTTCAAAAGGAGTTTTTCGCCCATGGCAGACAAATACGGACAAAAAGTTCGCTTATGTTATCAGTTCGAATCTCTGACCTTTAGTTTAATACGGAAGCGATCCCTACCCTGTTTATCCCTGGTAATTGAGGATACAAAACTTACGTCCTCAAATATACTCGATGCATCCAAAAGCGGAATCAATTCCGAGGAGGAACTCGCTAAGCCATCGATTCTTAACTCTCTGTCTGCGAACGTCAACCGCTGAATCCAGGCACTTTTCGGAATTCTTGTGCTGAGTTCCTTTAATACTTCTAATACCGACACATCATTGGTGTAAAAACTGTTCAAAAAATCAATATGATCCGCAACACGGCTCACCCGGGCTTTCATCTTCTCGATTTTCGCCACTTCGACGCTTAACTGTTCAAGTTCGGTATTCAAGCGCTGTAGATAAAGCTGCCCGGAGACGATCTTCCCACCACCCCAAGCCAAGAGCGATAAAATCAGTAGTCCCGCCAGGCCAAACATAATATACTGTCCCGTCCTGTTGGGTCTTTTTCGAAACCGCTCAGGCAAAATGTTCGTTTTCATGGATAACTTCATGATGCCCTTTGCGGCAAGACCGTATGCTGGAATCAGCTCAGGGGAAGCGAGGCCGAATTCGGATGAATCCCGCATATGAATGTCAAGGCCTTCCATCTCTTCCAATGCGGGGGGAAGGTCTGCCTTCGAACCGAAAATCAGGGTCTTTAAATCATGGTCTTGCGGCCCCATAACTGCTTTGAGATTTTTCAATTCCCGCCCAAGCACCTCGGTGGGATTGGATTTCAGAGTTTCCCCCTCAATCCGCTTTGAATAGTCTAAAAATCCCGACCTCAAAAGACCAAATTCAAAATACTCTTCGTTTAAATAGACCAGGGCACAGCAATCCTCGTCTTTCAAATCCGGCAAGCTCAACACGTAGTTGGCTACGGCCGTGGAACTAATCTCTATCCCGGAAAGGCGCAATCCCAGCTTATCGGCGAGAGACAGATAAGGTTCTACCGCCGTTTTTTTCACTGCAATCAGAAGAACACGAATATTTCCGATGTCTTTGCTTTCTCGTATCACCTGGCAATCGAAATAAAGCTCCTCTATGGAAAAAGGGACATACTTCTCCATCTGATAGCCAACGCTCTCCTCCAGATTTTCCTTAACCGCCAAAGGCAGTTCAACATACCGCAGGACTGCCAGATTACGGGGTACACCCAAAAAAACAGTAACAGGAGAAATCCGGTGAGCCCGAATAAATTCTTTCACCACTCCCTCAACCAATTCCATTTTTTGTTCAATGGACTCATAATCCGAGAGAGGATAAACAGCATGTGCTCTCAAACGTGAGCCCTTAAATGACCCGCTGAGATAAACGATTGAAACCGCCTTATCCTGTATGTCAACGCCAAGGCTTGTTTGAAAAAGCAACTGCAGTCTCCCTGATCCTCAGTTTTCCGTGGTGGAAAAGTCCGGAGTTCGGGAACTAAGACCATCCCGCCATTGGACGATTTGATATTTTTTCTCGAGGCGTCGGTCCACCTCGACGATAGCCTGTACGCCTCGTCGAACCTTTCCCCCCATCACTCTTCCTTCTGACACGATGGTATAAAAAGGCCCTAATTCCAACGTGATATGGGGGGAAATCGCTTTACATACCACATCTCCGACAACCGAACAAACATCGGTTACAGTTTTGAAATCAGTCTCTTTTCTGTATTCTATAATTGCTTCGACTAAATCTTCTGTCATGGACGGGAGCGCCAGCAGCACCCTTCTCGGTGCGGCGTTTATGTTTATCTTGTTGAGGTCTGGACGAATGACCTTGAATCCCCGAGCACTCCGTTTACGTCGCGTCGGTGGTGTAAACACGGTTACGATACGGTTGAGTCCGCCGTAGAAAATCTCAGGGGTCACCCCTCTGACCAGGAGCAGTTCTTCCACTGAATCAAAATCCCCGTTTTTACATTCATAGGGCTCAGGCAGGGACTGATAATAATCATTTTCCGCACCATTCAACCGGTGCAGGTCGTTTTTGTCTCTCCAGTCCAGGATCGAATCGAGGATAATTTCTTTTTCCTGTTCATCAAGCTCAAAGGCAGCCAACATCATTTTTAAAAGGCGTTCGTCGGCCCCGTTGATGTTGATCTTTCCGCTCTCGTTGCCGATTCTCACGCGGAATGCCCCCGCTCCGAACGGTACCGCTGGAAGATCCACATTGATTCGACACCGTTTTCGCTCCTCTTCTGCTTCGAGGGTCTCCTTCTCCGCCTCCTTTTGAATTCCTTCTTCTTGTGCCTTTCGGGCGCTTGGCGCTTTCGGCATAAACTGGTCTTTGATCAGTTCCCCGAGCGCCAGGTTCAACCCTGCCAGGGCAAGGTAATGGGCCTGGGTCTGCTCCTTAAAATTGCGAACAATGTTGACCTCGGTTCGCATGGCGTAACAGAACTCGCCCACAATTACGGAGAGAAGGGCGAGTACCCACAAAATTAACACCAGCGCGATACCGCGTTCATTGCCGTAGCTGTATTTCATTCTTTTTGTCCAGTGCATGGGCATAAATGCGGGCAATGACCCGCATGGGCTCGGTGGCTTTGTTTCTTTGAAAGGTTACCCTTACCGCCACAGGAAAGCCTGCGTCCGACTCCGGGTCCCAGATCTCCTGCCATTGCGGCCTGTCGCCTTCCACTTCAGATTGCTTCAGGTAGTCGAACTCAATACGGTGCGCCCCGGGAATCAGCACATGAAGATCTGCTTCATCCGGCGTCTCCACAACGCCTTCGCTGCGCAAAGACACCACATCCTGTTCATAGAAGGCAAGCATATTCCCTCCCTTTTCAGACGATTTTATGACATATTTCACATACACCATACCCGATGGGGTTGCGGGAACCGCCGGGAGCCGGGACATAAATGCCATGGACCCCTCATCGCCCTTAAATACATAGGATGTGTCCTTGTCGACTTCAATTTCACGGTCACAAACAGAAGCAATCTGCCTTTTTACCAGATCCAAAACGATCCTTTCCCGCTGCTGGGCCTCCACATCGGCTTCCCCTTTTTCCCAGGCCCTGGCCCCGATCCTGAGAGAGCCGAAAATAATCACCAGGATGACCCCGATAATGGTGAGGGAAATCAAAAGCTCCAGGAGGGTAAAACCGGATGGATTTGATGTCAAGCCATGTCCGAGGAACCGTTTTTTCAACCTTCCGCCTCCTCGTTTTTGGGTGCGTCGGAGCTTTTCATTTCCTGCTTTTCCACCACCTTCAGGGTGCTTAATTGGAATTGTTTCCCTTTGCCCATGGCGTCTGTACCCCAGGTGACGTCCACTGTAATCTGGAACGTATCCACAGGTATTTTTGAGGCCTCCTCCTCTGCCTGCTCTATTCGGACGATCTTTGCACGCCACCGGTAGGCATCGTCGAATTCACCTTCCTGGACCCCGGATGTCAACCCTTGGGTGAGGAGGATCTCCTCCATTTTTTCCCGTGCGTAAAAAATGCCCGTGGTGTATTCGTCCGACACCCGGCTGGACTTGAGCGCCCCGGAAAAGAGCTGAAGGATCACCACCAGGCAGATGGCGAGAATGGAGACGGCCACCAGGATTTCGATGAGGGTAAAGCCCTGGGTCCGGTACGCCATCCCCTTGGCCCCGGGCCTGATCACCCGCAGGACGCCCCGGCACCCCTCCCGTTGAACGTATGGCGTTTCGAGCCTCAACTCCCCAAGCTCTCCACCTGCACGGTCCCGGTGATAAAATCGGTCTTGATACGGTATGCAAATCTTCTTTTATTGGTTAAAATCACGGTGCCGCCGCTGCTCCCGCCGTCGGCAAAAAAGGCGATGGTAAAAAGGCCCGAGGTGGCCTCCTGATCTCTGAATATCCCCTTCTGGATCCGGACCCCCTGAGGGAGATAATAATGCTTCAGTTCCGGGTCATTTTCCGGCGATCCGGCCTCCTCTCCGGTTGTTTCACCATCCGCCCTCTTTCGCTCGTCCGGCCCGATGGTCGTGCGACCCTTGTCCAGGTCGAACAGCGCAAAATAGGTGATGGTCTCCGTAGCGGCCTGGCTCCGGGCATACCTGAGGGACGCGGCCACCCGCTTGGCAGCGGTCTTCAGATCCATATTGGTCAAGGATCCCGCCAGCTTAGGCCCCACGAAACCGGAGACCACGCCGATGATCACCAGGACCACCAGGAGTTCGATGAGGGTAAATCCTGCTTTGTCTTGTCGCCCGGTTATTGTTCTTCCCCCTCGATGCCCCGCCAGCTCACAATGTCCATGTTCTCATCCTCCCCTCCCTGACTTCCGTCTGCGCCGTAGGAGATGATATCATAATCCCCGTGCTCGCCGGGAGATCGGTATTCGTAGGCGTGGCCCCAAGGATCCAGGGGAACATCTTTGGGCAGATATGGCCCGTCCCATCTTTCCACGTCGCTGGGCTGGCTTCTCAAGGCCTCCAGACCCTGGCTGGTGGTGGGGTATTGGGAGGTATCCAGCCGATAGGTATCCAAAGCGGTCTCAAACAGGGTGATCTGGGCCTTGGCCGCCCTCTGTCTGGACTTACCCACCTTACCGAACATGCGAGGCCCCACCAGGGCCGCCAGAAGGCCCAGGATGACCATGACGATCAGCAGTTCGATCAGGGTGAATCCCCGATCTCTTCTCTTTTTTGTGTCCATTTTTCCTCCTTACAAAAGCTGATTAAAAGGATGCCTCACACCAAGGCACAAAGGCACAGAGGAGATGTAAGCATATGTATTTGTTGTCTTTTTCTTTGTGTTCTTTGTGCCTTGGTGTGAAATTAAAACGGCATCTCGTTCACGCTGAATATGGCCATGAGCATGGAGACCACAATGAATCCCACCACCAGGCCCATGATTAGGATCATGGCAGGCTCCATAAAACTGATGAGCCTTTTGACCGTATTCTTCACCGCCTTGTCGTAGTTGTCCGCCACCTTCAATAGCATGGCATCCATTTTACCGGTCTCCTCTCCCACGGTAACCATCTGGATGGCCAAAGAGGGAAATATGCCGCTTTCGTTCAGGGGCTTGGAGAGCCGATCTCCTTCTTTCACCCGGTTATACACCGTATCCATGGTATCTGCAATTACCTGGTTGTTCATGACGTCCTTGACCAAATGCAAGGCCTGCAGAATCGGGACCCCGCTTTTGGTCAGGGTCCCCAAGGTCCTGGCAAAGCGGGCCACTTCCACCTTTCTCACCAGATCCCTGGCCACCG